>CAMYNJ010000140.1 GCA_947259795.1 uncultured Alphaproteobacteria bacterium | reverse complement strand
AGCGGGCGGCAACACCGTAGGGTCCGAAACCCGCCAACGACCATGACGCGATGCTCACAGCCTTCCTCGCCTTCCTGAACCGCCATGCCCGGCCGATCCTGGCCGGCGGGATTTTCGCCGGGCTGGTGTTGCCGGACCTGGCGGCGCTGTTGCGGCCATTGGTGGAGGCCGCCGTGGTGGCGAGCCTGTCGCTGACGCTGCTGCGGATCGACTGGCCGACGGTCGCCGCCTGGGGGCGGCGGCCGCTGCGCGCGGTCGTGGGGCTGGGATGGATATTGCTCGGCGCGCCGGTGCTGACGCTGGGGGCGGTGACGCTGCTGGGGCTGCCGCCGGGGCTGGCGGTGGCGCTGGTCTTCGCCGCCGCCGCGCCGCCGGTGACAGCCGCGCCGGCCTTCGCCCTGCTGCTGGGGCTGGACGCGGCGCTGGCGCTGCTGTTGCTGGTAGCGGGAACAGCGCTGCTGCCGCTGACCCTGGGGCCGGTCGCCTTCTGGCTGCTGAACCTGGAGCTGTCCATCGGGCTGGGGCCGTTCCTGCTGCGTGTCGCGCTCTATATCGCCCTGCCCTTCCTGATCAGCGAGGCCGCACGCCGCTTCGTGCGCCGCGAATGGCTGGACGCGCGGGCGACGGATATCAACGGGTTGATCGTCCTGGCGCTGGTGGTCTTTGCCGTCGCCATCATGGACGGGGTTACGGCAAGGCTGCTGAGCGACCCCTGGACCGTCGCCGGCTTCACCGCCGCCGCCTTCATCCTGAATCTGGTTCTGCAAACCATCGGCGTCGCCGCCTTCTTCTGGCTGGGCCGTCGCGGCGCGTTGACCATGGGGCTGGCCAGCGGCTACCGCAACATGGCGATCATGCTGGTGTTGACCGCCGGCATGGCCGGCCCGGACATGTGGCTCTATGTGGCCGTGGCCCAGTTCCCGATCTTCGTGATGCCAATGCTGACCAACCCGGTCTACCGCCGTCTGCTGCCCGCAGGGGCGTGAAACCCCGCCCTCAGCACTTCATTTCCATCGGCGTGAAGACAATGCCGTCCTGCTGCTGTTTGGGGCCGGTCGGGCGGAAGCCCATGGCGAGATAGAAGGCGTCGGCGTTCGGCGCCGCGTTGAGCGAGATCGTGTGACCGCAGCGAAAGACCCGCAGGAACGTTAGCAGTTTCCGCCCGACGCCGCTTCGCTGAAGCTCATGCCGGACGAACAGCATCTTGAGATGGTCGCCCGCTAGTTCGGCATAGCCGACGATGGTCCGGCCGTCCCTGACCGCCACCCAGCCCTCGCCATCGCTGGAGAGCCGCGCGGCGATCGCCTCGGGCGTCACGAAATCCAGGAAGGTCGCCCGGCCCTGTTCGCCGAAATGCGGATCGATCCCGGCGGCGTAGGCGGCCCCGATCAGCCCAGAAATCGCGGGCGCATCGTCAACAACGGCGGAACGGATCGCAATGCCCATCCCCCATCCTGCAACAGACCGCCGCTCCAAGCCAAGACGGATCGAAACGCCGGCGTCCTACACCGAAAAATACTTCGCCTTGGAGTGCGGGATGACCAGTGCGGAGGTGGACATTTCCGGGTGCAGCTGGTGCTCGTCGGACAGTTCCACGCCGATCGCGTCGGCGCCCAGCAGGGCCAATAGCTGGTCCTGGTCCTCCAGATTCGGGCAGGCCGGATAACCGAATGAATAGCGCGAGCCGAAATACTGCTGGTTCAGCAGCCCTTCCATGTCGCTGGCTTCCTCCGCCGCATGGCCCAGTTCGGCGCGGACGCGTTTATGGACATATTCGGCCATGGCCTCCGCCAGCTCCACGCCCAGCCCGTGCAGATAGAGGTAATCCTGGTAGCGGTCATCCTCGAACCATTCGCGGGCCACGTCGGCGGCGCGCTGGCCCATCGTGACGACCTGCAGGCCGACGACGCCGCGCGCCTCCGGCCCGGCGGATATGTCGGGCACGTAGTCGGCGATGCATTTGCCGTCCTCGCCGGCCTGGCGCGGCAGGGCGAAGCGGGCGGTCTCATGCGCGCCGTCCTCGCCGAACAGCACCAGATCGTCGCCCTCGCCGGCCGCCTTCCAGTAGCCATAGACCGCCTGGGGCAGCATGATGTCCTGCTGGATGACCGTATCGACCATGCGCTTCAGCACCGGGCGAAGCTCCTTGCGCGCCCAGACCATATAGTCGTCCAGCTTGCGGCCTTCCTTGCGGAAACCCCAGTGGAACTGGAACAGCATGCGCTCGTTCAGATAGGGCAGCAATGCCTGAACCGGCGCCCGGGCGATCACCCGCGGACCCCAGAAGGGCGGCTCGGCAACATTCAAATCGAGGTTCAGGGCGGCGCGCGCCGCGCGGGTCACGGCGGGATCGGCCGGGGCCGGCGCGGCGTTGACGGCGCGGCCCACCGCCTTGCGGCTGTTGGCGGGACGGCTTTTGCGTTTCGCCTGGATGGCCGCGGCGTAATCGTCGAACCCGCCGTTGACCACTTTGTCCATGATCCGCAGCCCGTCGAAGGCATCGCGGGCATAGGCCACGCGCCCGGCGCCATAAGCGGCGACGCAGTCTTCCTCGACATAGGCACGAGTCAGCGCGGCGCCGCCCAGCATGACCGGAACCTCGATATTCTCGCGCGTCATCTCTTCCAAATTCTCGCGCATGACGACGGTCGACTTCACCAGCAGGCCCGACATGCCAATGACGTCCGCCTTGTGCTCGCGGGCGGCGTCGACGATGTTGGCGATGGGCTGCTTGATACCCAGATTGACGACGTTGTAGCCGTTGTTGGTGAGGATGATATCGACCAGGTTCTTGCCGATATCGTGCACGTCGCCCTTGACCGTCGCCAGCACCACGGTGCCTTTGCGCTGGCCGTCGGCCTTTTCCATATGCGGTTCCAGATGGGCAACGGCGGCCTTCATGGTCTCGGCCGACTGCAGCACGAAGGGAAGCTGCATCTTGCCCGATCCGAACAGCTCGCCAACCTCCTTCATGCCACCCAGCAGGATATTGTTGACGATATCCAGCGGCGGATGGATTTCCATCGCCGCATCCAGATCCCCGGCCAGGCCGTTGCGGTCGCCGTCGACGATGCGGCGGTGCAGCTTTTCCTCGATGGTCAGGTTGGCGGTATCGGCTTTCTCTTCGCGGACCTCGCGCCCCTCGAACAGGGCGAGAAAGGCCTGGAGGGGATCATAGCCTTCGGCGCGCCGGTCGTAGATCAGGTCCAGCGCCACCTTGGCCTCGTCCTCGGGGATCGCATGCAGCGGTTTGATCTTGCTGACATGGATGATGGCGCCGGTCATGCCGTGCTTCACCGCCTCATCCAGGAAGACCGAGTTCAGCACATGGCGCGCCGCGGCCCGCAGCCCGAAGGAGATGTTCGACAGGCCCAGGATGACCTGGCAGTCGGGGAAGCGTTGGGCAATGCGCTCAATGCCGTTCAGCGTCTCGATGGCCAGCTTGCGGTCGTCCTCCATGCCGGTGCAGACAGTGAAGGTCAGCGGATCGAACAGCAGGTCCGACGGCGGCAGGCCGTAACGGTTCACCGCCATGTCGTAGAGCCGTTCGGCGATCCGCAGCTTGTCGTCCGCGGTCTTCGCCATGCCGTCCTCGTCGATGGTCAGCGCGATCACCGCCGCGCCATGCTTGCGCGCCAGTTCCAGCCGCGCATCGGCCGCCTCTTCACCGTTCTCGAAATTGATCGAGTTGATGATCGGCTTGCCGCCGACCAGCTCCAGCGCTGCTTCCAGCACCGGCAATTCGGTAGAATCGATCACCAGCGGCGCATCGGCCGCGCCGCGCAGGCGCGAAACCATCTCGGTCATGTCGGCGACCTCGTCGCGGCCGACGAAGGCGGTGCAGACATCCAGCGTGTGGCTGGCCTCGCGGATTTGTTCGCGGCCGATCTCGACGCAGCCGTCCCAGTCCTCGGCCGCCTGCAGGTCGCGGAACTTCTTGCTGCCATTGGCGTTGCAGCGCTCGCCGATCGACAGGATCGCGTTTTCCTGGCGCAGCGCCACCTGGCTGTAGAGAGAGGCCAGCGAGGGCGTCCAGTCGGGCTTGCGTTCTGCCGGCTGCGGGCGATAGCCGTCCTCCGCAACCCGCCGCAGCATGGCGTCCAGGGCACGGATATGGTCGGTCGTCGAGCCGCAGCAGCCGCCGATCATGTTGATGCCATAGTCGGTGACGAAACGCCCGCCCCATTCGCCCAGCTCAGCCGGGGTCAGCGGATAATGGGTATGGCCGTCATGCAGCTCCGGCAGGCCGGCATTGGGCTGCACGGTGATCAGGCCCGGCCAGTTTTCGCCGAGCCAGCGGACATGTTCGGCCATCTCGTGCGGTCCGGTGGCGCAGTTCAGCCCCATCGAGTCCACGCCCAGCGAATGCACCACCGTTGCCGCCGCCGCGATGTCGGCGCCGACCAGCAGCGTGCCGGTGGTTTCCACCGTGACCTGCACCAGGATCGGCAGGGTGCGCTCCAGTTCCGCAAAGGCGCGGCGCGCCCCGTTGACCGCCGATTTGATCTGCAGCGGGTCCTGGCAGGTTTCGATCAATATCGCGTCGACACCGCCTGCGACCAGGCCGGAGGCCTGCGTGAAGAAGGCGTCTTCCAGCGTCTGGTAGTCGATATGGCCAAGGCTGGGCAGGCGCGTGCCCGGACCGATGGAACCCAGCACGAAACGCTGCCGGCCATCTATTGATGAGGCTTCCTCAATCGCTTGCCGAGCCAGTTCGCCGGCCAAGCGGTTCAACTCGAAAGCCTCGCCGGCGAGGTCGAACTCGGCCAGGGTCAGCGGCGAGCCGCCGAAGCTGTTGGTCTGGACGATGTCGGAACCGGCCTCAAGATAGCCGGCATGGATTTCCCGGACGATTTCGGGGCGGCTGGCATTCAGGATTTCGGTGCAGTTTTCCGCGCCGCGATAATCCCGCTCCACATCCAGATCCATGGCCTGGATGCGGCTGCCGAAGGCTCCGTCGCACAGAAGCACGCGCTCGGCCAGCGCTTTCAGAAACTCGCTCATGGTTCAGGCGGCCTCCGCCGTTTTGGGGGAGACGCCGAGTTCCCGGCAGACCGCGAGAGACAGCGCGGCGCGGTTCAGCGCATAAAAATGGAAGCTGTCGAAACCACTCTCGATCAGGCTGCGGCATTGTTCAAAAGCGACCGAAGCCGCGACCCTGGCGGCGGTCTGGGGGTCATCCTCCAGCCCTTCGAAGCGGGCCGCGAGCCAGCCCGGGATGCTGGCGCCGCAGCGGGCGCTGAATTTTTCGATGCTGGCGAAATTCACAATCGGCATGATGCCTACATTGATCGGCAGGGTAATACCCGCCGCTGCGGCATTGTCGCGGAAACGCAGGATCGCCTCGGTATCGAAACAGTACTGGGTGATCGCCGAAACGGCGCCGGCATCCTGCTTCGCCTTCAGATTATCGAGATCGGCCCGGGACGATGGCGAGTCGGGGTGGGCTTCGGGGTAGGCCGCGACCGCGATGTCGAAACCGCCGATCCGGCTGAGGCCCGCCACCAGTTCCGAGGCGCGCGCATAACCGCCCTCATGCGGTTGCCATTTGCCGCCGCCCGGCATGTCGCCGCGCAGGGCCACGATGCGGCCGATACCCATGTCACGCCATTTGTGCGCAAGCGCGTCGACGTCCCCGCGGGGCGCGCCCACGCAAGTCACATGGGCCGCCAGCGGCGTATCGCGCTCAATCAGCCGTTCGATCAGATGCAGGCTGCGCTCCTGGCCGGAGCCGTCGGCGCCATAAGTCACTGACAGGAAGGCCGGCCGCAATGTTTCAAGCTTCGCCAGCGCCGTATTGAACGAACTTTCTCCCTGCGGCGTCTTGGGCGGGAAGATTTCAAAGCTTATGGCAGGTGATGCGGCCATTGTTCAGGCCCTCTCTTTCTTGTTGTTCCTGTTTACGGCTGTCGGATCATTGGCGGCGCGGGTTGCCAACCACAGGCAGACGGTCAGCGGTTCGCCTTCCAGCGTCACCGTTTTGTCGGGAGACAGCCCGGCGAGTTCGAACCAGCGGGTGACCTCGCTGTCAGTGAAGCCAAGGCGGCGATGGGCATGCTCTTCGCGGAGCATTTCCAGGTTGTGCG
Organism: uncultured Alphaproteobacteria bacterium; assembly: GCA_947259795.1. Lineage (GTDB taxonomy): Bacteria > Pseudomonadota > Alphaproteobacteria > UBA8366 > JADFVY01 > JADFVY01. The sequence continues at coordinate 30,401 of CAMYNJ010000140.1, read as the reverse complement.
GCGCGAAGTCTACGACGACCAGCCGACCGCCCGGCCGCAATGCACGGCCGGCTTCGGCGATCGCTTCGGCCGGATCCTCGGCAAAATGCAGGACCTGATGGATGACGACGCCGTCGAAGGAGTCGTCGCTGAAGGGCAGCTGATACATATCGCCCTGGCGAATCTGACAGTTGCGCAAATCCGCTCTCTGCAGTTTGGCGCGGGCGACCGCTAGCATTTCGCGCGACATGTCAATTCCAACGCCGCGCTCAACCCGTGGGCCGAAGAGTTCGAGAACCCTTCCCGTGCCGGTGCCGATGTCGAGGAAATCCTTGATACCGGTTGATGGGAACAAGTCCCGGAGAGCGGCTTCGACCGCGTCCTCGGCGATATGCAGGGTGCGGATCTTGTCCCATTCCTCGGCATTGCGCCGGAAATACTCGGCCGCCCGGTCGGAATTCGCTTTCTTCACCGCCTCCAGGCGCTGCAGGTCGAGGGCCAGCGTCGCGTCGTCCTCGGGAATGAGGTCGATCAGCACGCGCGCCAGTTCGGCGCAGCGCGCCCGCTCCGAAAGCCGATAGAACGCCCAGGTTCCCTCGCGAAACCGGTCCAGAAGCCCGGCCTCGCAGAGAAGCTTCAGATGGCGCGAAACGCGGGGTTGGCTCTGACCGAGAATCTGGACCAGTTCGCTGACCGTCAGTTCCGCATGGGCGCACAGCGCGAGCAGGCGCAACCTGCTGGGTTCGGCAGCGGCGCGAAGTCCGCTTAGCAATATTTCCATGATCTCTTTTCCCGACTCTCGCCAAAGAAGATCATAAATATATAAAGATATCTTTATGTTTTGTAAAGCGCCTTGAAGGCGTTTTGACGATTTGCCGTTCAAATGGGTCCGCGCATCCGCGGGGGGGCCATTGCCCAGCTACCCGGATGTGATATGGTTTTTTCCCGCATGTTGTGTTAGCTGTTTGCCCGAGGTTCAATAGAGGGGGGTCCTGCATCAACGGCCGGGATTGTCGGGATACTGGCCGATTTCACAAGGTGACAAGTCGGGTATTCACCCGGGCTCTTCATTTGGGGCAACAGTTCCGCGTGAATATTTTTTCGCCATGAAATCTGATGGATGCAGGTATTGGAGGTTCGTGATTCGGATTGATTCGATTGAACGCTCGGCTATCCTGATGGCGCTCATCGCCGCGATGCTGCTTGGCGGCTGCGCGACCCGGCCATCCGATCCCGACGACCGGGCCTATTACCTTGAGAGCAATGATCCGCTGGAGCCGATGAACCGGGCCATCTTCCAGTTCAACGAGGCTGCGGACAAGGTCGTGCTGCGCCCAGCGGCGATCGGCTATCGCACCGTGGTGCCCAAGGGCGTGCGCGTCGGGATCCGCAATTTCCTCGATCACCTTTCAAGCCCGATCACGATCCTGAACGCGCTTCTGCAGGGCGAGGGCGAGCGCGCGCGCGACAGCTTCGGGCGTTTCCTGACCAATACGATCCTGGGACTGGGCGGCTTTATCGACGTGGCGACGGATGCCAGCATCCCCAAACATTATGAAGATTTCGGCCAGACACTGGCAGTTTGGGGCGTGGATTCGGGGCCTTATCTGGTGTTGCCGCTTTTGGGATCGTCCAGTTTCCGCGACGGAATCGGCTATGGCGTCGACAGTTTCGTCGACCCGGTGGGGCGTTATATTCGCGACGAATACGGGCTGGAGGGCGCCGGCGTCCGCTATGCGGTGGACGCCATAGACTGGCGCGCCAGCAATCTCCAGACCATCGACGAACTACGGCAGTCCTCGTTGGATTTCTATGCTACGGTGCGCAGCGCCTACCGCCAGCGGCGCGCGCATGAGATTCGCAACGGGCGGGAACCGGAAGGCGAATCTACCGGGACGCCAGGCATAATCGATTTCGATAATATGGATATGGAACTGCCGCCCGAAGAGGCGCCCACGGATGGAAAGCCCAATGCACCGTAAGATGCCTGCCCGCCTTTCGCGCCGCCATGCGGTGGCGATCATCGGCGCGGCGCTTCTGGCTGTACGTTTAGACGTCCGCCCGGCGCGGGCCGGCAGCACGGTCGCGCAATTCGTCGAGCAGCTCGGCGACAGGGCGATCCTGCAGCTCGCCGACCCCGCTATTTCTGACGGCGAACGGGAGAAGCGCTTTCGCGCCCTGCTGGGGGAGAACTTCGACATCCCCCGCATCGGCCGCTTCGTTCTGGGGCGCTATGTCCGCCAGGCGACGAAGGAAGAGATGGCCGAATTCACGCAGCTCTACGAGGACATCGCGGTGCTGACCTACGCCCATCTGTTCGCCTCCTATGCCGGAGAGGGCTTCAGGGTCAAGCGCGAAGTCGGCGACCCCGGCGACCGCTACAAGATGGTGATGACGGAGGTCGAGCCAAGCGACGGCAAGCCTCCCATTAAGCTGGACTGGCAGGTCAAGGTCAATGGCGACGCCTACGCGGTGGTAGATATCCGCGTCGAGGGGGCCAGCATGGCGATTACCCAGCGCGCGGAATATACCGCGGTGCTGGACCGGAACGGCGGCGACATGGCCGACCTGCTGGCCCAGCTCCGCAACAAGATCGCCAAACTGCGCGCCGATCGTAACAGTTCCTGATATTTCGCGGGCGTCTTCGGCTCGCGCACGGCACGCTGACGCGCGCCTGCTCGCCTAACGCGTCAGCGGCTTGTATTTGATGCGGTGGGGCTGGTCGGCCTCGGCGCCCAGACGGCGCTTGCGGTCGGCCTCGTAATCCTGGTAGTTGCCCTCGAACCAGACCACCTGGCTGTCGCCCTCGAAAGCCAGGATGTGCGTCGCGATGCGGTCGAGGAACCAGCGGTCATGGCTGATCACCATGGCGCAACCGGCGAATTCCAGCAGCGCATCTTCCAGCGCCCGCAGCGTATCGACATCAAGGTCGTTGGTCGGTTCGTCGAGCATCAGGAAGTTGGCGCCCGAGCGCAGCATCTTGGCCAGATGCACCCGGTTGCGCTCGCCGCCCGACAGCTGGCCCACCTTCTTCTGCTGGTCAGCGCCCTTGAAATTGAAGGCCCCGACATAGGCGCGGGACGGCATCTTGCGCTTGCCGAGATCGATATCCGCCTCGCCCTGGGCGATCTCCTCCCATACGGTGGCGTCGGCGTGCAAGCTGTCGCGGCTCTGGTCGACATAACCGAACTGCACCGTATCGCCGATGGTCAGCGTCCCCGAGTCCGGCGCCTCCTGGCCGGCGATCATGCGGAACATCGTGGTCTTGCCAGCGCCGTTCGGCCCGATCACCCCGACCAGCGCGCCCGGCGGCAGAATGAAGTCGAGATCCTCGATCAAGAGATGGTTGCCGTAGCCCTTGCGCAACCCCTCGGCCACCACGACCCGGTCGCCCAGCCGCGGGCCCGGCGGAATGATGATCTGGGCGGTATCCGGCGCCTTGTTGTTGGCCTCGGCCAGCATCGCCTCATAGGCCTGGATGCGCGCCTTCGACTTGGCCTGGCGCGCCTTCGGACTTTGCTGGATCCATTGGCGCTCGCGGGCCAGCGTCTTCGCGTGCGCGGCCTCCGACTTGCCCTCATGCTCCAGCCGCTTCTGCTTCTGCTCCAGCCAGGCGGAATAATTGCCCTCGTAGGGGATGCCGCTGCCGCGGTCGAGCTCGAGGATCCAGCCCGTCACATTGTCGAGGAAGTAGCGGTCATGGGTCACCATCACCACGGTGCCGTCATAGTCGCGCAAATGGCGCTCCAGCCAGGCCACGGACTCGGCGTCGAGATGGTTGGTCGGCTCGTCGAGCAATAGCAGGTCGGGCTTGGCCAGCAACAGCCGGCACAGCGCCACGCGACGCCGCTCGCCGCCCGACAGTTTGGTCGTGGCTGCCTCGCCCGGCGGGCAGCGCAGCGCGTCCATGGCGATCTCGACGGTGCGGTCCAGATCCCAGGCGTCGGCCGCGTCGATCTTCTCCTGCAGTTCGGCCTGCTCCTCGATCAGCGCGGTCATCTCGTCGGCGTCCTCGACCTCGCCGAGGCGCATGGAGACCGCGTTGAAGCGGTCCACCACCGCCTTGATCGGGCCCATGCCCTGCATGACGTTGTCCGCCACGGTCAGACTCTCGTCGAGTTCCGGTTCCTGCGCCAGAAAGCCGACGGTGGCGCCCTCGGCGGCCCAGGCCTCGCCGTTGAACTCGGTCTCGATGCCGGCCATGATCTTCAGCAGCGTCGACTTGCCGGCGCCGTTATAGCCCAGCACGCCGATCTTGGCGCCGGGGAAGAAGGCCAGCGTGATGTTGCGCAAGACCTCCCGCCCGCCGGGATAGCTCTTGTTGAGGCCCTTCATGACATAGACATACTGATAGGACGCCATGGCGTTTTTCGATACTCCGTCGACTGCTTACGATTGCGGCGCCGCGCTATACAGGGACCCGGCGGCGCGTCTTGTAGCCGAAGCCAGGCCGCGGCGCAACAGAGGCCGGAGGCGCGGGCAAGGACGCCGCGGCAATCGAGTCGCAGAACGAGCCCATGCAAAGGGGATTTCCGCGGGTTTTGGCAACTTTCGCAAGCACCCCGCAATGATACGCCGGGAAAGCCTCTAGGTTTCCTCCGACCTGCGCTGCCAGGGCCAGCGGCCTTCGATCTCGAATTCCAGCATCAGGCTGAGCATCACGCGGATCAGCACGATCAGCATCAGGACCGCCGCGCCCGTCAGGGTCTGGTCGACGGTGACGGTGCGGATGATATCCCCGGCGATGAGGAATTCGAGCCCGAGGATGATCGATCGGGCGAGGTCCTGGCGGAATTGCTGGTAGGCGTCCAGGGATGAGATCCGGCGCAACCGGCCGGCGAACCAGATCGCCGAAAGAACGAAACCGGCGACGATGCAGATCACGCCGATCGCCTCGATCACGAAACCGGCAATGCCGAACATTTCCCGTAAGGGGATCATTGGCGCCTCCTGCGATTGGCGGAGCGCCCATCATGCGGGATGTGCCCCTGTATCCGCAACGTCTCATTTCCTCCGGGACGTCGCGGACAGGGAGGTGCGCGGGGCTATGGCGACGCGGATGGAACCGGGCAATGGGGCCCCTCTGGCCGGGACGGCGGAGGGGTTTTTATTGTTGGCGGGGCACGCAATGATGCCACGGCGCTGGTGGGCGCGGCGAGCGGCGTCAGCCGGCCTTGGCAGACCGCGATGGTTTCTTTTTGGTCTTGGCGGCGGCTTTTTCAGCCTCGGCCTGCGCGGCGGCTTCCCTGTCGGCGGCCTCTTTAGCCAGACGCAGCGCCCGCAGCTTCGCTACATGTTCCGCGTCCTTCTGCCGTGCCTTTTCCCGCTCGGTGAGGGCCTGCGCGTCCTTCTTCTGGAGTGCGGCGTACTTCTCCTCGGCCTTCGATCTTATCAGTTTCGACATTTCGGTAGTCCTCTGCTTCAGCTTGCGGGGCCGGCGCGGCGCGCCAGATCGACGGCGCAGCGGCTGCCCCCGGCCGAAGCCGGCGGCGGCGCCTTGGCGTCGTCAGTCGATGATGGTCAGATTCTCGGCGGAAGACTTGCCGTTCTGCCCGGCCTGAAGCTCGTAGGAGACCTTCTGCCCTTCGTCAAGCGAGCCCAATCCGGCGCGTTCTACGGCCGAAATATGCACGAAGGCATCGTTGGAGCCGTCTTCCGGCTGGATGAATCCGAAACCCTTGGCGGCATTGAACCATTTTACCGTACCAGTCGTCATTGTCATTTCCTCTAACAGGCGTGTTGGTTCCGCGCCTCACGGCATGTGACGGCACGGTCAGATTAACGTTCACATTGTCAGGGGATATCCAAGCGAATCGGCGTACCGGCTGTTCAGGTAGCTCAAAACAAATGCAACACGTTCACAGAATATATGGCTTATCCCACGAATAATACAATGACTTGCAAGGGCTCGGCGGGGCGGCGGCGGCACCCACAGGGCCATTGGATAAGTAAAATATCAAATATAAACAATACCATAACTGATTTTTTCATAATTTGAAAACCGGCGATCGGGCGTTAGTAATTTGTGGGAGTTGTTCTTATTTTTTGGGATTATTGCCCCATGGCGGGTTTTTATTTTGACGGTCCGGCTATTTCCTGCCGGCGATGGGGACGCGCTCTATATGCGACAGGCGGCGCGGCTGATGGCGCAAATCTGGGGCGGCGGTGCTTGCCGGGCGCCGGCGGTTCGCGGGCGGGCAGCCCGCAACGGATGACCCGGCAGTTATTAACCAAAGATTAATAATAACCTGTTAGTATGATTTCGGGGACATACAAAAGGGGTGGACTGTGCAGGATAGACTGGAGCCGGTGCGGCTGGTCGCAGACGGTGTCGATTCGGATACCGGCAACACTCAAACAAATACCGAAAATATTTACGGCCTGACGTGGCGGATACGGATGATGGCGGGGCTGCTGGTCTTGAGCCTCGCCATGACGCTCGGGCTGGTTCTCTGGTCGGCCGAAAGCCAGGATGACATTGCCGTTTCGCAATCGCGCCATCTCGCCCGTTCGGCCCTGAACGTCACGCTGGGGAATGTAAGTAAAATCCTGACCGACTACACCTGGTGGGACGACGCCTATTTCAACCTGAGCGGGGTCTTCGACAGCGACTGGTACGACGAAAATTTCGCCGACAGCGAGTATCTGTACGATACGTTCGGGATCGCATCGAGCTTCGCGATCGGGCCGGACAACCGAATCATACGCCATATGCATGAGTCCGAAATAGCGGATAGCCATGTCGGGATCCCGATAACATCGCATATCGAGGGCGGCATCGGGAAATTGGCCGATCGCGCGCGGACGCCCGTCGAGGGCGAATTTGCGGCGGCGGGCGGCATCGTCAGGATGGGCGGGCAATTGTATCTCGCGGCGGTCCGGGTCGTGCACCCGCACAACGAAGACCTGCTGGCCAACCTGTCGATTACTCCCGAGAACGCCGTTCTTGCCGCCTTCATGCGGCCGCTGGATGACGGATTTCTCGAAGCGGCGGCCGAGGATTTCGGGCTAAGGGGGCTGCAGTATGTTGCCGTTGGCGAGCAGGCACAGGAAGGTGGCCCGATCATTCCGCTGGTCGCCCCGAACGGCGACTCAATGGGACATCTGGTGTGGCGGGCCGACAGGCCCAGCCGGTTTGTTCTCGGCGTTATCCTGCCCAGTTTCCTGGTCGTCGTCGGGATCATCGGCCTGTTGGGCTGGTACACGCTGCGTAGAATGCAGCAGCAGCAGCTGGCATTGTGGAACAATATGAGCCGGGCGGTGTCGGCCGACCGCACGAAGACGGAATTCCTGGCCAATATGAGCCATGAGCTGCGGACGCCGCTGAACGCCATCATCGGTTTTTCGGAAACCATGCGAAATGAAATCTACGGCCCTCTCGACAACAAGAAATATGCCGAATACACCGCCAATATCCTCGAAAGCGGGCAGCATCTCCTCAACATCATTACCGATGTCCTCGAGATGTCGAAAGTGGAGGCAGGAAAGTATCAATTGAACAAAACGGAGATCCTCTTCAGGGATATGGGGGACTCGGTCGCCCGCATGATCGGGCCGCGCCTGGATAGCAAGAACCTCGCTTTCGATATCCATATCGCACCGGAACTGCACAGCATTCATGCCGACGAACAGGCCCTGAAACAGGTCCTGCTCAATATTCTTTCCAATGCCGTGAAATTCACGCCGGATGGCGGCCTCATAACCTTACACGCCGAACTTTTGGCGGACGCGCAGGTTCGGCTGAGCGTGTCCGATACCGGCATCGGCATCCCCGAGGATCAACTGCCCCTGGTCATGCGGCCGTTCCACCAGATCGGCTCGCCGATGACGCGGCTGCAGGGCGGCACCGGTCTGGGTCTTCCGCTGGCTGCGGCCATGGTGAAGCTGCATGGCGGCCGCATCGAGATCCGGAGCAAAGTCGGCGAAGGCACGACGGTAACGATCACGCTGCCCGCCGAACGGGCCGATCTCGTCGAGGCCGCCTGACCCGGCACTGCCGTTCAGGGCGCCACAGACCGGGCGAGATAATCGATTGCGGCCTGGACGCCGCCCTTGCCGTGCGGGATGTCCAGGGCCGCCAGCGCGGTTTCCGTGACGCCCAGGGTTCCAAGCACCATGGGGGCGTTGACGTGGCCCATATGGGCGATGCGGAAGGCCTGCCCGCCCAGGTCGCCGATGCCGATACCCAGGACGACACCACATTTCTCGCGGCAGTAATCCAGGAGCCGCGCCGGGTCGTGGCCGCCGTTCATCAGGACGGTGGTCACCGAGGAGGCACGTTCGGACGCCTCGGTGATATTGAATTCCAGCACCCCGCCCTCGGCCCAGACCGCGACGGCGGCCTGCACCGCGCCCGCCAGCAGGCGGTGGCGGGTAAAGACGTTGTCGAGCCCCTCTCCGAACAACATGTCGAGCGACCGGCGCAGGCCGTAGAGCATATGCACCGGCGGCGTGCCGCAATATTTCTCGTAATGCAACTCGCCCTCGCGCGCCGTCCAGTCCCAGTATCGGCTGCGCATCCCGGCCTCGCCATGGGCAGCCAGCGCTTTTTTCCCGGCGGCGACGAAGCTGAGGCCCGGCGGCATCATCAGGCCCTTCTGTGAGCAGGTGACGGCGACATCGACGCCCCATTCGTCCATCTCGAAGGGCATGGTGGCGAGCGACGCGATGGCGTCGACCATCAGCAGCGCGCCGTGGCCGGCGGCGTCGATGGCGCGGCGCAGCGCCGGGATGTCGTTGGCGACGCCCGAGGCGGTGTCGACCTGGACCACGAGGATCGCCTTGATACGGCCGTCTTTGTCCTCACGCAGCCGGGCCTCCAGCGCGGCCGGGTCGACGGCGCGGCGCTGGTCGCCGGTGAGCGTTTCGATTCCGGCCCCCATGGCCTCGGCCATCAGGCCCCAACCGGCAGCGAAGCGGCCGCTTTCCAGCACCAGCACCGTATCGCCCGCCGACAGCACGTTGGCCAGTGCGGCCTCCCAGGCGCCGTGGCCGTTGCCGATATAGATGTAGGCCCGGCCGGCGGTGCGAAACAGGCGGGGCAGTTCCTCGAGGCTGCTCTCGGTAATGCCGACCAGCTCGCCACCGTAAATATCCACCGCCGGGCGATGCATGGCGGCAAGGATTTCGTCGGGCACCGTTGTCGGCCCCGGGATGGAAAGGAATTCGCGGCCGTTACGGACGGTCATGCAAAGGGTCTCCCGCTTTGGTTGTCGGGCGTCGATATCACAGAATTACGGCGGATGGCAGGGGGTCACGGCGTTTTTCCGGTGGGGAGCGATCTCGTCCCACGAATATGTGACGGCGCGCCCCCAAAATCCTGTGGCGCGGCCAAGCGGTTAGCGATATCGTTTGCCCGTTACAGGCGCAATTGGCGTGGCATAATGCCCGCCGGGTAACGGGAGGAACCCCCATGGACGACGGAAAGAAACGCAAGACGGCGCGCGACTTCGACCAGGAACTGCTGAATCTCGACGACAAATTCGCCCACGGGCTGATCGGGCGGCGAGAATTTTTCGACGGAGCCGCGAAGTTCGCGGTCGGCGGAATCACCGCGGCGGCGTTGCTGGACAGCCTGTCGCCAAAATATGCGCTGGCCAAACAGGTCGACGAGATGGACCCGCGCATCAAGGGCGAATTCATCGACTATGATTCGCCGGCAGGCCACGGAAAGATTCGCGGCTACCTGGTGCGTCCGGCCGGCGCGGGGCCCAAGCGCGGCAGCGTCGTGGTGATCCACGAGAACCGTGGCCTCAACCCCTATATCGAGGATGTCGCGCGCCGGGTGGCGGTGGCCGGCTTTACCGCCCTGGCGCCGGACGGGCTGACGCCGCTGGGCGGCTATCCCGGCACCGACGACGAGGGCAAGGCGATGCAGGCGACATTGGACAAGGGCAAACTGGAGGAGGATTTCATCGCCGCTTTCGGCCGTCTGAAGGCGGACGCAGCGTCGAACGGCAAGATCGGCGCGGTGGGCTTCTGCTATGGCGGCGGCATCTGCAACGCCATGGCGGTGCGCCTGCCGGACCTCGCTGCCTCGGTCCCGTTCTATGGCCGCCAGGCCGCGGCCGGCGACGTGGCGAAAATCCAGGCGCCCCTGCTGCTGCATTATGCCGGGCTGGACGAGCGTATCAACGCGGGCTGGCCCGACTACGAGGCGGCGTTGAAGGCGAACGGCAAGGAATACACCGCCCATTTCTATCCGGACGTCAACCACGGCTTCCACAATGACACCACACCGCGCTACGACAAGGCGGCGGCCGAACTGGCCTGGTCGCGCACGGTTGCGTTCTTCAAGGAGAAGCTGGCCTAGGCGGCATTCGGCACGGATTCCGCACGGGCGGGAAATGCTCTATCATCGCCGGCGATGAGGGAGGCCGGAATGAACGGGCATATTGCGACGGAACTGGATCACGACGCGATCGCGGCGGAAGTGCTGGGCGCGTTGGCGGCGCGACGGCAGATCGCGCCGTTCAGCGGGCGGCTGCCGGGCTTCGCGATGGCGGATGCCTACGGGGTGACGGCGGCGCTGCGGCGCCTGCGCACGGCGTGCGGCGAACGGCCGGCCGGGCGCAAGATCGGCTTCACCAACCGCGGCATCTGGGAACAGTACAACGTGCATGCGCCGATCTGGGGCGACATGTTCGACGGCACGCTGTTCGAGGTGGGGGGCGGCGCGTTCGATCTTTCGCCGCTGCTGGAGCCGCGCATCGAGCCTGAGATCGTCTTCGGCCTGGCCTCGGCGCCGGCGCCCGGCATGGACGAGGCGGCGCTGCTGGGCTGCGTCGCATGGGTCGCGCACGGCTTCGAGATCGTGCAGTCGGTTTATCCCGGCTGGCGCTTCGCCGCGCCGGACACGGTGGCCGGGCTGGGCATGCATGGGGCGCTGGGGATCGGCCCGCGCCGGCCGATCACCGACGAACCGCCAGGCGGTTGGCTGGCGGCATTGAGCGGTTTTTCGATCACGCTGACGCGCGACGGCGAGGTCGTCGACAGGGGCGGCGGCGCCAATGTGCTGGGCGGTCCGCTGACGCCGCTACGCCATCTGGTGGAGATGCTGGCCGGCGACCCCCACAACCCGCCGCTGGCCGCCGGCGAGATCGTCACCACCGGCACCCTGACCGGCGCCTTCCCCGTCGTCCCCGGCGAGGGCTGGGCGACGGCGATCGAGGGGCTGCCGATCGCGGGGATTGAAATCCGGTTCGCGTCAGCCCCGTAACCCCGATTCCGCCGGCTGGCGCCCGGTCGATCAGCTGATCCCGAGCAGGCTGTCAATCACCGGACATTCCGGAACCTGACGGCTGTCGCAGGCGGCGAAGGTCTCGGCGAGCGTCCGTTCAAGCCGCTGCAGATCGGCAATCTTTTCGCGAACGGCGTCCAGATGTTCGCCGGTCAGCTCCCGCACTTCCGCGCAGGTATAGGCGCCGCCATCGACAAGGGTCAGCAATTCCCGCAGCTGTTCGATGCTGAAGCCGAGCTCGCGGCCGCGCAGGATGAATCGCAGACGTTGCCGATGGGCCTCTCCATAAATGCGATAGCCGCTTTCGTTGCGGGGCGGTTCCCCGAGAAGCCCGATCTTTTCGTAGTATCGGATGGTTTCGATGTTGCAGCCGGTCTGCTTCGCCAACTCTCCGCGCTTCATGATCCTTCACCAATCAGTGATCCTTTCGCAAAGATATGGGCTTGACCCTGTAGTAAGTACAGACCCCATCTTACCGTGACCTTCATGGACGCATCAACGGAAACGAAGTCGATGACGATACTGGAAAACAACCGCGCCGCGCCTTTGAATGCCGGCGAGGCAACGACCTCCCGCACGCGAATCGGCGAAACCGGAAAGAAGAGGCTGCTGGCGACGGGAGGGGTCGTCGGCGCCATCGCCGCCTCATCCTGTTGCATCCTGCCGCTTGTTTTATTCAGCGTCGGCATAAGCGGGGCCTGGATCGGCAACCTCACGGCGCTTTATCCCTACAAACCGTATTTTGTCGTTATCGCGCTGGCCTTCCTGGCCAGTGGGTTCTACATGGCCTACCGCAAGCCGAAGGTTGCGTGTGAGCCGGGTTCCTATTGCGCAACCCCGACATCGGGACGCTTTTTAAAATTTTTCCTATGGTCCGCCACGCTTCTTGTCGCGGCGGCCTTGGCCTTTCCCTATGCCGTTCCCTATCGCCTGACGTGAAGCAAACGGATGAACCCCAAATGAAAAATTTATTGGCAGCCGCCGCCACCGTTACGGTTATCCTCATCGCAGGCACAGCCTTCGCAGCGCAAAAAACCGTCAAGCTTGCCGTTGAAAACATGTACTGCGCGTCATGCCCCTACATCGTGAAAATGAGCCTGGCCGATGTGCCGGGGGTTTCAGCGGTGGAGGTTTCCTTCGAAGAGAAGACGGCCACGGTCACCTTCGACGACGCCGAAACGAACGTCGAGTCGTTGACCGACGCCACTTTCAACGCGGGCTACCCGTCCGACCTCGTTCAGCCGAGCCAGTAACCGAAAGGCGACGGGCGGCTATGTATTATGAATTTTCGGTCGGATTCCAAAGACGGTGCCTCAATGAGCGCGAATCATAAACTCGAGATCGAGATGGGTTGCGGCGTCGTGTTCCCGAACTGGTCCGTCGTTGAGTCGGATCGGGCCGGTGAAGCCCTCACCGGCATTCTGCAGGCGTTCGATGTCGAGAATTGCTGGTCCGGCCTGGGCCCTGACGAGGACCGCGCCAGGCGGGCCATCCTCTCTGAATTTGCGGCGACGGGACAGGCGCCTTCCATGGCCCGCCTCGGCGCGCTGACCAAGCTGCCGATAGACAGGCTGGCCGGCCTGCTGAAAAGCCTCGGGGATCGTGACCTCATCGTCCGTGATGAAGGCGGAGAGAATATCACCGGCGCCTATCCGTTCACCGAACGCGAAACCGGGCACAGGATCTCGCTCGGCGGCGTAAGTCTCAACGCCATGTGCGCCATCGACGCGCTTGGCGCGGGCGCCATGTGCCGCACGGATACCGTCATCGATTCATCCTGCCGGAACTGTGGGCGGCCGATCCATATCGAAACGCGAGACGATGGTGCCGCCATCGAATCCGCGACGCCGGACCGGATCATCGTCTGGTCGGGAATTCAGGCGACGAACGGATGCTCGGCCGACACGATGTGCGCCGTCATGGCCTTTTTCTGCGGCGACGCCTGCCTCGACGGGTGGCGAAAGACCAATGCCGCGGCGGCCGGACATCGGCTCTCACTGGACGAGGGCATGCAGGTCGGCAAGGCCATCTTCACGGCCTTGCTGGCGGACGCACCCATTATGGAAGGAAAGGCGGAAGAACATGGCAATCAATAATCGGAAACTACTGCGGACGGGAATGATCGGGTCCGCCATTGCAGCCCTGTGTTGCTTCACGCCGATTCTCGTCGTTCTGGTGGGCGTGATCGGCCTTTCGGCCATTGTGCCCTGGCTGGACTATGTCCTGTTCCCGGCCCTGTTCGCCTTTATCGGCATCACAATCTACGCCCTGCTGCGCCGCAACAGGATATGCGCGCCCGGTAGCGCAGCAGGGGACAAGCAATGAGCGGCCGTGCGCCCGACGGCGCCCCCGGGGGCAAGGGGAACGGCTACGACCTGGCCGTGATCGGCGCCGGGTCGGCGGGTTTCTCCGCCGCCATCACCGCGGCGGAACAGGGCGCCCGCGTCGCTCTGATCGGCTCGGGGACGATCGGCGGAACCTGCGTCAATGTCGGCTGCGTGCCGTCGAAGGCGATGATCCGGGCGACCGAAACGCTGCATCAGGCGCAGGCGGCTTCCCGTTTTGCCGGGATCCACGCCGGGGCGCATGTCGCGGACTGGCGCGCGTTGAACGCGCAGAAGGACGAACTGGTCGGCCAGCTACGCCAAGCCAAATATATCGACCTGTTGCCTTCCTACAACAATATCGCCCATATTGAGGGGTCGGCTCGCCTGACGGGCAGCGGCCTGACGGTCGACGGGACGCCCGTCGATGCCGGCAAGGTCGTTATTGCGACGGGCAGTGCGCCCATGCCGCCCGACATTGCCGGTATCGAAGACATTCCTTACCTGACCAGCACGGAGGCCCTGTCGCTGGAGGCGCTGCCGAAATCGCTGCTGGTGATCGGCGGTGGCTTTATCGGCAGCGAGCTGGCCCAGATGCTGGGCCGCGCCGGCGTGGCCGTAACGATCGTCAACCGAAGCCGCCTGCTGCCCGGGACCGAACCGGAAATCAGCGAGGCCTTGACGGGGTATTTGCGGGACGAGGGAATCAACGTGCGCGACGGGCTTTCCTATGAGAGCATTCGCCGGACCGGTCGAGGCATCGCCCTCGACATCATCGCGCAAGGCCGGGCAGCGACAATCGAGGCCGAACAGGTACTCGTCACCGCGGGCCGGCGTGCCAATACGGACAATCTGGGGCTGGACGAGGCCGGCGTCGAAACCCTGCCCAACGGCGGGATCAGGATCGACGACCGGATGCGAACGACGCGCGACGGTATCTATGCCGCCGGCGATGTTACCGGCGCCGACCAGTTCGTCTACATGGCCGCTTATGGGGCGAAGATCGCTGCGAGGAACGCGCTGAACGGCGACGGCCTGCGCTATGACAATGCCGCCATGCCCTGGGTGGTCTTTACCGACCCGCAGGTGGCCGGCGTCGGGCTGACGGAAGCCGCCGCCAAGGCGCAGGGATATGACGCCAGGACATCCCTGTTGACGCTGGACAACGTTCCCCGCGCGCTGGCGGCACGCGATACGCGGGGCCTCATCAAGCTGGTGGCGGACGCCAAATCCGACCGGCTGCTCGGCGCGCAGATCCTGGCGCCGGAAGGCGCCGACAGCATACAGACTGCCGTCCTGGCCATCAAACATGGGCTGACGGTCAGTGATCTGGCGGAGACGATCTTCCCCTACCTGACCACGGTCGAAGGGCTGAAACTAGCGGCACAGACCTTCGACAAGGATGTCAGTAAATTATCCTGTTGCGCCGGGTGAGCGGCATGTCCGGCCGTCACCAGGGACGGCGCGCCCAGCACGTCTACCCCCGCCGGCTGCTGGTTACCACGTCGCGGGTCATCAGCGGCAGACCTTCCAGCACCCGTAGCGCCTGTTTCAGTTTGGCCTGAATGCTGCGGGGCAGGCGTTTGGGGTCGACGCGGGGGCCGGGTTCCAGGCCGGCCTCGATATCCTCGATTTGCTGTTCCAGGATGATCCGGGTCACCGTCTGGAAGGCCGCGCACAGATTGTCCATGTCTTCCTGGACCAGGGTTCCGGATTCGTGCACGGCGGCCAGCCGTCCCGCGGTGGAGGTGGCGGGGCTGGCCAGCTTCAGCGCCATGGCGCGGGCGCCGCAGGTAATGGGGAGCAGGCCGCCGAGCTTCAGATCCACGCGGCCTTCCTTCAGCTTGAAGCCGCCGAACAGGCCCAGCGGCGCGTGGTGATGCTCGATCTGGGCGGCCATCTGCTGGAGGAAGAGCTGTGCGCCGGCGGCGTGCTCCACCGCGAATTTGCGCAGGCGCCGGGCCAGCGCGAAATCGCCATGGACGGCAACGAAATCGAAGAAGATGCCGATCAGCAGCAGCGCCTCCGGCTCAGGCGTGCGCAGCCAGCGCAGCACCTCTTCTTCCCAGCCGGCCAGCGAGCGGCGCCAGACCTCGTTGCTGGCCATAACCTTGCCCGTGCAGTAGGGGATGCCGGCGGCGTCCAGCAGGTCGGACGTGCGCCGGCCCACCTCCTCGAACCAGGGGTCATCGGCTTCCCCGCCTTCATGAACGATGGCGTTGTCCTGATCGGGGGCCAGCAGGCTTTCGCCGCGCCCGCCGGAGCCCAGCACCAGCATGGCCCAGGGGGCCGGTGGGCCGCCCTTGCCGTCTTCGGCCATGGCGGCGACGGCGAGCTCGGTGGCGCGGCGCGTCATGTCGCAATAGACCTGGCTGATGACGGCGGCGGCGTTCATCGCGCCCACGCCCTCGGCCAGCATGCGGCGCACCAGGCCGGGCAGTTCGGCGCGCGCGGCGGCCATGTCGGCGGCGTTTTGCGCGGCGTCCAGCCGGTCGCCGAGCTGCAGCGTGTCGCCGATCCTGAGTTTCAGCAGCGCTCGGCCGGTGATCATGCCGACGGCGCGCCGGGTGGCCGGCTCCACCGCCACCAGATGACGCACCTTGCGCGCCATCATGCGGCCCAGCGCCTTGTAGACGAAAGCATCGGAGCGGATATCGTGGACCGGGCTACTGAGGAAGGCTTCGATACGGTCGGCCGCCGCATCCGCGCCATCCTGGGCCAGCGCCCGCAGGATGTCGCGCTCGGTGACGATGCCGGTGGGGCGGCCGGCCTCGTCCAGGGTGACCAACGACGAGACCTTCTCTTCGACCATGCGGCGCGAAGCCGCCTCCAGCGTCATGCCGGGCTCAGCGATGGACAATGGTGTGCCCATCACCTCGGCCACTCGGTGGCGGTAGGGGAAGGAATCGAGACGTTCCAACGGCGTCTTATCCATTCTCCTCTCCCTTATTCTCGTTGCGCGCGGCGGGCAGCCAGCCGGCTTGGCGTTGCTGGGCCAGCAATACCCGGGCGCCCATGGAGAATTCCCGGGCCGCGCCGTAGGTGGCGATGCCCCGGTCGATCAGCTGCGCCATCAGGGCGATCCAGATTTCGGCGGTAACCAGCGCGTCGCCTAGCGCGGTATGGCGGCCCTCGATCTCCACCCCGAACCGCGAGGCGAGGCTTTCCAGCCCGATATCCTGTTCCTTAGGGTAGAGGGCGGAATAGAGCAGCGCAGTGTCCAGCGCCGGCGGGGTTCGCCAGGCCAGCCCGCAGCGATCGCATTCGGCCTTCAGGATGGCGAGATCGAAACCGATGGAATGGCCGACCACCACCGCGCCTTCGATCATTCCGACGAGCGGCGGCCAGCCGGCAGCAAAATCGGGCGCGCCGGCGACCATGCGGTCGGTGATGCCGTGCACCGCGGTGCTCCGGGGCGGGATGGGCAGATCCGGATTGACCAGGCTGTCCAGGTTGATGCGGGGATAGAGCCGGTGGCCGTGGCAGTGCACCGCGCCCAGCGATATGATCCGCGCGATGGCGACGTCCAGGCCCGTGGTTTCGCTGTCGAACACCAGGATCGGCAATTCCTCCAGCGGCCAGTCGTAAGGCGGGGCTTTCGGGTCGATGCTGACCGCGGGCGGGCTGTCATGCAGGGTCAGGTCGTGCTGGACGAGGCTGCGCCGGCCCGGCTCGCGGTGGGGCAGCGAGATGACGAAACCGCCATGATCGCCGAGCGGCGCCACCAGCGCCTCGATGCGCCTTCCATCGACCATCAGCAGTTCGGCCTCGACGGCCTCACCGGTCTGGCGGGCGCGATGTTCGATCTCCACCATATGGTCGCGTTCCAGCGCGGCATAGACCGAGGTGCCGACGGCCACCGCCTCGGCGCCCAGCACCTTCAACGCGGATTCGTTGACGAGACTGACCAGGCCGGCCTCGGTCATGACCAGCAGGCCCTCGGCGGCGGCGGCGACCACGGCGGCGAGCTTTTCGTCGGTGCGTCCGCCAAGTTCCCGCTGCGCCACGATCGCGCGCCGGGCCGCCGAACCCAGCGCCGCGGCCTCCCGCCCGCACTCGCCGAGGGCGGGCCAGTCGGGCGGTGGCGGATCCTCGCGCCCGGCCACCACCAGCAACAGGCCGCGCAGGCGCTCCAGCTCGTCGAAATGATGGTCGACCATCGCGAAACCCGCCCAGATCGCGCCGATGCCGCCGATCAGCAGGCCCAGCAGGACGGCCAGCGGCAGGCTGAACCCGGCGCGGAAATCGACCGCATGGACCGCCATGATAATGCCGGCGGCCAGCAACAGCAGGCCGAGAAAAACCAGCAGCCGGGTGAAGGCCTTGCGCGCGCTCGCCTTTTGCCGCGGGGCCGACATGGGTTCTCCTAATTGCCGATCCGGTATATCAGGCGGGCGATGTCGCTTTCCAGCGGGAAGGACAGCATGCCCATGACGTCGTACCCCAGCAGCCAGGGCATCAGATAGAAGCGGAACATGAAAAAGAACCAGGCGACATAGAGCGGCACGATGGGGCGGACCAGGAAGCCCGGCGTCACGAACCGGAACAAGCGCAGTATCGGGTTGGTCACGCGCACGAAGAACCGCATGAAGAAGAATGTCGAATCCTCGGGCAGAAACAGTGACATGCCGGTGCGGCCGATCAACGTCCACATGACCACGCCCATCGAATAATCGAGAACGATCACCCAGATCGGAAAAGCGTCAACCAAACGACCGTACCCCCGCGAGACTCAAGCTAGTCTGAGTATAAACAAAAAAAACGGGGCGAAGCCATGCTTCGCCCCGAATGTAAAGAGTTGCTTCCGCCCTAATGCGTCGCGGAAAGAACCGTTTCGCCCTTCGGAATGCGCATATCGTCAACCATGCGCTGCGTTTCCGCATCGGGCTCTTTGGTCATGAGCGAGACCACCACCATGGCGACCAGGCTGACCGGCATGCCGATGATGGCGAACCGCAGATCGTCGATGCCCAGCCATAAGTCGCCGCCCAGCCACTTGATATTGACGAGATACAGCGTCCCCGCCAGGAACCCGAGCGCCATGCCGGCAATCGCGCCCTGGGTGTTCGCCCGTTTCCACCAGACACCAAGCACCAGCGGGAAGAACAAGCCGGAGGCCGCGAAGTCGAAGGCCCAGGCCACCGCCCCGAGGATATTGGTCAACTGCAAGCTGGCGACAAAGGCGCCGGCCCCGCCGAGCAGCACCAGCAGGATACGGGCGACGACCAGACGCTTCTTGGTATCCGCCGACGGGTCGACGATCTTGTAGTAGAGATCGTGCGACAGGGCGTTGGCGATGGCCAGCAGAAGACCGTCCGCCGTTGACATGGCCGCGGCCATGCCGCCGGCCGCCACCAGACCCGAGATCACGGCGGGGAGGCCGGCAATTTCCGGCGTCGCCAGCACAACGATATCGCCGCGCATGAAGAACTCGTTGATCTGAAGGATGCCGTCACCGTTGCTGTCGGAAATCGCCAGGAAGCCGACAGCGCTCCATTTCTGGATCCAGTCGAGCGACTGAACGTCGGCGAAGGCCTTGCCAATGATGCCGGTCGCCAGTTCGGGATTCAGCAACTGCAGCTTGGTGAAGGTCGCCAGCGCCGGCGCCGTGAAGTACAGCAGGAAGATGAACAGCAGCGACCATGCCACGGACTGACGCGCGGCCTTCACCGAAGGCGTGGTGAAATAACGCATCAGGATATGCGGCAGCGACGCCGTGCCGGCCATCATGCAGAAGGCCAGGGTAACGAACTTCCAGGCCGCCATGCCGGTTCCCGCGTCGACATGGGGCACCGTCAGGGCCTTGAGGCCGCCAAAGCTCTCTGTCGGCATGAGAGTGCCAACCTGATGCAGAGCCTCCAGCTTCATGACAGCCTGCACCGCATCGCCGGCGGCGATTTGCGGAATCAGGCCGAAACCCTGCTTGTTGGACATCCAGATCACCGGCAACAGATAGGCGATGATCAGCACGATATACTGCGCCACCTGGGTCCAGGTTACCGCCCGCATGCCGCCAAGCATCGAGCAGAGCAGGATGCCGAGCAAGCCGAACCAGACGCCAACCTCGAACGGGATTCCCAGCGCGCGCGAGGCGATCGTTCCCGTCGCATTGATCTGCGCCGTCACATAGGTGAAGGACGCAACCACCAGGACAATGACGGCCAACAGGCGCGCCGTATTGCCGCCGTAACGGGTGCCGATATAGTCCGGCACGGTGTAACAGCCGAACTTGCGCAGATACGGCGCCATCAGCGAGGCGACGAGCACGTAGCCGCCCGTCCACCCCACCACGAAGGCGAGATAACCATGGCCGCCGAAATAGATACCGCCCGCCATGGCGACGAAGGAAGCACCGGACATCCAGTCCGCGGCCGTCGCCATGCCGTTGAACACGGCGGGAACCTGGCGGCCGGCTACATAGTAGGCCTCGACCTGCATGGTCCGCGACAGCCAGCCGATGCCGGCATAAATGAACACGGTGAAGGCGATGAACAGGATACCGATGGTATCGGCGCTCATCCCGAACTGCTCCATGATCGCCATCAGGATGATGAAGGCGATGAATCCGCCCGTGTACATCCCGTAGATCTTGGGCAGGTTATCGATAAAGGTGTTACCTTTCATGAATCTTCTCCCTACCCATTATTTCATTTCGTCTTCGGCGACGCCGAACTCTTCATCGATCTTGCCCTGGCTGCGCGCCAGCCAGAAAATCAGCACGACGAAGACGACCAGCGATCCCTGGGCGGCCATGTAGAAGCCGAGCGGGAAGCCGATGAAGGTGAAACTGTTCAGGAAATCGGCGAACCAGTGGACGCCGAAGGAGAAGATAAACCAGATTATCAGTGTGATAATCGTAAGGCGTTTGGTTTTCGCCCAGTGCTTAGCGCGCACTTCTGGCGTAATCTCAGACATAGTGAATACCCCCGGTCTGTTGAGCCGTGCGACAATTGGAGGCCATTCGGGCCTCCCGCTGTCACTTCGATTCGCCAAATATGTTACGGCCTGTTATTTCCAATCTTCGACCGATGAATTTTGTTATCATTTGACGAACCAACGGCGGATCGATGGATTAAATCCTGCGAGCCTTATTAACTTCAACTCTCGAGCATTAACATCAACAAAAATGAAACGCAATCCAAATGGTTAGCGGCATGACTGGCGCTCTTAAAGAAACGGCGGCATATTTGTTTATGGCGATTAAGGCCCTGCGGTTCTGGCGCCGCGAACCGTCTGTCGTAACGGTCGCGGACCTTGTCCGATACGTCGAGACCAGATCCAAGTTCGTCTCCCAGACCACATTGTACGGCTACATCAAGACGCGCGCCGGCACACGGTACGTGTCGCTGTACGAGGACGAACTGTTCACGCGGTCGGTCAATATCGCCAAATGGGAAATCTACCTCGCCTGCCTGTGCGACCTGGCCACATACGCCGCCGCCAGCCTCGGCCGGGAAGCCACGGCCGGAGCCGGTGAGCTGGAGGCGCTGGCGATCCATATCGTCGACAGCGCGATCGAGGACGAAGAAATCCCGCCGGAACGCCCCCAGGGATTCGGCGACGCCCGCGACGCCTATGCCAAGCGCGCCCACGCGACCGCGTGGCACCAGATCGAACCGGGCGAGGCCCCCTTCGAGAACAGCCTTTCCGCCCTGGTCGAATGGGCTCCCGTGGCGGACGAACTGAAGATGCACGATGTGAAGATCGTCAGGAATTCAATGCGATTCAAATGGAAGAGCGTCCGCAACCAGCTGGGCGACCTGCTCGACGCCGAGGCGGTGCTGGCCGACTGGCGTTCGCAAGACGCCACCGGCGGGTGAAAAACTCGGGTCAGGGCATCATGCGGCCGGCGGTCAGCGTCCGGATCGCCGCGCAGGCCGCACCATAGCCGTTATCGATATTGCAAACGGTGACGCCCGGCGCGCAGGAGACGAGGCAGGCCGCCAGCGCCGTCTCGCCGTCGCGGGCGACGCCATATCCAGTGGAGGTCGGCACGGCGATCAACACGCCGGGAACCAGCCCGCCCAGCACGCTGGGCAACGCCGCATCCATGCCGGCGACCGCGATCACCACCGGGTGGCGCTTGATTTCGTCGGCCCGCTCCACCAGCCGCCAGATGCCGGCGACGCCGACATCGAAAATCGCGGTCGAGGCGATGTTGTGAAACTCCAGCGTCCTGACCGCCTCGCGCGCCGGCCCGCTGTCGGATGTGCCCGCGGTAACCACGGCCACGAGCGGTGTGGACGGCGCTGCAGGGGCGAACTGGAAGAACGCAGTTTGCGAGTCCGGGTCGTAATCCATGGCCTCGCGGTGAGTTGCGGCCAAGGCGGCGAATTTCGCCTCTTCCAGCCGCGTCAGCAGGAAGGGTTCGCCCTTTTCCGCGATCTCCGCCAGTATCCGGTCGATCTGCGAGACCGTTTTCTGGGCGCAGAAGATTGTCTCGCCGAAACCCAGCCGTTCGGTGCGATTGAAATCGAGATTGATGTCGGGCGGGTTCATCGGCGCGCCGACCCTTTCGGCCCGACGAAGGCGCTGCCGCGCCGGTAGGGGACGATCTCTATCGCGCTGCCGGCGATATCCGGCCGCCGCGCTCCCATCTCTTCGATCAGCCGGGCGCGGCGGCCGGGCGAGAGCCCCGCGATGGCGTCGGCATCCAACTCGATGACGACGCCCTGCTTGCGCAGTCGGCAGCGCACCGTCTGGGGCGCCAGGGTTTCCTTCAGCCATTCCTCGATATCGTCGATCAGGGCCAGTGCCGCCGGTTCGATGCGAAGGCCGGTCTCGACCCGGCTCGACAAGCAAGGCGACGACGGCAGGGCCGCCAGGTCCGGCAGATCCAGCGCCCGCGCCAGCGCCCGCACGTCCGCCTTGGCGAAGCCCGCCTCGATATAGGGGTGCCGCACGCCATTCTCGGCTGCCGCCTGCAGGCCGGGGCGGTAATCCCCCAGATCGTCGCAGTTGGCCCCGGACAGCACCACGCCGCCCGGCATCGCGGCCAGCAATCGATAAAGGTTGGACTTGCAAAAATAACAGCGGTCAACCGGGTTGGCGCGGTAGCGTTCGTCGGCGAACTCGCCGGCATCGGCCAGCTCCAGCCGCCAGCCTTCCGCGAGGCCGCGCGCTTGTACCCGCGCCGTCGCCGCCCGCGGCACCGCCGGCGAGACCGCATGGACCATCCGCACGCGCTCGCGCCCCAATGTTCTGTGGGCGAAGCTGGCCAGCGTCATGGAATCGACGCCGCCGGAAACCGCGACGGTCGCTTCGCCGCATTTCTCCAACAGCCGGGCCAGACGGTCCATCATGGCGGCGAGCGGGGCGGACAGGTTATTGCCCATCGGCGTCCTTCTCCTGAATGGCCTTCAACTCGGCCTCATAGCGCCTCTTCTGGCGCCCGGAAACCCCTTTCGCGGCGGCGAGCGCATCCACCTCCGCCTTGGCGGTGACGCCGGAGGGGCGGTGCGCGAGCTTCACCGGCACATCGCCGGCAGGCAGGGTTTCGCGGGCAACCAGATTGCGGGCGCAGGCTGAGCGGCGCACGCCCAGCGTCGTCGTTTCGTCCAGCAGCAGCGCCGCGATCCCGTTGGCCTTGCCCGGTTGGGCGAGGACCTGCAGGGCCGTTCCCATGCGGCCCTTCTTGCCGAAGACCGGCCACTGGCAGACATCGATGACGCCGTCGGCTTCGCGCAGACGGTCGATGGCGACGGCTAGGTCCTCGGCGGTCTGGTCGTCGATCTCGCAGCGCAGCACTTCGACATGATCGCCCGCCATTGCCTGGTCGGCGGGGCCGTAGAGGGTCGCACGAAGGATATTGCTGCGCGAGGCGAACTTACGCCTGCCGAAGCCGATTCCCGCGCCGATCAGGCGCCGGGGTGCGACATCGACATCCTGCGAGGCATCCAGGTAACGCAGGATGGCAGCGCCGGTCGGGGTGATGCGCTCGCCCTCCTCGCCGTCGTCGACAAGCGTGTAGCCCTTCAGCAGTACCAGCGTGGCCGGGGCCGGAACCGGCAGGAAGCCGTGCGCCGTGCGCACCTGCCCGCGCCCGCGCGGCAGCACGCCGACCGACCACCCGCAGGGCGCAAGCGCCGTGACGATCGCCGCGGCCGACAGGATGTCGATGATCGAATCCAGCGCACCGACCTCGTGGAAGGACACTTCATCCACATTTTTCCCGTGAACCACCCCCTCGGCCTCCGCCAGCAATCCGAAGACTCCCAGCGCCGCCTTGCGCACATCCTCGTCAAGCGAAGCGCGTTCCAGCCGGCTGCGGATATCGCGCCAATGGACATGAGAGTCCGGATCGCGGTTCTGGCCGTTGCCCTGCGGGGAAATACCTTCCACCAGGAAACGCGAGCCGGTCAGGGCGCCGTCGCCATGGGATTCGCGGGTTACGCATAGCCTGTCGGGAAGGTCCATGGCGGCGATCGCGGCCTTGCAGCGAGACCAAAGATCGGGACGAATATCCAGCAGGGCCGCCGCGAACATATCGCCGGCCACGCCACCGACAGCGTCCAGATGGATCGCCGTCACCGGTATCTGCCTGATGTCATCGGTCACTGGCCGGCCCTCATCGCCTGATCGCCTTCACGCATAGTCCACCGAGGTAGCCCGCCATCCGAAGCCGAAGGCATAGGGTGGCGATGGACGCAGTCTACAGCGAACCTGTCTTTACGGAAGATATCCTGACAAGCCCCAATTTACAGGGAATATTCACGAGGAAATATGGGAATCTCGCCCAAACGTTCGATATTTCAACATATTCCCAACAGGTTGCGGGAATCTCCCCTGACCGGCAGAACAAGGAATTCAAAACACTAATCAGGCAATCTCAGCGCGACAAAGGGGACGCACGAACTGAGTCAAGGAGTCACGAACCGCCCTGAAAGCAGCTTCGAATCCCGGACAGGGTGTAGGCTCTGTTCGTTTCTCTCTGTGAACGGGCAGATCCCCGGAAACGCTTGCTGCCTCCGGACTTATTCCGGTTTGACCGCCCTGTGCCAGGCGACGACGCCGCCCGGTGCGCTGTTTACGGTGACCTTGGCGAATCCGATTCCCTTGAGCAACTCGGACAATTCCGCCGCGGAGTAGAACAGCTCGATCGCGCGCACGAAATAATCCCGACAGCTCCAGGCCGCCTCGCCGCTGCCGAAAGCCAGCGCGGTGCCCGATACGCAGGCCTTCAGATAGCCGCCATAGAGCGTTGCCACCAGCGGGTTTTCCGGTTTAAGCATGTCGCAGTGATAGAAGGATCCGCCCGGCCGCAGGACGCGGCGGATTTCCGAGAACACGTCAACCACACGCAAATGCCGCGAGGCGAATTGCAGGGTCACGATATCGAAACTCTCGTCCGGGAACGGCAATGAATGAACGTCCTGGATATGGGATTCGATCTTGAAGCCCCGGGCCTTGGCACGCTTCTGGCCCTCTTCCTGCATCGCCGCGCTGCGGTCGATGGCGGAGACGTTCAGGTCCGGCTGCCGCTTCAGAAGTTCGATGCCGACGCCGTTGGTGCCCGCACAGACGTCCAGCACCCTGTCGCCCGAAGCGATCTCGACCGAGGTCGTGAAGCGCCGGCGCCACAGGCTGCACAAGCCCAGGCTGGCCACATCGCTGGCCACGTCGTAGTAGGGCGCCACGTCGGCGAAGACGGCGTCAAGCGTATCCTGCCAAATCGGTGTGAACTCGTCCCGCCGCGCCCGTTCGCGGCCCAGGAAGTCGAGATCGATCTGGGTGTCGACTGCGTCGCTCATTCGGTACTCCCGATAACTATGGTTGATTCGTTATGATGCGGACCAATTCTAACCCTGTTCGGGTATAGCCTTGGTCGAAGCCGGCTGGCCAGTAAAAAAGAAGTGTTCTTATGATTAGTTACCCGTGGAGAGGAATCGAAGTGGTCAGATCGTCGCGCGTCAATAATTCGGCCGGACTTCGTCCCCGCGTAGGGGACCTGTTCCATACAGCCTGAACCCGGTTCGACCGACGCCGGAGTCACGCGTTCGCCCCGGCGGGAACGAGCGGCATTTCACTGCCGAGGGACTGTCCATGCTTCCCCCGCAGTTCGCGGCGGAAAACGTAGTTGGCTGCAAGGAAGAACCCGGCCCGATGCAAACTCTTCAGGTTGGTCCGCCGGTCCCAGAGACGGTGAAAGATCGAACCGTAGGTCGTGAACTGGGTGCGGGCCCAGTGGCAGCCCTCGGTTAGCTGGTCCGGGGTCATGCCCCTGGGGATAAAGGTTGCATCGCCATATCTGAAATTCGGGTCGAGCCACCATTTGTCGTGCAGCAGCCTGTTCTCTTCGCGAAGGCGATCGTACAGACGGGCGCCCGGTGTCGGCACCAGGCCGGCGAAGTTTCCGAGGAAAAACTTGTTGCGAATGGCGAATTCGACGGTTTCCTCGAAACTGTCGGGCGTATCCGCGTCATATCCGAAAACGAACGATCCATAGATCATGACGCCCGCATCCTGGAGGATCTTGATCGAGGTTTCGTAGTCCTGCCGTTTGACGCCCCAGCCCTTCTTCATCTGCTGCAGGTTGATCGGGTTCAGGGACTCAAAGCCGACCAGTGCACCGTTGCAGCCGCTCTTCTCCAGCAGGTCCACCAGTTCCGGATCCTGGGCGATATCGATGGAGACCTGGCAGGACCATGTCATGTTCAGCGGCACCAGGGCGCGAAGAAGTTCCTTCGCCTTGGCCCGGTCGACGAAGATATTGTCGTCCACGAAGAAAACATGGCGGTTATCGAGTGCTTCGATTTCGGCAACGACATCCGCCACCGGTCGTTGACGCAGGCCCTTCCCG
Organism: uncultured Alphaproteobacteria bacterium; assembly: GCA_947259795.1. Classification (GTDB taxonomy): domain Bacteria; phylum Pseudomonadota; class Alphaproteobacteria; order UBA8366; family JADFVY01; genus JADFVY01. Next base: position 4,060 of record CAMYNJ010000140.1, on the reverse strand, counting down.
TAAAAGGCCCGAATCGAACAGAATTCGCAGTTGAACTTGCAGCCGCGGCCATATTGGACGACGCTCGCCGGCGCATAGCCTTTCCCTTTGAGGATACTGCGATCCAGTTTCAGGCCCGCCAGCTGCATGATGTCCGGCTGGCTGTATTTCGATTTCAACGCGCCGGCCCTGAAGTCCTTTATCAGTTCTTCCCAGGCGCCTTCGGCATCGCCTATGACGACCGCGTCGCAATACTGCAACGCTTCGTCGGGGAGGAATGTCGGATGATGTCCCCCCATGACTACCGGCACGCCGAGCGCACGATATTCCCGTGCAATTTGATAGGCCCGCCTTGCCGTATGCGTCTCCACCGTGATCGCCAACAGAGATACATTGCCGTCGAGCGGGACGTCTTCCTTGCGTTCATCCCAGAAGACGATGTCTATATCGTCGGGCGTCCGGGCCGCGAGAATGGAAAAAACGAGCGGTTCGATCGCATCGAACGCGCGCGTTTCAAACATGTTGGGAACCACGAAAGCGATCTTCATTCCATCCCTCTTCACATCACGACAGTATCGACGTCGGTCGGCCGCCTGCACGCCCGATGTCGGATGACCCGCCTACCCATTAGATCACGTAAAGCATACTGCTGTCGTCGACGGGCCGGAACTGTTTTTCCGCGGCCGGCGGCGAATCTGCGCCGGGCACTCGCTCCCCGCCGGACCCGAGCGACCAACGCGGCGGGCAATGCCATCCGCGGGCATCCCCGCAACGCAACCGCGGCGGCAACAATTAACCAGCAGCGAAGCGCTCGCGAGAATGCTACAATCCAGATAGCCCCGAAGATTGTCCGGGAAACCCCGGACAACAAGAAACAGTCCAGGGAAGATTCTGACGGTGGATAACGCATTCGATACGCGCCTGTTTAACGGCGCAGCCGGACTGGCATTTCTCATCGCTTCCGTAATGTCGTGGCCCGCGGCGGCCGCAGAGCCGGAAGAGGCACAGCTGCTTGGAAACGTTCGGCAGCTGACCTTCGAAGGCAGGCGCGCGGGCGAGGGCTATTTCAGCCGCGATGGCTCGCTGATGGCGTTTCAGAGCGAGCGCGAACCCGGCAACCCGTTCTACCAGATCTATCTGATGGATCTGGACACCGGCGATACGCGGCGGCTTTCGACGGGGGTGGGGAAGACGACCTGCGCCTGGGTCCATCCCGGCGGCGAAAGGGCGTTGTTCGCCTCGACCCACCGGGACCCGGATGCGCTGGCCAAGCAGCGCGAGGAACTGGAGAAGCGCGCCGCGGGCAAGGACCGGCGCTACGCCTGGAGCTTCGACCCCTACTACGATATTTTCGAGGTCCCGACCGAGGGCGGCGAGCCCGTCAACCTGACCAATGCCATGGGCTACGACGCCGAGGGGTCATGGTCGCCGGACGGCGAGCACATTCTGTTCGCGTCCAACCGCCGTGCCTATGCCGGGCCGCTGAGCGAGAAAGAGCAAGAAATCCTCAGCCGCGACGAATCCTATTTCATGGACCTCTATATCATGCGGTCGGACGGCTCCGAGCTGCGGCGCCTGACCGATACGCCGGGCTACGACGGCGGGCCGTTCTTCAGCCATGACGGAAGCAGGATCATCTGGCGCCGCTTTACGCCAGACGGCGGCAATGCCGAGGTCTACACCATGAATGTCGACGGCAGCGGCGAGAAGGCCGTCACCCGCCTCGGCGCCATGTCCTGGGCGCCCTATTTCCATCCTTCCGGCGACTACATCATCTTCGCGACCAACCTGCAGGGCTTCCAGAACTTCGAGCTCTACATGGTCGATGCCGAAGGCCGGCGCGACCCGGTCCGCGTCACCCACAGCGATGGATTCGACGGCCTCCCGGTCTTCTCTCCGGACGGCGGGCGGCTCTCATGGTCCAGCAGCCGAACGGCGGACAAACAGGCGCAGATCTTTATCGCCGACTGGAACGACGCGGAGGCCCGGCGACTGCTCGGCCTCGATCGCGAGGGGGCATCCGAGGCGCCCGCAGCGCCGCTCCCAGAGGTGCCGCAGACCAAGGCGGCAATCGATGCCGGCGACCTGCGCCGCCACGTCGAAATCCTCGCCTCGGAGGAAATGGAAGGACGCCTGACCGGCACGCCAGGCGAGCGCCGCGCGACCGCCTACGTCGCATCGGCCTTCGAGACCATGGGTCTCCAACCGGCGGGCGACGCGGGTGGCTATTTCCAGGGCTTCGACTTCGTCTCGGCGGTGGCGCTCGGCAAGAACAACAAGCTGTCGGTCGAGGGTATCGCTGAGGCTCCGGTCGCCGACCGCGACTGGCGGCCGCTCGGCCTCTCCGCAACCGGTCCGGCCGGACCGGCCGGGGTCGTGTTCGCCAGCTATGGCATCGTCGCCCCGGGCGATGGCGCGAACCCGGCCTACGACTCCTATGGCAACCTCGACGTCGCCGGGAAGTGGGTGCTGATGCTGCGCTACCTGCCCGAGGACATTGCTCCGGAACGGCGCCAGCAGCTCCACCGCTATGCGGAATTGGGCTACAAGGCGGCGGTTGCGCGGTCGCGCGGCGCGCTCGGCATTATTGTCGCCAGCGGTCCCAATGCGGTCGTGAAGGACCAGCTAGTGCCGCTGTCGTTCGAGGCTGCGGCGGCCGGCGCCACGCTGGCCGCGATTTCGGTTTCCAACGATCTTGCCGATGCGATGCTGGTGCCTGCCGGCAAGCGCCTTGGGCCGCTGCAGGACGCACTCGACGGCGGCGAGGCGGTGGCGGGCTTCGACCTGCCGGACATCAAACTTGCGGCCGAGATCGACCTCCTGCCCGAGACCGGGCGCGGGCGCAACGTGCTGGCGCGGCTGATGGCCGGCGACGCACCGTCCGACGAACTGGTCATAGTGGGGGCGCATGTCGACCATCTGGGCAGGGGCATCGAGGGCAAGTCGCTGGCGCTCGCCGAGGAGCAGGGCAAGGTCCATTATGGCGCCGACGACAACGCGTCGGGCGTGGCGGCGCTGCTGGAGATTGCCGAGTATCTGGCGGACCTGAAGGCCCGCGGCAAGCTGCCGCTCGAACGCGACGTCCTGTTCGCCGCCTGGTCGGGCGAGGAGCTCGGCATTCTCGGATCGACCCATTTCACCCGCAGCTTCGGCGGCGATCCCGACCGCAAGTCCCTGCATCCCGAAATCGCGGCCTACCTCAACATGGACATGATCGGGCGGCTGGACAAACAGATGAGCCTGCAGGGCGTCGGCTCGAGCTCGGCGTGGCCGCGCGAAATCGAGAAGCGCAACGTGCCCGTGGGGCTGAGCATCGCCACCAGCGACAGCGCCTTCATGGCAACCGACGCGACCGCCTTCTACCTCAAGGGCGTACCCGTGCTGAACGCCTTCACGGGCGCCCATGGCGACTACAGCACGCCGCGCGACACGCCCGACAGGCTCAACTACGCGGGCATGGGACAGGTGGCGCGGCTGATCGCACTGATAACCCGCTCCCTTGCGACTGCCGCAGAGGCACCCGACTATATCTACCAGGAGCCCACGGGCCAGTCGCCGCGCCGGCGCACGTCCCGGGTCTATCTGGGCACCATTCCCGACTACACGCAAACCGATGTCGAGGGCGCCCGCATCTCCGGCGTCGCCAAAGGCGGACCGGCCGAGGCGGCGGGCCTAAAGGACGGCGATATCGTGGTCGAGATGGCGGGCCAGACGATCGGCAACATCTACGACTACTCGCATGCACTCGACGGCCTCAAGGTCGACACGCCGATCGAGGTGGTGGTGCGGCGGGACGGCCGGCGGGTGACCCTGACACTCACACCCGGCGCCCGCGAGTGACCGGTATGGGCCAGATGCAACAGCCGGGACCGAACCCGACAACCCACCGCCGCAGCGGCCTTGTATGGCGGACGCTCCTCGCCGCGGCCTTGACCGTCGTCGTGATGACGCTGGCGATCCGCGCCCATGAATCCGCGAATCCGGACCGAAGCGATTGTGTTGCGGTCGGGACATGGTTCGATCCGGCGACCGCGACGACGTTCGCCGCGGATGAGCTGCTGGCCTCGCTGGCACGGCGGCC
>CAMYNJ010000139.1 GCA_947259795.1 uncultured Alphaproteobacteria bacterium | reverse complement strand
ACTACGGGCGAAGCTGGTGAAGATTGGAGCCAAGGTCGTTCGTCATGGTCGTTATGTCACTTTCCAGTTGCCCCAGCCGGCGCTCCTGATAGCATCCGCGGATGCCACGCAAAATCTCTCTCCGTCGCGTCCTTCGATCCGCCGGGCGCTTATTTGCCTATACCCATGCTACGAGCGAGCGGCTCCGCTTGGCCTGCTGGTATGTGGGTCAGGGTGCGCAAAATGCGGATTGCTACGACATGAACCGCAATGGAGAGTCATGGCTGGTGCACCGTCTTTCGGCCTCTCTCGCCGGGCGCTCCGTTCTTGATATTGGTGCCAATGTCGGCGACTGGTCTGCCCATGTCCACGCCGCGGCGCCAAAAGCGCAGTTGCACGCCGTCGAGATGGTTCCGGAATTTGTTGAGCGCCTCCGCTCAAGATTCGGAGATGCACTGATAGTGTTCCAGTGCGGCATTTCTGACCAAGAAGGGCAGACTGTCGCCTATAAGCTTGGTGGTGGCGGTCGTATCAATCCAGGTGATTCAAAGAAGTCCCGCGAACCCATTTCCGTACAACTTCGTTCCGGTGACTCCCTGGTCGCGGAAGAGGGGCTGACCGATATTGCCCTCATTAAGATCGATATTGAAGGCTACGACATACCGGCGTTACGCGGCCTGCAAGCTACCATCGCCCGCGACCGGCCGATCATTCAGTTTGAGTATAGCCGTTTCTATGTCGATACCCGACATTTTCTGAGCGATGCCTATGCGCTGCTGGTGCCGCTCGGCTATCGCATTGGCAGGCTGATGCCCAATCGGATCGAATATCTATCTTACAGCCGAACCCTCGAGAACTTCGCTACGAACAACTATATCGCGGTTCCAAAGGAATCTGCATTCTAGACGCTTCGGATTTTTGATCCGACATTTCCCATTTGGCTTGCCTCTCGCAAGTATGAGCACACCAACGGAGATGCCCAAAGCGGTGTCTTTGCGATTACGGGTCGCATTGACCGCATTCGGACCCGAGATTGATGTGGCGCGTGGAAACGGCGTGTTACGGTTGACCGGCCAACGGCCAACTAAGAACCGTCCTTAGCAGGGAGTTACGATGTCCGAGAAGTCCAAAGGCGTAGTCTACGCCGCAACGGGTACCAAGGCTGTCGAGCTTTTTGAGATCTCTGTCGCGCGCCTACGAGAAGTTGAGCCGGACCTCAACATCGCTGTTTTTACTGACCAGGCTCAAGCAGAGAGAATCGAAAATCTCAAAATTAAAAACTGTGATGTTCGGATACTAGAAGAGCCGACGTTTTCGTACTTCGATAAGACCCTCGCCCTTCAAAGAACCCCCTTTGATAAGGCAATATTTCTTGACGCTGACACGCTTGCCGTCAGGCCCTTTTCCGAGGAGCTTTTCGAAGCGCTTGAGTATTCCCCGATTTTGGCAAGAAGCGCCGGAATAGGGTTTAACTATGAATGGGAATATACCGACTACCCAGCCGCTATACCACAATTCAATACTGGCGTAATCGCGTACAAATTCCCTGATACATACAAAATTTTTGAGATCCTGGCGCGCTCTTCAACCGACGTGGATTCAAAGAAAGCGGTTGATCAGCCATTCTTCCGCGCGGCATGTATTGATGCAAACAAAGTACCTGCGGAACTTCCCGCGCAGTACAATTTTCAAGACAATGATATGGCGGTATTTCCGGTTAGAATTCGACACTGCATTCGTACAAAAGATGTCATGCTGGACGCGGCAAAACGGGAAAAGCATCTTCAGCTTCTGACGACGATGCAGACGCCCTGCCGGATCTACAAAGACCGCCTCGCCTATGTGAACAAAGGCTTCACGGAAACCTTCGTGTTGGCTTTGCTATTAGAAATGATCCCTCAAAGGATAAGGAAGCTGCGTAAGTCCCTAAAGAAATCCATTCGCCGGATCACTGGCAAAACGCCGGAGCAGCCAAAAAGGCGCGCATAGAACCCTATCGTGGAAGGCTTTAAGGGCGCCGAACCCGCTATTCTCACAATGGTCAATGGGCCGGCCGGGCTGAAGCTTCCTAACCCAGTGGCCTGCCCACCGTCTTACCGCGCCGCCCAACTTCGAGGTCCTTTCCCGCGACAGAAGGACCAGGATCTTCTTTGATTTGTTGCCGGCTCTTTCCTGAATCGACATTGGACAAGTCAGTTCGCTCCGCGCCTTCGGCTTCAGTTTTGTAGCTGCGGCCGGAAGACATCGCAGTCAATAATACTCCGAAGATAGCGAAAGACAGCCTCATGGCTGAAGATGATATCTTCTTGAGATTGAGTTCGCAGTCACCAGAAAGCAGAATTTCTCGCCAAACTATTCGAGCCAGATACCCGTTAGAAGGTCTGGCGATCTCTCCGCAAGCCACTAAAAAATTCACATTCTTACGAGACAAGAGAACCATGCTTATCTACTTACCGGTCGAAACTTCACGGAGAGAAATGGTCGCCAAGGTATTCACGGCAACGATGCTCGCTGGCAAAGGTTACCCTGTCGCTATATTCAAAAGCAGTTTCTTCGAAGCTAATGGTTGGCCATGGCCGGGTGTGTATATCGGGAAAAATTGCTTCCGGAATTCGGGTTTTGGTAATGAAGCGCATTACAATACAATGAAGAAAGAAGGAATAAGAGTTTGGCATCTTGACGAGGAGGGCGGGATTTACTCAGGGGCCTCTGAGAGTGAATGGAAGAAGATACTTCTTAAGCGTCTAAATCCTGCGGTTCTTCGCGAAGACGATAAAATACTTACATGGGGTCAATGGCAGAAGCAGGCTTTTCTTGAGTTGGCCCCCGAATGTCCAATCTGCGTAACCGGGTCGCCCAATTTTGATATGTTTAGCCCCGCTTATTCCCACGCGCTTTCGGAATTCGATAGAGTTGAAACCGACGGGCGGAAGAATTTTATATTGGTGAATACAAGGTTCTCGTTGAGTAATGGCCTGCTTTCGATAAAGCGACATCTTCAAGAAGATAGCCCAGTGGCGCAGCATGTTGATCCGCGCTCACTTCGTCATTGGATAAGTGAAAGCGGAATACTGCAGTTTTCATTCATCTCGCTTGTACAAAAACTTGCAGAAGCGCTGCCAGATGACGAGATCGTCTTGCGTCCGCACCCGGCCGAAGATCCTAGTCTTTACGACGATCTTCTAGCAGGTTTTCCTAATGTTTCGGTCGAATGGCGCGGCGATGTTGGCTCTTGGATACGGCGCTGTCGTGCGCTTATTCACAACGGCTGCACAACAGCAGTGCAGGCTCAGATCGCGAAAAAACCTGTGATCACCTATCTTCCTATCAGCGATGCTGACGAATTGTCACCAGGTCTTCCCAACCTCATTGGAGAAAAATGCCAAACATTGGGCGAGGTCATCGAGGCTCTTGAAAGAAACAGTGCTGCAGATGATCATGAAGCCCTGAACAGAACAATTTCAAAGACAGAAGCTATTAAAATAATAGTTGGAATGGTCGAAAAGGAATGCTCGTCACCAGTCGGACGTGATGAGCTTGACGAGATTGTAGCGCAAGTCGAGAAGGCGGCTCGTCGTGGAAAGTTAAGGGATGCGCGAAAGCGATTTAAGCGTCAGATACTTCCTATTGGGAAGAAAGTGAACAGGAATAAAGGTAGGAAATTTGACGCAAGTTTCTTTGGGCGTGCAGCTGAGGTGTGCTCGGCGGCACAGAAATACTTGGGGTGTGAGGTAGAGATTTTGGCGCCTCACACTGAATGTTTCTTATTGGTGCCGCGGAATCCGAACTAGCCTCTCCTATTGAATTGGTCCCTGTTCTATCATCATGAGAAAGAGGACCAAAGATGGGAAGCAAACGTCACAAGCCGGAGGAGATCGTCGCCAAACTGCGCCCTGTGGAGGCGGTGGTAGGGCGTCGAGTGGCTCCAGGAGACGGTCGACGAGACCCTGGTCTGCTACGCCTTACCTGACGGGCATTGGCCCGTGTCCGCACCAACAATCCCCTGGAACGCGCTATGCGCGACATCCGAAGGCGACCTCGCGCAGCCGGAGCCAGCGAAGTACCGCATCGCCGTGATCCCCGGTGACGGGATCGGCAACGAAGTGATCCCCGAGGGTCAGCGGGCGGCCGAGGCGGTGGCCGGCAAGCACGGTTTCTCTATCGAGTGGCAGTCTTTCGACTGGTCCTGCCAGCGCTATGCCGAAACCGGGCAGATGATGCCTGAGGACGGCATTGCCCAGGTCAAGGAGTTCGACGCCATCTATCTCGGCGCGGTGGGTTTTCCCGGCGTGCCGGATCACGTCTCGCTGTGGGGCCTGCTGATCCCGCTGCGCCGCGAACTCGACCTCTATGCCAACGTGCGCCCGGTGCGCCTGCTGCGCGGCATGACCTCGCCGCTGGCCGGGCGCGGGCCGGAGGACATCGACTTCATCGTGGTGCGCGAGAACGTCGAGGGCGAGTACTCGGAGATCGGCGGGCGCTCCTACGGCGGCACCGAGCAGGAGATGGTCTCCCAGCTGTCGGTCTTCACCCGCCGGGGCACCGACCGCATCCTCGACTACGCCTTCGACCTGGCCCAGAAGCGCAAGCGCAAGCACGTGACCTCGGCCACCAAGTCCAACGGCATCGTCCACACCATGCCTTACTGGGACGAGCGTTTCGCCGCCATGGCCAAGAACTACCCGGACGTGGCGACGGCGCAGTACCACATCGACATCCTCACCGCGCATTTCGTCCAGCACCCCGACTGGTTCGACGTGGTGGTCGCCTCCAACCTCTTCGGCGACATTCTCTCCGACCTCGGGCCGGCGGTGGCCGGTTCCATCGGCATCGCCCCGGCGGCCAATCTCAATCCGCCGCGCGTCTTTCCCTCGCTGTTCGAGCCGGTGCACGGTTCGGCCCCCGACATCGCCGGACAGGGCATCGCCAACCCGGTGGCCGCCGTGTGGACCGCGTCCATGATGCTTGATCATCTGGGCGAGAGCGCCGCCGCCGCCGAACTGGAGGCCGCCATCGAGAACGTGCTGGAGAACCCCGAGGCGCGCACCCGGGACCTCGGCGGCAAGGCCGATACGCGGGCCTGCGGCGAGGCCATTCTGCGCGCCCTGGCCTAGCGTAGCTCCCCTGCTTGACCTTCCCCCTGCTGGAAAGTCCAGACTGGAACGGCATCTTCGAACGGCAGGAATGAGCGGGAAAAGTCCTCGGACTGTTGGTCGTCGTCGGCCTCGGCGCGGCGGCGGTCTATTCCGAATTCCGGAGCAGCGGCAATGCTCTCGACATGGACCCCGGCGACCCCGCGAAGGTGGCGCTCGGCCGCCAGGTCTACGAGGCCAACTGCGCCTCTTGCCACGGCGCCGAGCTGCAGGGCCAGGCCAACTGGCGTCAGCGCGGCGCCAACGGTCGCCTGCCGGCGCCGCCGCACGACGAAGCCGGCCACACCTGGCATCATCCGGACGACCAGCTCTTCGCGCTCACCAAGTACGGCCCGGCGGCGCTGGCCGGCGGCAACTACGAGAGCGACATGCCGGGCTATGAAGGCCAGTTGAGCGACGCGGAGATCTGGGCCGTGCTGTCCTACATCAAGAGCCGCTGGCCGGCGGAGATCAGCGCCCGCCACGACCGCATGGCCAAATAGGGCGCAGGTTGGGGCTCGGGTTGGGGCTCGGGGCCGTGGCACCCCTGCCGCCGGGGATGCGACCAAGGTGCTATTGGTCAATGGTGCGGTGACATCCGATACTGGGGTCTATATGGACTAAGTCCCTGACGCAGGGGCGCTGAAGGTCTCCCTGTGGGCATATGCCTGTCCACTCTGTGGCCGGCACGGCTGTCGCGGTGCCGGCCATTTTTTCTCCTGCTTTCGCGATTTTGCGGCGATGATGCTCTCGATTCCGGCACTGGCTAAGATCTTTGCCTGGTCTCCGCAGGAGAGAACATGCCGCGCATCGTCGCCGAAACCACACCCTGGCAACCCGCACCGCGTCCACTGCCCGCGGACCGCGCGGTCTTCGCCATCGGCGACGTCCATGCTCATGCGGATCACCTGCGGACGCTGCAGGGGCGTATCTCCGGCATCATCGCCGCGGAGCAGATCGCCGGGCAGGTGTCCGTCGTCTGGCTGGGCGACTACATCGATCGAGGTTGGCAGCCTCTGGAGACCTTGGACCTGGTCGCCGCGGGTCTGGGTCGGCCGGGCGTCGAGGAGGTTCGCCTGCGCGGCAATCACGAAAGCTATCTCATCGAGGCGGCGACCGGCGAAGACCTCGGCCTGGCGCGCTTGCTGCAGTGGTGGCGCTTCGGCGGCGAGGAGACCCTGAAGACCCTGGCGCCCAACGCACACATCGAGGCACCGGCGGAGCTTGCAGCGGCGCTCTGCGGCAGCCTGGGGGCGGAGCGTCTTGCCTTTCTCCAGGGGCTCGCCTTGCAGCACCGCATCGGCGACTACATCTTCGTCCACGCCGGCATCAACCCGGACCGGCCCCTGGAAGCGCAGAGCGAGCAGGACCTGCTATGGATCCGCGAGCCCTTCCTCAGCGGCCAGGACTGGCCCTACCCGGTTACCGTTGTGCACGGCCATACGCCCGAGGGGCCCACCGCACTGGACCACCGTATCGGCGTCGACAGCGGGGTTTTCGATAGTGGCTCACTGACCGCAGTGGAATTGCGGGGCGAACGGCTGCGCTTCATCTCAACTCGGGAAGAGGCATAGCCTTTTCTAGGGGGATTATGGTTAATAAAGACCTTCCGTTAGTGGAATTTTAATTAAGCCCTAAGAGTTGTCGCCTTAGAATTGCTGGCGAGCAGGCCTGCATGCCTCGATCATTTCAGGGGAGCTCGACAACTCGACCGGCTGGTCACAGCGAAAGGGCACCATGGTGCAGGCTAAGGAATCTCGCGAAGTTGACATCGTCCTCAGCGAGGCCGAACAACTGCGTGAGCAACGGGATCGCTTTCTCGCATTTGCCTTTGCTGCTTCGGACCTGCTGTTGGAGGTCGGCGACGACAGCCTGATTCGCTATGCCGTGGGAGCCACCAAACAGCTGTTGGGCGGTGCGCCCGAGGCGGTGGTGGGCCGCGGGTGGCTGGAACTCTTCGTCGAGGAAGACCGCCAAATGCTGGTCGCCAAGATCGGCGACCTCACCGCGGGCAAGCGCTGCGGGCCGATCCTGGTTTCGATCCGCCCGGCCGAGAGCGCCCAGGACAAAGGTAAAGAGCGGCCGTCGAAACCCCTCAAAGTTGTGTTCAGCGCCTGCCGCATCCCCGGCCACGAGGATGTTATTTACTGCGCGATCGCCCTGGCGAACGTTGGCCTGGCCAAAGCGGCCCGGGCGGCTGAGCTGCGCACCGGCAATGGACTTCTGCGCCGCGAGGCCTTCGAGGAGGCCGCCGTCGAGACCCTCGAGTCCGCCAGGGCCGCCGGTCAGGACGTGGAGATCACCTTTATCGAATTCGTCGACGCGGCGGGTTTTCGCGAGCGCCTCGGCAACGACCGCTGGGAAGCTTTCTATGCCGATGCGGGCAGCATGCTGATCAGCCGCGCCATCGACAGCGATTCGGCCGGCGCCCTCGCCGAGGACCGCTTCGGATTCCTGCACAAGGCCGGTGCTTCCGTCGGCTCCGATGTGCAGCGCCAGCTGGCCGAATTGGCGCGGACTTTCGACCCTGCCGGCGGCTTGGGTGTAGAGCAGGCTACCGTCGCGGCCTCGTCCGAGGAACTGACCAGCGAGGAAGCTGCCCAGGCGCTGGTCTATACCATCAACAAGGCGGCCGCCAAGGGGGCCGTGAACCTCGGTGTCGCCAGTCTCGCCGCCTCGTTCCACGAGCAGGTGATGGAGACCCAGGACCGGATCTCCGCCTTCAAGTCCGTGGTCGCGGAGAACAAGTTCGACTTTGTCTTCCAGCCGATTGTCGACCTGGAAAGCCAAGAGGTTTCCCACTTCGAAGCCCTGACCCGGTTCGCGCACGGCGAATCGCCTTACCAGACCATCGTGTTTGCCGAGGATATCGGCCTGATCCAGGAATTCGACCTGGCCTGCTGCCGCCGCGCCGTCGCCTTCATGGCCGAGCGCGTCGAACACTCGCCGCTCAACCTGGCGGTCAACCTTTCCGGCCTGTCATTGCAGAACGACGTTTTCGTCGAAACTCTGATGGACATCTTGCGTCAGCACACCAACCTGGCCGGTCGCCTGATGTTCGAGGCCACCGAATCCTCGCGGATGCACGATCTGGAGCGGGTGAGCCGGGTCTTCATCGCCATGAAGAAGCTCGGCTTCTCCATGTGCCTGGACGACTTCGGCGCCGGCGCCGCCTCCTTTCAGTACCTGCGCGCGCTGGAGGTCGACTACGTGAAGATCGACGGCACCTACACCCGGCGCCTGCTGTCTTCCGACCGCGACAGCCTGATGCTGCGCAATCTCTGCGATCTCTGCGGCGACCTGAACATCAAGACGATCGCCGAAATGATTGAGCTGGACGACCAGGTCACCAAGCTGCGCAGCCTCGGCGTTCACATGGGGCAGGGCTATCTGCTGGGCCAGCCGACGCCGCAGCCGGTGTTCTCCGCGCCGCCCGCACCGGCGAAGAAACGGCGCGAGGCCTAGAGCAGATCCGGGTTGGCTGGAATTGCTTTAGCGATCCACCGACCCGGTGAATCTGCTCTAACTATTGGATATAGATCGGATTCACGTGATTGGGCGGAACCATGAAGTGGCTCCGCCCAATCACGATCCGATCTAGGGTCCTGCCGCTGACTGCACAGAAGACCCAGGCCTGTTTTCAACGCCAGGTTATGTGCCGCCGCTTGATCGGGGGCTGTCGGCACCCCATCTATGTTGAGGCGGCGCCGCTTCCGGGCCGCTGGCGGAGGGATGACCCTTAGGGTGCCTGTTCCGTGCAACATCAGGATGACCTTGCTCAAGGAAGAGGAGGATCCTCAGTTCATGACGCGATTGTCGCTCTTTAACAGCCCGCTCCTGCTGGGTTTCGAGCAGTTCGAGCAGGCTATCGACCGCATTTCCAAGACCGCGGACGGATACCCCCCCTACAATGTCGAGCAGTTGGGGGAGAATCGGCTGCGCATCACGCTGGCCGTCGCCGGATTCACCGACGACGATCTCTCCGTTCAGATCGAGGAGAACCAGCTCGTGATCAAAGGCCGGCAGGCGGATGACCAAAGCCGGGTCTACCTGCATCGCGGCATTGCCGCGCGCCAGTTTCAGCGCAGTTTCGTACTGGCGGAGGGCATCGAAGTGTCCAACGCCAGCTTGGACCGTGGCTTGCTCCACATCGATTTGGAGCGCCCGCTTATCGATCCGCAAGTGCGCACCATCAAGATTGTCACGCAAGACCGCGCGGAGGGCGAAGGCCCGGTCATCGAAGGTATTCGATCGGAGGAACAGAAATGAACCAGCAGATTGCCATTCGCGAACTCTCGCCTCAGGATTTCCTGGTGCTCGGCATCAACGACATCGCTTACGTGAAGAAGGCCGAGAAGACCGAGAAGACCGAGAGGGATTTCTTCGAGATCCACTCCGCCGACGGTACCGTGATCGCCACCATGGCGAGCCATGACATCGCCTTCGCCGCGGTGCGCCAGAACGGCCTGGAGCCGCTCAGCGTGCACTAAGCCGCCGAGAGGCCGGCCGACCAAATACGACCCGCTCTAGGCCTTCAAGGGGCCCGACGAAGGAATAAGCCGCTTTCCCTTTCGGAAAGCGGCATTTCTCTTGGCGTTTGGAAGGCCCCGGCGCCCCGGAGCAGAACCCATCGTCTCAGGCGGCGTGGCTTGCCTGGCTCTGGGTCAAGAGGGCGTAAATGGCTTCGTTGTTGTCGGTGCCGCGCAGCTTCTCGCAGACCGCCCGGTCGCGGAACAGACGCGATACCCGCGCCAGTGCCTTGAGGTGGTCGGCCCCGGCGGTTTCCGGCGCCAGGAGCACGAAGATCAAGTCGACCGGCTGCTCGTCGATCGCATCGAAATCGATTGACGTATCGAGGCGTGCGAAGAGGCCGTAGAGGCGGCCCAGTTCCGGCAGCTTGCCGTGCGGGATGCCAATTCCGTGGCCGACGCCGGTGGTGCCCAGGCGTTCGCGCTCCATCAGCACCTCGAACAGCGCCCGTTCGGGCTGTCCGGTGATGTCGGCAGCCTTCTTGGCCAGTTCCTGGAGAGCCTGCTTCTTGCTGGTGACGCGAAGGTTCGCGATCACGCTCTCAGGTAGGATCAGATCGGATATATCCATCATAAACTCTTTGATGCTCGGCCGCTCAGCCGCCGCGATTTCCGCGGGGGTCAAGCCAGCCGATATTTCCGTCGCTGCGCCGGTAGATCATGTTCAGACCACTGTGCGCGCTGTTGCGAAACATCATTGCCGGCAGGTTCCCAAGGTCCATGCGCATGACGGCTTCGCTGACAGTGAGCGTCGGAATTTCTGTTGTCATTTCCGCAACGACGGCCGGTTGACCGTCCTCGTTGCTCTCATCCCCTGTTTCTTCCGGGCCTTCGCCGGCCAGGATATACTGCTGTGCGGGTAGCGAGGCTCCCTCCACAGACTTGTTGTTGTGGTCCCGCAGGCGGCGTTTATAGCGGCGCAGTCTCGTGGACAGGCGATCCGCCGCCGCATCGAACGCGGGATAGGGGTCCTTTGCCTCTCCCTGGGCCTCCAGCTGGATGCCGCGGCCCACATGGGCCGATACCACAGCGCGATAGAGGTGCGCATGCCGCGATACCGTTACCGCAACCTCTATCGCATCCCCGAAATATTTATCGAGAATGCGGGAAAGGGTCTCACTAACGTGCGTTCGCAGCGCGTCACCGACGTCTAGCTGCTGTCCTTTAACGGAGAGCTGCATATTCGCTTTTTGTGGATTGAAACGAGGTGGCTGACCACCTTCACAGCATGCCCTATAGCTGAGGCGGGCGCAACATAGAGGCCGCTCAGGATGAAGTCAATAGCCTGTCTCTTTTGGCTTGGAATCCGCAGGTCTCGTAGCGGAATCTTTAAAAATCAATTGGTTACGCCTGGCTGGTCAGGGCCGATTTTGCCCTGCGCCGCTGCACCGAAGAGGGGATTCTCATGGCCTCGCGATATTTCGCGACGGTGCGCCGGGCGATGTCCACGCCGTCCTTGTGCAGCAGATCGACAATGGTGTCGTCGGAGAGGATCTGCTTGCTGCTTTCGCCGTCGATCAGCAGCTTGATCCGGTGGCGCACGGCTTCGGCCGAATGGGCGGTGCCGTCGGCGCCTGAGATTGCTGTTGTGAAGAAGTATTTCAACTCATAGGTGCCAAAAGGCGTGGCGATGTACTTGTTCGAGGTGACCCGGCTGACCGTCGACTCGTGCATTTCGATTTCAGTCGCGATGTCGCGCAGGGTGAGCGGCTTCATGTGCTCCACCCCCTTGCGGAAGAAGGCATCCTGCTGGCGCACAATTTCCGTCGACACCTTCAGGATGGTCGTTGCCCGCTGATGCAGGGCCTTGACCAGCCAGTTGGCCGACTGCAGACGTTCGTTCAGGTACTCACGCTCCTTCTTGGAGCGAGCATGGACTGAAATCTGCGCGAAATAGCCGGAGTTGACCAGGACCCGCGGCAGGGTGTCGCTGTTGAGTTCCACGAACCAGCCGCCCTTGCGATCCGGGCGCATCAGCACGTCGGGCACGACCGGCTGCGCGACCTCGCCCTCGAAGGACAGTGCGGGGCGCGGATCGAGCGTCTTGATCTCGGCAATCATGTCGACCAGGTCTTCCTGATCGATGCCGCAGAGCTTACGCAGTTTGGCGTGCTCGCCCTTGGCCAGCAGATCCAGGTTCTCGACCAGGGCCTGCATGGCCGGGTCGTAGCGGTCGCGCTCCTGCAGCTGCAGGGCCAGGCATTCGGCAAGCGAGCGGGCGAAGATGCCGGTTGGCTCGAAGCTTTGCATGACTGCCAGCACCGCGTCCAAGCGCTCGATCGAACAGCCGAGCTGAACCGCCAGTTCCGCCAGATCGCAGCTCAGATAGCCGTTGTCGTCCAGCTGGTCGATGAAGCAGGCGCCGATGGCCCGCTCCGTGGGATCGGAAACTTCGATCACCAGCTGGTCGGAGAGGTGCTGGCGCAGCGTGATCGTGTCGGACAGGCGTTGATCCAGGGAGAAGTCGCCATCGCCATCCAGCGGCGCCCCGCCGCGCGTCGCGAAGGCGGCATCGGAACCGGGTCCTTCCCAACTGGCGTCGTTGGTGTAGACGTTTTCATAGTCGGTATCGAGCGGCTCGTCGGAGGACGCCGGGAGTTGCTCGGTGGTGGTCTGTTCGAGGGAGTCGGGGTCGGCGGGCGCGGTCTCGGAACCAGGATCGACGTGATCGTCCTGCTGGTCCACAGAGGGAGTTTCCAGCAGGGTCTCGTTGCCGCCTTCATCGCGATCGAGCAGCGGGTTCTGCTCGAGCTCCCGGTCAACTTCAGCCGCAAGTTCCAGGTTGGAAAGCTGCAACAGCTTGATTGCCTGCTGCAATTGCGGCGTCATGACCAGAGACTGGCGCTGGCGCAGTTCCAATCTTTGTGTCGCCGCCATATCGCTTAACCTTCTAGAGGCTAAACCTTTCGCCGAGGTAAACGCGTCGGACGTCCTCGTGCGCGACGATTTCGTCCGGCGCGCCTTCCATCAGCACCACGCCGTCGTGGATGATGTAGGCGCGGTCCACGATCTCCAAGGTCTCGCGGACATTATGGTCGGTGATCAGCACCCCGATGCCCCTGTCTTTCAGGTGCGAAACCAGGTCGCGGATGTCGCCGACGGCGATCGGATCGATGCCGGCCAAGGGCTCGTCGAGCAGGATGAAGCTGGGTTGCGAGGCCAGGGCGCGGGCAATTTCGACACGGCGACGCTCACCGCCGGAGAGCGCCACCGCCGGGGTGCGCCTCAAGTGGGTGATGGAAAACTCGGCGAGCAGGTTTTCCAGCGCCACCTCGCGCTTTTCGCGCACCGGCTCGATGACTTCCAACACGCCGCGAATGTTCTGCTCGACGGTCAGGCCGCGGAAGATGGAGGCTTCCTGAGGCAGGTAGCCGATGCCCAGACGGGCGCGGCGATACATCGGCATATCGGTGATGTCGTGGCCGTCGAGGGTGACCCAGCCGTACTCCGGCGCGATGAGGCCGGTGACGATGTAGAAACAGGTGGTCTTGCCGGCGCCATTGGGCCCGAGCAGACCGACCGCCTCGCCACGCTGCAGCGACAGGGTTATGCCACGCAGCACCGGCCGCTTCTTGAAGCTCTTGCCGATGTTCACGACCGTCAGGCCGACGTTGTCCGTAACCAGCCTTGGACCTTCCTCGTCGTCGGCGTCGCGACCTTCGTCCGTCCCGTCTATCACCTTGTCCGTTTCACTCACCAAGTTTCACCCCAATCACCTTGGTCCAAATTACTTCGGCGCGCCTAGCCGGGTCGGCGGCCTTCTCTAGGAACCGCCTGCCGGGTCCTTCGCAGCGGGCTCCTCGCTGGACGGTTTCTTGTCCTTGGAGGCCCGCGGCAGCACCAGGGCTTTCACCTGCTTGGGCGCTTCCTCGCTGCCCGGCGCCGCGCCTTGCAGCTTGCTGATGCCGGTGGCCATGTTGACCTCGGCGTATTTTCCGTCGAGCTGGTTTTCCCCCTGGGTAATCTTCACGTCGCCGGACAGTGTCGCCAACTCCTTGTCGACATAGTACACGCCCTCGCTGCCGCGTGCGTATTCCTTTGCGGTATAGATTTCGACGTTGCCCTTGGCGTCGACGCGGCGCATTTCGAGTTCGCCATCGGCGTTTTCCTCGAAGTTGGCGGTCAGGATGTCGGCCCTGATCTGCTTGTCCTCATGGGTCGCATGGGCCTTGCCGCGGGCCACGGCCTTACGCTGACCTTCCCAGTACTCCAGGCTGTCGCGGGCGGTGACCAGGTCATCCTTGCTTTCCAGCCGCAGGTCCTTGCCGGTCATGATGAAGACCTGCTCATCGAGCTTGTACCGCCCCTTGTCGCCGTAGACGGTGCCTTCAGGCGAATTGATGCGGACGTTGCCGGTCGCCTCCAGCAGAAAGATCTCGCTGTCGCCTTCCTCACCCTCTGCGGGTTCGCGGTAGTAGGCGGTCAACACCTCGGCCAACACCTCGACATCGCCGCTGGCGGCGCGGGCGTTACCGCGCGCGGTATAGGTCTTGTCGTTGCGGTTCCACTCGATGCCTTCTTCGGCATTGATCTCCAGCGGCTCTTCGCTCTTACGCAGATCCTCCACCGACTGGCCGAAAGCCTGGCGTGCCGGTACCGCCGCAAGGGCGGCCGTCAGCGCCGCCGCCAGCAGAAAAAGGCTGCTCACCAGGAACAGACGCTGCTGCGCAAGACGGCACGCGGCTGCGATCATGGCAGGTTCTCCTTGGCGTCCGGGTAGACGAGCATACGGCTCTTGCCGGTGAAGATGATGATCTGGCCGCGGTCGCGCAGACGGAAACCCTCGGCCTGCAACTCCCCGGAGGGTCCCGCGCCGCTGACCGCCGAATCGCCGGACGCCGAGCCGTTCTTCAGGTTGATGGTTGCCGTTTCGGTGGTGATATCGAAGCCCTTGTCGTGGGTCACGTGCACGGTGCCGGTCAGGTCCAGTGTTTCGTCCTCGCGGTCGTAGTGGCCAAGGCGCGCGGAAAGCGCCACCAGATCCCCCGCCGTCGTGCGGACGTCGGCTTTGGGATACTGCAATTCGACCACGTCCTTGTTGTCAGGCGCCTGGGTTGCCAGGTCGGCGGCGAGGTTGAAAGGCTGGTCGTTCTCGTCGACGCCGCTGTAGCGCGCGTTCAGCATGTTCAGGGTCTTGGCCTGGTCGCGCGCCGCCCTTGCCCAGTCGACACTGGAGCGGCTGATGTCCGGCATGATCTGCGGCCAGGCAATGACCAACAAGACCAGTCCCGCGGCCAGGGCCGGCAGCAACAGCTTCATGGAACTGACAAAGAGGCTGTAACCGTTGCGCCCGGACAATCGCGGCGGCTGACGTTTCCTGCGCCCGATGCCGCCGCCACTGCGGCCGCCGCTGCCGGAGGGCAGCGCTGTTGCAGGGGGATGAGTCGCGATTTGCGCCATGGTCGCCGTTCGCTCCTTCAGACCACGCCTGCGCTCAGGCAGTCGTGCATGTGCAGGATCCCGACCGGGCGTTCCGGCGGCCCCGCTTCATCGACCACAAAGACGCAGAGGAAAGGCGGGTTGCTGGTGTTCATGAAGGACACGGCCTCGGCCGCCAGCGCGGAGGCGCGGATCGTGCGCGGCTTGGCGGTCATGATGTCGGCGGCCTTCAGGGACAAGATCTCCTGGTTCATGTGGCGGCGCAGATCGCCGTCGGTGACGATGCCGATCAGTCGCTTGTTGTCGTCGACGATGCCGACGCAGCCGAAGTGGCCGGCGGTCATGATCAAGATGGCCTCCGACATGACCGTGTCGGGGCTGCAGACCGGCAAGGAGTCGGGACCATGCATCAGATCGCTGACCCGCAGCAGGCGCTTGCCCAGGGCGCCGCCGGGATGGAACACCTTGAAGTCGCTGGTCGAGAATCCCTTGCGCTCCAGCAGCGCCACCGCCAGAGCATCGCCGAGGGCCAGCATCATCGTGGTGGAGGTGGTCGGGGCCAGGCCCATGGGGCAGGCCTCCGGTGCACCCTGGGATGCTCCGGGCAGTATGAGGGCGATGTCCGCCGCCTCGGCCAGGGCGCTGTCGGCCCGCGCGGTCATACCCACCAGGGGAATGGCAAAGCGCTTGGCGTAGGTGATCATATCGCTCAATTCCAGCGTGTTGCCGGAGTTGGAAAGCGCGATCACCGCATCCTTGGCGGTGATCATGCCGAGATCCCCGTGGCTCGCCTCGCCCGGATGGACGAACTGCGAGGGCGTGCCGGTGGATGCCAGCGTGGCGGCAATCTTGCGGGCGACATGGCCGCTCTTGCCCATTCCGGTGACGATGACGCGGCCTTCCACGGCGGCCAGGTGCACCACGGCGTCGACAAAGCCGCCATCCAGGGTGCCGGCCAGTGTCGTCAGGGCCTTGGCCTCGACGTCGAGTACGCGGCGCGCGACTTCGATGTCTGCTGCCGTATCTGCTTTATCGGACTTCAACTGCGCCGTCATACCGTCTCAATCTCTCGGGGGCCGTTGCCTAGGGCCATGTCGTTTCGAAGGGGCCGTTCTGGCCGGTTTCATCGCCGTCTCGTCCCGCTGATGGTACGGCGCGCACCCAAGCGGCATCCCCCAATGCCGCTGTCTTGCGGGGATTGCCGCACAGTAGCACAGGCGGCCCCGCGCGTTAAAAGCCCCATACCAAAGATCTCCATACCAAAGACCTTGTACGATCAATCAGGCCCGGCAATCCAGCCTGGAAATCCGCCCTTTGGCGACATCGGGACAAGCGCGCCGGAACCTAGTGGGCGAAAATGTCGATGTCGTGCCAGCCGGCGATGTCCAGCGCCGCGCGGGCCGGCAGGAAGTCGAAACAGGCTTTGGCGAGCCCGTCACGCCCCTCGCGGACCAGCATTGCATCCAATTTGGCGCGCAGGTCGTGCAGATACAAGACGTCGGATGCCGCATAGGCGAGCTGATCTTTGCTCAATTCCGCCGCTCCCCAGTCCGATGACTGCTGCTGCTTGGAGATCTCGGCCCCCAGCAATTCGCGGCAGAGGTCCTTCAGGCCGTGGCGGTCGGTGTAGGTGCGGATCAGCTTCGAGGCGATTTTCGTGCAGTAGACCGGGCTGCAATCGACGCCGAGATAACGCCGGATTGCCGCCAGATCGAAGCGGGCGAAGTGGAAGATCTTGGTGATTGTCGGGTCGGACAGCAGCGCCTTCAGGTTGGGCGCGTCATAGTTGCCCAGGGCGAACTGCACCAGGTGGCAGACTCCGTCGCCGGCGGAAAGCTGCAGCAGGCAGAGCCGATCGCGGGCCAGGTCGAGGCCCATGGTCTCGCTGTCGATTGCAATGGCCTTGCCGAGCGAGAGCCCGTCGGGCAGATCGCCTTTGTGAAGGTGAATTTCGGGTTTAGCCACTTATGAAACCGGTCTTCCGAATCTAGCAAGCAGGGCCGCCGCAGCGGCATGCCGCCCAACATAGGCGGTCAATTGAAGCTGTCAACTTCATCCCAGGCTTTGTATATATCGCTCGACGGCGATCAGCTGTCCTCAGGCGGCCCGGATAGGTTGCCAAGTGAACGCTTTAGCAGGCAAGAGGTGGGTGATGAGCGGCGGCATCGTAACGGTTTTCGGCGGCTCCGGCTTTCTCGGCCGCTATGTGGTACAGGGCCTGGCGCGCGACGGCTGGATGATCCGTGTCGCGGTGCGCCACCCGGGCCAGGCCAAGTTCCTGAAGCCGCTGGGCGAGATCGGCCAGATCACGCCGCTTTGTGTGCCGGTGCAGGATTCCGAAGCCGTGGCCGCGGCGCTGAGCGGCGCCGACGCGGCGGTGAACCTGACCGGCATTCTCTTCGAAAGCGGTAAGCAGCGCTTCGCGGCCGTGCACACCGAGGGCGCCAAGGCGATCGCAACGGCCGCCGCGGCCGCCGGCGTGCGGTCGCTGGTGCAGGTGTCGGCCATTGGCGCCTCGCCGGAGTCCGCCTCCGCCTATGCCCGCAGTAAAGGAGAAGGCGAGGACGCGGTGCGCGCCGCCTTTCCCGAGGCCACCATCCTGCGGCCCAGCGTTATTTTCGGTCCGGAGGACGACTTCTTCAATCGCTTCGCCGAGATGGCGCGCTTCTCTCCGGTGCTGCCGCTGATCGGCGGGGGCGGGACCCGTTTTCAGCCGGTCTACGTGGGCGACGTGGCGCGCGCGGTGGTCAAGGCGCTCGGCGATCCGGCCTGCCGCGGCAAGGTCTACGAACTGGGCGGCCCCAAGATCTACAGCTTCAAGGAGCTGATGCAGCTGCTGGTGAAGGCCATCGACCGCAAGCGGGCGCTGGTCAGCCTGCCCTTCGGGTTGGCGCGCCTGCAGGCGACCTTCCTGGAACTGCTGCCGAAGCCGCCGCTGACCCGCGACCAGGTCACTCTGCTGCGCCAGGACAACGTGGTGTCTGAGGGATCGCTGACCTTGGCCGACCTCGGCATCGAGGCGACCGCGGCGGAGACGGTAATTCCGGGTTATCTGGACAAGTACCGCAGCGGCGGACGCTTCAACCGGCCGCAGGCCCTCTGACCCGCCGGCCTTGGCCCTGCCGGGCCGGAGCCTTCAGGCGCCGCCGGTGCCGTAAACCCACCACAGCAGTGCCGCGCCCAGTAGGATGCGATAGAGCACGAAGGGTGTGAAGGAGGCCCGGCGCAGCCAGCCGATCATCAGCATGATGGACAGCAGCGCCACCACGAAGGCCACAACGGCGCCGACCAGCGCTTCATGGCCCAGCACCACATTGCCGCTCTCATAGAGGTCGTAGCCCGCCAGGCTGCCCGCGCCGAGGATCGCCGGGATTGCCAGCAGGAGCGAGAAGCGCGCCGCCTCGACCCGCTCGAAGCCGAGAAAGCGCGCCGCCGTCATGGTGATGCCGGAACGGCTGGTGCCCGGGATCAGCGCCAGGACCTGGGCCAGGCCGATGATCATCCCGGCGCTGAAGGTCATGTGATCGATGCGCCGGAAGGTCATGGCGCTGCGGTCGGCGATGTAGAGCACGATGCCGAAGCCGATGGTCGCCCAGGCCACTATCGCGGTATCGCGCAACTCGGCAGTGACCGTGTCCTTGAACAGGCCGCCGACCAGGATCAGCGGCAGGGTGCTGACCAGCACCAGGGCGGCGAGCCGTGCGCCGGGGGTCCAGCGGCCGACGGCCAGGCGGGCCAGACCGCCGGCCATTTGACCGATTTCCCGCCAGGCATAGACGCAAACCGCCGCCAGGGTGCCGACGTGAACGGCGATGTCCAGGGTCAGGCGATCGCTCTGGGCCTGTTCTATGGCGGCCATGCCGGCCACGTCGAAGGCTTCCCAGGCCAGCACCAGGTGCCCCGAGGAAGAAATAGGTAGGAATTCGGTGATGCCCTGAACGATGGCCAGGATCACAACGTGCAAGAGCGACAAGCGGTAGTCCCCAGTGGAACGCGATCCAGGCGGCGGGTTGTATCGAGGCACCTTGCCCAGTCGAAGGGCCGATGGGCGGTGGCCTGCGGTGAGTTTCGGCGCGCTTATAGCACCCCTTGGTTAATGTTATCGCACCTCAATTTAGTCTCATGATGGGACTAAAGATCGGAATACGGTCGCCGGGCGGCGCGCACTTCTGATATAAGAGAGCTTCCTAGGTATCTATAGGTCAGTATATCTGCCCTTTCTGGCCTTTTTTCCTCGTAAGCTGCGGGGCCTTCGTCTATAGACGAGCGCCCCCGATGGCGGTCTTCCTCTGTCCGAAGGCTGCAGCGGGGCGCCAACCGCCGCCAAGCGAAGCGGATCGAAGAGATTTTTTGGGATCGAAGCTTATGGCCAGCAGAATGTTGAAATTCGTGCATCTGGCGCGCGCCATGCCGGGCAAGCGCAGCGCGGACACGCGCCGCCGCGATTTCGGTGAGATTTATCAGGAATACGACCCCAAGGGTGCCGCCGAACAGTCCAGCCGCTGCTCGCAGTGCGGGGTGCCGTTCTGTCAGGTCCACTGTCCGCTGCATAACAATATCCCGGACTGGCTGATGCTGACGGGAAATCTGCGGGCGGATCTGCCCGCAGGACCGGCTCTGCGAAGGCAACTGTGTGATCGAGCAGGCCGGCCACGGCACGGTCACCATCGGCTCGGTCGAGAAGTACATCACCGATACCGCCTGGGAAGAGGGTTGGGTCAAACCGGTGAAGCCGGTGCGCGAACGTTCGCAGTCGGTGGGCATCGTCGGCGCCGGCCCCGGCGGCCTGGCCGCGGCGGAGCAACTGCGCCGCAAGGGCTACGAGGTGCATGTCTACGACCGCTACGACCGGGTCGGCGGCCTGATGATTTACGGCATCCCCAACTTCAAGCTGGAAAAAGACGTGGTCGAGCGGCGCAGCGACCTGCTGGTGCGCGGCGGGGTGCAGTTCCATCTCAACTGCGACGTCGGCAACGCCGAGAACTTCGCCGATCTGCGCAAGAAACACGACGCGGTGCTGATCGCCACCGGCGTCTACAAGGCGCGCGACATCAAGCTGCCGGGCGTCGGCCTGCAGAACGTCTTCCCGGCCATGGACTTCCTCACGGCCTCCAACCGCAAGGGCCTGGGCGATGACGTGCCGGCCTTCGACGACGGCACCCTGGATGCCGAGGGCAAGGCGGTGGTGGTGATCGGCGGCGGCGACACCGCCATGGACTGCGTGCGCACGGCGGTGCGTCAGGGCGCCAAGTCGGTGCGCTGCCTCTACCGCCGCGACCGCAAGAACATGCCGGGTTCGCAGCGCGAAGTGGCCAACGCCGAAGAGGAGGGCGTCGAGTTCCTCTGGCTGTCGGCACCCGAAGCCTTTCTCGGCAACGGCAAGGTGGAGGCGGTGCGTGCCCAGCGCGTGCACCTCGGCATGCCCGATGCCACCGGCCGGCAGACGCCGCAGATTATCGAAGACTCCAGCTTCACGGTCGAGGCCGACATGGTGATCAAGGCGCTCGGTTTCGATCCGGAAGACCTGCCCAAGCTGTTCGACACCGAGGGTCTGGAGGTCAGCCGCTGGGGCACGGTGCGGGTCAACTTCAATACCTCGATGACCTCGCTCGACGGCGTCTTCGCCGTCGGCGACATCGTGCGCGGTGCCTCGCTCGTCGTCTGGGCGGTGCGCGACGGGCGCGACGCCGCGGAACAAATTCATCACTACATCCAGGCCAAGGCCACGGCCGCCGCCGAAGCGGCCGAGTAAGGTCTGGGGAGATAAAGACATGACGAAACAGCGACCCCTCACGCCCCGCAACGGGCCCAACAGCGGACAAGGCGAAGACTTTGCCGCGGCCTGGAAGCGCAACGCCGCGCAGCTCGGCAGCCAGGGGCTCTACGACCCGGCCGACGAACACGATGCCTGCGGCGTCGGCCTCGTTGCCTCCCTCGACGGCTCTCCGCGGCGCGACGTGGTGGTCGCCGGCATCGAGGCGTTGAAGGCGGTGTGGCACCGCGGCGCCATCGACGCCGACGGCAAGACCGGCGACGGCGCCGGCATTCACTTGCAGATCCCGCAGAACTTCTTCCGCGAGCATGTCGCGCGCACCGGGCATGACCCGGACAAGCAGGCCTTGGCGGTCGGCATGGTGTTCCTGCCACGCACCGACTTCGGCGCGCAGGAGCGCTGCCGCGTGCTGGTGGAACGCGAGATTCTGAACTTCGGCTATCGCATCTACGGTTGGCGCCAGGTGCCGGTGAATACCGAGATCGTCGGCGAAAAGGCCAACTCGACGCGTCCCGAAATCGAGCAGGTGATGATCGCCAATTCGCGCGGCGTGCCGAACCCGCAGTTCGAGATCGACCTCTACATCATCCGCCGGCGCATCGAGAAGGCGGCCGAGCTGGAATCGATTCAGGACTTCTACATTTGCTCGCTGTCCTGCCGCTCGATCATCTACAAGGGCATGTTCCTGGCCGAGCAGCTGTCGTCCTTCTATCCCGATCTGCTGGACGACCGTTTCGCGTCCAACTTCGTGATCTTCCATCAGCGCTATTCGACCAATACATTCCCGACCTGGCGCCTGGCCCAGCCCTTCCGCATCCTCGCCCACAACGGCGAGATCAATACCCTGAAGGGCAACGTCAACTGGATGCAGGCGCACGAGTGCCGTATGGCGTCGGAAACCTTCGCTGACCATGTCGAGGACCTGAAGCCGGTGATCTCCGCCGGCCTGTCGGACTCCGCCGCCCTCGATGCGGTGGCCGAGTTGATGGTCCGCGCCGGGCGCGACCTGCCGATGGTGAAGACCATGCTGATCCCGGAGGCCTGGGGCCAGGACCCCTCGATGGTCCAGGCGCACCGCGATCTCTACAGCTACTGCAACACGGTGATGGAGCCCTGGGACGGACCGGCGGCGGTCTGCGGTTTCGGCGGCCGCTGGGCGGTCGCGGGCTTGGACCGCAACGGTCTCAGGCCGATGCGCTACAGCATTACCAAGGACGGTCTGCTGTTCGCCGGCTCGGAGACCGGCATGGTGCGCATCGACGAGCAGAACGTCATCGAGAAGGGCCGCCTCGGGCCCGGCCAGATGCTCGCCGTCGACCTGCAAGACGGCAAGCTCTACCACGACGGCGAGATCAAGGACTATCTGGCCGACCAGAAGCCCTTCGGCGACTGGATCGTCAACGTCACCTCCATCGATGACCTGCTGCGCCCGGACCATGGCGAGCCGACCCGCTGGGAAGGCGAGGCGCTGCGCCGCCGTCAGCTCAACTACGGCCTGACCATGGAAGACCTGGAGCTGATCCTCCATCCGATGGTGGACGACGCCAAGGAGGCGATCGGCTCCATGGGCGACGATACGCCGCTGGCGGTGCTGTCGGATCGCTACCGTGGCATGCACCACTTCTTCCGTCAGAACTTCAGCCAGGTCACCAATCCGCCGATCGACTCGCTGCGCGAACGGCGGGTCATGACCCTCAAGACCCGGCTCGGCAATCTCGGCAACATCCTGGACGAGGACGAGGCGCAGCTGCGCATGCTGCAGCTCGAATCGCCGGTGCTGTCCAATGCCGAATTCGACGCCATGCTGGTGCATATGGGCGAGACTTCGACCAGCATCGACTGCACCTTCGCGCTCGGCGGCGGCGAGTCGGCACTGGCCGGCGCGCTGGACCGCATCCGCCAGGAGGCGGAGAACGCGGTGCGCGAGGGTTGCGAGCACGTGATGCTGTCCGACGAAGCGGTCGGCGCCGGACGCGCCGCGATCCCGATGATCCTGGCGACCGGCGCGGTGCATACTCATCTGGTGCGCCAGAAGCTGCGTACTTTTGTCTCCCTGAACGTGCGCTCCGGCGAATGCCTCGACACGCACTACTTCGCGGTGCTGATCGGTGTCGGCGCGACGGCGGTGAACGCCTATCTGGCACAGGAATCGATTGCCGAGCGCCATCGCCGCGGCCTGTTCGGCGACCGCTCGCTGGAAGACTGCGTGCAGAGCTACATCAAGGCGGTCGACGAGGGTCTTTTGAAGATCATGTCCAAGATGGGCATCGCGGTGATCTCCTCCTACCGTGGCGGCTGCAACTTCGAGGCGCTTGGCCTGTCGCGCACCCTCGTCGACGAGTTCTTCATGCCGATGCCGAGCCGCCTGTCCGGGATCGGCCTCCTGGGCATTCAGGAAAAGGTGCTGGCCCTGCACGAGCGCGCCTGGAACGAGGATTTCGTTGCGCTGCCGGTGGGCGGTTTCTACCGCTACCGCCGCGGCGGTGAGAGCCATGCCTGGGAAGCCGGGCTGATCCACACCCTGCAGCATGCGGTGGCGACGGACTCCTACACCACCTACCGCAAGTTCTCCGAAGGGGTGCATAGCCAACCGCCGAGCAATCTGCGCGATCTGCTGGACTTCAAGGCGGCGGGAATCGAACCGATACCGATCGAGGAGGTCGAGTCGATCACCGCGATCCGCAAGCGCTTCGTCACGCCCGGCATGTCTCTCGGCGCCTTGGGCCCGGAGGCGCACGGCACCCTCAACATCGCCATGAACCGCATTGGCGCCAAGTCGGATTCCGGCGAGGGCGGCGAGGATCCGGCGCGCTACAAGCCGAACGCCAACGGCGACAATCCCAATTCGGCGATCAAGCAGGTGGCCTCGGGCCGGTTCGGCGTCACGGCCGAATATCTGAACATGTGCCGCGAGATCGAGATCAAGGTGGCACAGGGCGCCAAGCCCGGCGAGGGCGGGCAGCTTCCCGGTTTCAAGGTGACCGAGATGATCGCCCGCCTGCGCCACTCGACGGAAGGCGTGATGCTGATCTCGCCGCCGCCGCATCACGATATCTATTCGATCGAGGACCTGGCCCAGCTGATCTACGATCTGAAGCAGATCAACCCGGACGCAAAGGTCTGCGTGAAGCTGGTGTCGCGTTCCGGCATCGGCACCATCGCGGCCGGCGTCGCCAAGGCCAACGCCGACATTATCCTGATATCCGGACATAACGGCGGCACCGGCGCCTCGCCGCAGACCTCGATCAAATATGCCGGGCTGCCTTGGGAGATGGGCCTGGCCGAGGTGCATCAGGTGCTGACCCTGAACCGGCTGCGCCACCGCGTGCGGCTGCGCACCGACGGTGGCATCAAGACCGGCCGCGACGTGGTGATCGCCGCGATCCTGGGGGCGGAGGAATATGGCGTGGGCACCGGCTCGCTGGTGGCCATGGGCTGCATCATGGTGCGCCAGTGCCATACCAACAAATGCCCGGTCGGCGTCTGCACACAGAAGCCGGAACTGCGCGCCCGGTTCACCGGCACGCCCGAGAAGGTGGTCAACCTGTTCAGCTTCCTGGCCGAGGAGGTTCGCGAGATTCTGGCCTTGCTTGGCGCGCGCTCGATCAACGAGGTGATCGGCCGCACCGACCTCCTGACCCAGGTCAGCCGGGGATCGGAACATCTGGACGATCTGGACCTGAACCCGCTGCTGGTGAAGTCGGATACCGGCGGCCATCCCAGCTATTTCTCGCTGAAGGGCCGCAACGAGGTGCCGGAAACCCTGGACGCCCAGATGATCGCGGATGCCGGACCGCTGTTCGAGGCGGGCGAGAAGATGCAGCTTACCTATAACGTCAGGAACACCAACCGCGCGGTGGGCACCAAGATGAGCTCGAAGATCACCCGCCAGTTCGGCATGACGGGGCTCAACCCCGGCCATCTTACCGTGCGGCTGCGTGGCTCCGCCGGCCAGTCGCTCGGCGCCTGGACCGTTCAGGGCATGAAGCTGGTGGTCTTCGGCGATGCCAACGACTATGTCGGCAAGGGCCTTTCGGGCGGCGAGATCGTGGTCCGGCCGATGGTGTCCAGCCCGCTGATATCGAACGAAAATACGATTATCGGCAATACCGTGCTCTATGGCGCGACCGCCGGCAGCCTGTTCGCTGCCGGCCAGGCCGGCGAACGTTTCGCGGTGCGCAACTCCGGCGCCGTGACGGTCATCGAGGGCTGCGGCTCCAACGGCTGCGAATACATGACGGCCGGCATGGCCGTGATCCTGGGATCGGTCGGCGACAATTTCGCGGCCGGCATGACGGGCGGCATGGCCTTCGTCTATGACGAAGCGGAGGATTTCGAGATCCGCGTCAACCCGGACGCCGTAATCTGGCAGCGCATCGAGGCGGGCTACTGGGAAGAACAGTGCCGCGAGTTGATCGAACGCCATGTCGAGGAGACACACTCGCGCTGGGCCGACCGGATCCTGCGGAACTGGGACGAGGAGAAACGGAATTTCTGGCAGGTCGTACCGAAAGAAATGCTGAACCGGCTGGAACATCCCGTATCGACGGCAAGCCTCGACGCAAAGACCGCCTGACAGCGTGATTCGGTCATAACTTACAGGTGGCGCGCGGACCGCGGTTGCGGATATAACTGCGGCCCATGCGCACGCTTTTCCATCTCTGGCTGTCGCCGCAATGCCGCAAGGTTCGCCTGCAGTTGGCGACAAAATCACTCGACTTCGAGATGAAGGTCGAGAAGGTCTGGGACCGGCGGCCGGAATTCCTGGCGGTCAACCCGGCGGGGTCGGTGCCCGTGCTCGTCGAACCCGACGGCAGGGTCATCGCCGCCCATAGCGCGATCGTCGAATATATCGAGGAAGTCTACCCCGACCCACCGCTGATCGGCACCGACCCGGGCGGCCGCGCCGAGGTGCGCCGCCTCGTCGCCTGGTTCGACGAGAAGTTCGGACGGGAAGTCACCGAAAATCTGGTCGAAGAAAAGATCATGAAGCGGTTTCTCGGGATGGGTGAGCCGAACTCGTCGGCGATTCGCGCGGGCCATGCCAACATCCACCATCATCTCGATTACATCGCCTGGCTGATGGAGCGCCGCAACTGGCTGGCGGGCGACGAGTTTTCGCTGGCCGATATCGCCGCCGCCGCGCATCTGTCGGCGGTGGATTATCTCGGCGACGTGCCCTGGAGCGACCATGAGACCGCCAAGGAGTGGTATATGAAGGTGAAGTCGCGGCCCGCCTTCCGGCCACTGCTGGCCGACAGCATCCCCGGCTGTCCCCCTCCAAAACATTACGCGGATCTGGATTTCTAGGAAAACATCATGGCATCTGGCGGATCGAAGCGCGTTATCTATGCGGCCCTGATCGGGAACTCGCTGATTGCAGTAACAAAGTTCGGGGCGAGCGCCTATACGGGTTCGTCGGCGATGCTCAGCGAGGCCGTGCATTCGCTGGTCGACACCGGCAACCAGGTGCTGCTGCTGTATGGCCTGAAGCGTTCGAAAAGACCGGCCGACGAGCAACACCCCTTCGGCTACGGGATGGAGGAGTATTTCTGGGCCTTCATCGTGGCGATTCTGATTTTCGGGCTGGGCGCCGGCATTTCCTTTTACGAGGGGCTGAACAGGGTCATCAACCCGCATGAACTCGGCAACCCAATCATAAACTATATCGTGCTCAGCCTGGCGATGTTGTTTGAGGGCGGAGCCTGGTGGATCGCCTTTCGGGAATTCCGCAAAGGCAAGGGCAAGCGCGGATGGATGGCGGAAATCAGGCGCAGCAAGGACCCGACCAAATTCACCGTCCTGTTCGAGGATTCGGCCGCCATGCTGGGACTGGCTGCCGCGATGATCGGCATCGCGCTGGCCCAGTATCTTCACATGCCGGTGCTGGACGGAGCAGCTGCAATCGTCATCGGCGTGATCCTGGCCACGACCGCCGCCCTGCTGGCATACGAATGCAAGGGGCTGCTGATCGGCGAGGCCGCCAGCCCGGCAGTGATCACGAGCATCCGCAAGGCCGCGTTGGCGCAGGAAGGTGTCAAGTCCGTCAACGAGGTGCTGACCATGCATCTGGGTCCGGAGGACATCCTGACCAATCTGAGCGTGGATTTCGCGGACGGCCTCTCTGCCGAGCAGGTGGAGGCCGCCGTCTCGCAACTGGAGCAGGCGGTCAAGGCCAAACATCCGCAGGTCAAACGCATCTTCATCGAAGCGCAAAGCGTCGATGCGCATGACCGTGCAGCGCAGGACCAGCAGGCGGCCGACGACGAGGCGGGTTAGTCCGGTGTCCGTTAGACCGGCAGCCGCCCCCAGGATCGATCGGGTCGCGCGAACTTACCCGCTTTTGAATGGATTGTTTCGTTCGGCTCGCGCCCTGCGCGACTGGCCGCCGCGCCATCCCGCGTAAGCGGCGTTCAGAGCGAGCAAGAGGACGATGCCGAGCCCAAGGTAGATCATTTCCGTCATTATGGTTCCCCTATAACTGTCCGTAACCCGTAGCTTTTGTTTTTTCGACCCGTCTAACCCTGATTGTCGGGTCTTGAAATACATACTAACGGATAGATGCAACGAAAGAATTAACGCAGTCCATGAATATCCGGTTAAGATGCCAATGCCATGAAAAATAAGTTGTTTTGCTTCGGTTTGGGATATACGGCACGGGCGCTGGCCGACCGGCTGTCATCCGACGGTTGGCGTATTGCCGGCACCCGCCGCGACGTGGACGCGCATCGGGCCATCTCGGATCGCGGATGGGAGGTATTCCCGTTTGACGAGGGCCGGCCGCTGGAGGATTTCGCCGGTGCCCTGGCCGGCTCGACACATCTGTTGTCGTCGGTACCGCCCGGAGAGGCGGCAGACCCGATCATCGCGGCGCATGGCGCCGACATCGCCGGCATGGCGGACCTGCAATGGGCCGGTTACCTGTCCACGACCGGCGTTTATGGAGACAGGGAGGGCGGCGAAGTGGACGAATCCTCGGACCGCATCCCGGCTTCTGAGCGCGGCCGACGCAGGGTCATGGCCGAGGACGCTTGGCTCAACCTTTGGAAAGAGCACGGCATTCCGGTCCATATCTTCCGCCTGGCCGGCATATATGGACCAGGCCGCAACGCGCTGGAAACCGTGCGGCAGGGTCGCGCGCGGCGTATTCACCGGCCGGGGCAGGTCTTCGGGCGCATTCACCTGGACGACATCGTGCAGACGCTGACGGCCTCCATAGAACATCCGAACCCGGGCGCCGCCTATAACCTCGCCGATGACGAACCCGCGCCGCCCGACGTGGTGATCGCTCATGCCTGCGAATTGCTTGGCGTGGAAGCGCCGCCGCTGCAGGATTTCGACGCAGTGAAGGCGAGCCTGTCGCCGATGGCCCTGAGCTTTTATGGCGAGAGCAAGCGCGTCTCCAACAGGCGCATCAAGGAGGAACTCGGCGTCCGGCTGAAATGGCCCACTTACCGGGAAGGGCTGAAGGGGCTGCTATAGGGCTACCCTTGCCGCCACCTCGTCGACAGCGGCCAGCAGCCGGGACAGATTTTCCTCGTCCGACAAACGGTGATCACCGTTCTTGACGAGGGTAACGATTACGTCCCTGCCAGTCAGCGCCTCGGCCACGCGAATGGCGAACCGCCAGGGCACGGTCTCGTCCTCCATGCCGTGCAGGATGCGTACCGGCCCGTCGAATTGGATCGGCCCGCCGAGCAGCAAGTGGTTCCGTCCCTCCTCGATCAGCTCCAGGGTGATCTGGTCGGGTTCCTCGACATAGTCGGACTGTCGCAGCCAAACCCCGTCGCGCTCGAGGATTGCGCGGTCGGCCGCAGGCAGGCGCTCCCAGATCAGGGCCTCGGTGAAATCGACGGCGGGCGCGACCAGCGCCACCCCCTTCACGCGATCGGGGCGCACTTTTGCGGCAAGCAGGGCAATCCATGCTCCCATCGACGAGCCGACCAGGACGACAGGCTCACGCGTCACCTCATCCAGCACGGCCAGCGTATCTTCCAGCCAGCCGCCGATCGTGCCGCCGGTGAAGGCGCCGTCCGACTCGCCATGACCGCGATAGTCGAACCGTGTGCAGGCCCGCCCCGCGGCGGTGCAATGCACTTCCAGCGCCAACGCCTTGGTTCCCGCCATATTCGACCGGAAACCGCCGCAGAACATGACTTCGGGGCCTTTTCCGGCAATTCGGTTGAACGCGATGCGGGGTTCGTGGGAGTTGAGCAGCATTGAAATTGCGGTATCCAGTTGGTATGTCCGGTTCAAAGGGGAGCCGGCGAGACCCCCCGCAGGAGATAAACTCGGCATATGACAGCTTCCGATACAACCAGCATGACGGCCGGCCCGTCAACCGGACATGCGCCCGTCATCCTGCAGGTTTTGCCTTCGCTGGGCGGCGGCGGCGTGGAACGCGGCACCGTGGAGATGACCGCGGCCCTGACGGAAGCCGGCTGGACGGCCCTGGTGATCTCCAGTGGCGGACCGATGGTGCGCGATATCGAACGGACGGGCGGTAAGCATATCCAGTTGCCGGCTCATTCGAAAAATCCCTTTGTCATGCGCAAAAATATCGGCCGGCTTGCCAGGGTCGTCAACGAGTACGGCGTCGACCTGATCCATGCGCGCAGCCGCGCGCCGGCCTGGAGTGCGCTTGGAGCGGCCCGGCGGACCGGAACGCCTTTCGTTACAACCGTGCATGGGCCATACGGTTTCGGACTTCCCTTCAAGCGCCTTTATAACTCCGTCATGACCCGCGGGGACCGGGTAATCGCCATATCGGAATTCATCCGCGGCTATATCCTGGACAACTACAGGAAGGTCGACCCCGACCGTATCCGGGTGATCCACCGGGGCGTCAATATCGATATTTTCGACCCAGCCAGGACGAGCGCCGAACGGGTCATCCATCTGGCGACGGAATGGCGCATTCCGGACGGCGTGCCGGTGGTGATGCTGCCCGGACGGCTGACCCGCTGGAAGGGGCACCAGGTCCTGTTCGAGGCGCTGGCGCAGATCAAGGACCGGCCGATGCGCTGCCTGATCGTCGGCGACGACCAGGGCCGCACCGCCTACCGGCCGGAGCTGGAAGCGATGGTGGAAAAGCTGGGTTTGCAGAGCGTCGTCCATATCGTCGGCAATTGCCGTGACATGGCGGCGGCCTACAAACTGTCGGACGTGGTGATTTCGGCCTCGACCGAGCCCGAAGCGTTCGGCCGGGTTGTCGCCGAGGCCCAGGCAATCGGCAAGCCGGTGATCGCCCCCAACCATGGCGCCGCGCCGGAAATTCTGCTGCCGGAAGTCACCGGCTGGCTGGTGCCACCCAGCGACCCGACCGCGCTGGCCAGGGCGCTGGAAAAGGTATTGGACCTGGATACGGATGCGCGCGAGCGCCTGGCGCAGGCAGCGATTGCGAGGGTGCGCGACAACTTCACGACAAGAAAGATGTGCGACGCCACCATCGCGGTCTATCTTGAACTGCTGGGCGACCCACGATGAGCCGCCAGCCTGTCCGCCGGGTTCTTGTCATTAAACTGGGCGGTTTCAGCGATTTCGTCCTGGCCTTCGGCGCCTTCAATGCGATCCGGCGCCATCATGCCGACGCCCACATCATCCTGATGACCACCAAGCGCTATGGCGAGTTGGCCCGCAAGAGTGGCTGGTTCGACGAGGTCTGGGCGGACGGCGCCCCCGCCTGGGGCCGGTTGGGCAAGGTGGCCGGGTTGATTCGCCGCCTGCGCCGCACGCCGCTGGACCTTGTCTACGACCTGGATAATTCGCAGCGCACCGGCCGCTATCGATTCTGGACGAGGGATTTCTGGGGCAACAAGGCCAATTGGTCATACAGCAGCAGAGGCTTCCTGCCCTTCCTGCGGGCCTCGCAGAACATCCCCGAACATTACGTCGAGCAGCTGGTCCACCAACTGGCCGACGCCGGCATTGCCGACATGCCGACACCCGACCTTTCCTGGCTGACCGCCGGCTATGGCGGGCGTTACGGGCTGCAGGACGGTTATGTCCTGATCGCGCCCGGCGGAACCTTCGCACGGGAAGGGCTGGGGTGGCCCGCGAAACGGTTCTCCGAGCTTGCGCGGCGGTTGGCGATCGAAGGCCGGCGGCCCGTGATCATAGGCGAACAGGCCGACGCCGCCGTCAACCAGGTTATTGCCGCGGCCTCGCCGGAAGCGATGGACCTTACCGGCCGCACGTCGCTGTTCGATGTGGCTGTTCTCGCCACCCACGCCAGCGCCGCGCTGGGCAACGACAGCGGCGTTGTGCATCTTGTAGCGGCGGTCGGCTGCCCCACCGCCATCATGCTCTCGGCAGCCTCCGATCCGGACCGCAATGCGCCGCGCGGGCGCTATGTCGTGATGCTCCGGAAAGAAAATCTCGCCGATCTGCCGGTCAGCGAGGTTGCGGCGGCCTTGCGCTTACGCTAGATGAAGGCGCTTGAAACGGCTGTGGCCGTAAAGACTGAACCAGATCGATCCCATTTGTCGCAGATATCATGGTAGCCATCACGCTTCCGGACGGCAGCGTCCGCGAATTCGACAAGCCGGTCAGCGGGGCCGAACTTGCCGCCTCCATCGGGCCGGGCCTGGCCAAGGCCGCGCTTGCGCTGGTCGTCGATGGCGAGGAGAAGGATCTCGCCCATGTCATCGGCGGCGATGCCGCGGTGGCCATCGTCACCCGCGACAGCGACGAGGCGCTGGAATTGCTGCGCCACGACGCGGCGCATGTCATGGCGGAAGCCGTGCAGGAGCTGTATCCCGGCGTACAGGTGACTTTCGGACCGGCGATCGAGGACGGATTCTATTACGATTTCTATCGCGAGGAACCCTTTACGCCCGACGACCTGGTGAAGATCGAAAAGCGCATGCGGGAAATCGTCGACCGTGACGAGGCGATCACCCGCGAAGTCTGGGACCGCGACGAGGCAATTCGCTTCTTCAAGGACAGGGGCGAAAATTTCAAGGCGGAGCATATCGAGACCCTGCCGCACGATGCGGATATTTCGATCTACCGCCAGGGTGAATGGCTGGATCTGTGCACCGGTCCGCATCTGCCGTCCACGGGCAAACTGGGCAAGGCTTTCAAGCTGATGAAGCTGGCCGGCGCCTATTGGCGCGGCGACGCGCGCAACACCCAGCTGCAGCGCATTTACGGAACCGCATGGCGTACCGACAAGGAGATGAAAGCCTATCTGACGAGGCTGGAAGAGGCCGAGAAGCGCGACCATCGCCGGCTGGGCCGCGAGATGGACCTGTTCCACATCCAGGAAGAGGCGGCGGGCAGCATTTTCTGGCACCCGAAGGGATGGTCGCTTTACCGCATCTGCCAGGACTACATGCGCCGACGGCTGGAGGACGCTCATTATATTGAGGTAAAGACGCCGCAACTGGTCGACCGGACGCTATGGGAGAAGTCGGGCCACTGGGAAAAGTTCCGCGAGAACATGTTCGTCGTGGAGGTGGACGAGTCGGACTCCGGCGCCGATGGCGCCAATCGCCGCATGTTGGCGCTGAAACCCATGAACTGCCCCGGCCATGTGCAGATTTTCCGCCAGGGGATCAAGAGCTATCGCGATCTGCCATTGCGCATGGCCGAATTCGGATCGTGCCATCGTTACGAGCCTTCAGGCGCGCTGCACGGGTTGATGCGTGTGCGCGCCTTTACCCAGGACGACGCGCATATTTTCTGCACCGAGGACCAGATCACCTCGGAGACCGAGGCATTTTGCGAACTGCTGCTGTCGATCTATCGCGATTTCGGCTTTACCGATGTCGTGGTGAAATTCTCGGATCGCCCGGATGTTCGCGCGGGCGAAGATGCGATCTGGGACAAAGCGGAGGCGGCATTGCTGGAGGCGACCAGGGCGGCAGGGCTCGACTATACGGTGAACCCGGGTGAGGGCGCGTTCTACGGCCCGAAGCTGGAATTCGTACTGAAGGACACGATCGGACGCGACTGGCAGTGCGGCACGCTGCAGGTCGATTTCGTGCTGCCTGAGCGGCTGGACGC
Organism: uncultured Alphaproteobacteria bacterium; assembly: GCA_947259795.1. Taxonomy (GTDB): domain Bacteria; phylum Pseudomonadota; class Alphaproteobacteria; order UBA8366; family JADFVY01; genus JADFVY01. The sequence goes on along the minus strand of CAMYNJ010000139.1, from coordinate 51,389 downwards.
GTCCTATGTCGGCGAGGACGGGGTCAAGCACCGCCCTGTAATGCTGCACCGCGCGATCCTGGGGTCGTTCGAACGCTTCATCGGCGTGCTGATCGAGCAATATGCCGGCCGCTTCCCGCTGTGGCTGGCGCCGGTCCAGGCTGTGGTCACGACCATCACCAACGACGCCGACGGTTACGCGGCCGAGGTGCATCGCGCGCTGGTCGAGGCCGGAATCAGGGCCGAACTGGACACGAGGCCGGAAAAAATCAACTACAAGGTCCGTGAGCACAGCCACGCGAAAGTGCCAGTCATGCTGGTCGTGGGCGCGCGCGAGGCCGAGGCCGGAACCGTTGCAATCCGGCGGCTTGGTGGCAAGGATCAGGAAATTCTTGCGCTCGACGATGCATTACCTACACTTAAGGCTGAATCGCGACCGCCGGACGCCTGACGGCCCGGCGATGGCAAAACGGACTATTCTTTATTCGGCAAAAAAACTGAGGAGGTTTCTATAGCCAGACCACCACGACATGCGGGACCGCCGGTTCGCGAAGGCCCTCGCATCAATGAATTGATCTCCGTCAGCTCCGTCCGCCTTGTCGCTGCGGATGGCGAAATGGTCGGAGTCGTCTCCATCGACGAAGCGCTCGAACGGGCCGCCCAGGCAGGGCTGGACCTCGTCGAGGTTTCGCCCAACGCCGACCCACCGGTCTGCAAGATCCTCGATTACGGGAAGCTCAAATACCAGGAACAGAAGAAGAAGAGCGAAGCCCGGAAGAAGCAGAAGATCATCGAGGTCAAGGAGATCAAGATGCGCCCCAACATCGACACGCATGACTATGGCGTGAAGATGAGGGCGATTCACAAATTCATCGGCGAGGGCGACAAGGTCAAGGTGACGATCCGCTTCCGTGGGCGCGAAATGGCCCATCAGGAATTGGGCATGCAGTTGCTGGACCGGGTGCGCGAGGAAACCGACGAGGAAGCCAAGGTCGAGCATGAACCGACCATGGAAGGCCGGCAGATGATCATGGTGCTGGCGCCGTCGAAGTGAGCCGCGCCGCGCGCCCTGGAAAGGGTGGTCGGCGGCCGTGGATTTCCGAAACCTGCGAATAGCCGATTTTCGACGATCGTGAGCACCTCGCGGCGCTTCGCAATTGCGTCGCGCGCCGGACCGGGAAGCGAACAGGAGATGCTTTCCGCCTCACCCCTTGCATCGGCGGGCGTCACCCGTTATAAGGCCGCGCGGCGCGGGGTTTTGGAACCCCGCGCGAACTGGCGCGTCCGGGCCCGAGGGTATGCCCGGCCGCCTTTTACAGAGAAAGGACATAAAATGCCCAAGATCAAGACCAAGAGCAGCGCCAAAAAGCGCTTCCGTTTGACCGCGCGTGGCAAGGTGCGATTCAACAGCGCCGGCCTCAGCCATATGCTTCGCCGCCGTTCGCAGAAGATGAAGCGAACCAACCGTGGCACGCAGATCATGGCCGCCGCCGACGCCAAGACCGTCAAGCGCCATTTCCTGCCCAACGCCTGAAGCCCGATCGTCAAGGAGTCTGAATAATGGCACGCGTCAAGCGGGGCGTCACCACGCACGCCCGTCACAAAAAAATACTGAAACTGGCCAAGGGATCGCGCGGCCGCTCGAAGAATACCTTCCGCGCCGCGATCCAGCGGGTCGAGAAGAACCTGCAATACGCCTATCGCGACCGCCGCACGCGCAAGCGCGATTTCCGCAGCCTGTGGATCCAGCGTATCAATGCCGGCTCGCGGCAGCACGGCCTGACCTATTCGCAGTTCATGAACGGCCTGAAAAAGGCCGAGATCGACCTGGATCGCAAGATCCTGGCCGAACTCGCCGTCAGCGAACCGGCGGCCTTCGAGTCGCTTGTCGGCCAGGCGCGCGACGCCCTGGCAGCCGCCACGAAATAAGGGTTTGAGGGTGGAGCGCCGGCGAGTGCCGGCGGCGATATCCCGATGGACGATCTGAACGCACTGCGTGAAGAGCTTCTCGCCGCTGTCGAATCTGCGGATTCGGCGGAGGCGCTAGAAGAGCTTCGCGTTTCGGCGCTGGGCAAGAAGGGCCGCATTACCGGCCTGATGAAGACGCTCGGCCAATTGTCGCCGGAGGAGCGTCGCAAGAACGGCCAGGCGCTGAACGCGGTGAAGGATGCGGTCGCGGCGGCGATGGAAGCGCGCAAGAGCGCATTGGAAAATGCCGAGCTGGAAGGCCAGTTGGCGGCGGAGACGGTCGACGTCACCCTGCCAGTGCGGCCCGAGGCCGAAGGCCGGCTGCACCCGATCAGCCAGACCCTCGACGAGATCATCGCGATTCTGGGCGAGATGGGCTTTTCAATCGCCGAGGGCCCGGACATCGAGGACGATTTCCACAATTTCACCGCCCTCAACATCCCGCCGGAACATCCCGCCCGGCAAATGCACGACACTTTCTATTTGCCGGAAAAGCAAGACGGCAGCCGCATGTTGCTGCGCACACATACCTCGCCGGTGCAGATCCGCGCCATGCAGGCGGCGACGGCGAAAAAGGACGAGTCGGGCATTCCCTTGCGCATCATCGCGCCGGGCCGCACCTATCGCTGCGACAGCGACATGACCCATACGCCGATGTTCCATCAGGTCGAAGGGCTGATCGTCGACAGGACCGGCCGTATCCATATGGGGCATCTGAAAGGCTGCCTGATCGAGTTCGTGCGCGCCTACTTTGAGGTTGCGGACGTGCCGGTGCGCTTCCGCCCCAGCTATTTCCCCTTCACGGAACCCTCGGCGGAAATGGACATCGGCTGCACCCGCAAGGGCGGCGAGCTGAAAATCGGCGCCGGCGACGACTGGCTGGAAATCCTCGGCTGCGGCATGGTGAATCCGAAGGTGCTGGCTGCCTGCGGCATCGACCCGGCGGAATATCAAGGATTCGCCTTCGGCATGGGGATCGAGCGTCTCGCCATGCTGAAATACGGCATCCCCGACCTTCGGACCTTCTTCGATGCCGATCTGCGCTGGCTGAAGCATTACGGCTTCCTGCCGCTTGAGGTGCCCACCCTGTTCCGGGGGCTGACCCCATGAAATTCACGCTGTCCTGGCTGAAAGACCATCTGGAAACCGACGCGTCGCTGGACGAGATTACCGATGCGCTGACCGCGCTTGGCCTGGAGTTGGAAGAAGTCCATGACCCGGCCAAAGATTTGGAAGCCTTCACCGTCGGCTATGTCGTGGAGGCGAAACAGCATCCCAATGCCGACCGGTTGCGCGTCTGCATCGTCGACACCGGCAAGGAAAAAATTCAGGTGGTCTGCGGCGCGCCGAATGCGCGCACCGGCATGAAGGGCGTGTTCGCGCCGGCCGGAACCCACATCCCGGGCACCGGCGTTGACCTGAAGAAGGGCGTTATCCGGGGCGAGGAATCGAATGGCATGCTCTGTTCCGAGCGCGAAATGGGGCTGTCGGATGCGCATGAGGGCATCATCGACCTGCCCGAGGACGCGCCGGTGGGCGAACCCTTCGCGAGATTCATGGGGCTGGACGACCCGGTCATCGATATCGCGATCACGCCGAACCGGGGCGATTGCCTGGGCGTGCGCGGCGTCGCCCGCGACCTGGCCGCCGCCGGCATCGGCAAGCTGAAGCCCTTTAAGGCGGCCGAGAAAATTGAGGGCACCTTCAAAAGCCCGGTTCAGTGGCAGCGCGACTTCCCGAAGGGCGCGGAAGATGCCTGCCCGATGGTGGTGGGCCGCACTTTCCGCGGCCTTGAGAACGGTCCCAGCCCGGACTGGATGCAGCGCCGCCTGCTGGCCATCGGTCTGCGCCCCATTTCCACGCTGGTCGACATCACCAACTATGTGACCTTCGACCTGGGCCGACCGCTACATGTCTTTGACGCGCAGAAACTGGAAGGCCGCGAACTGACCATGCGGCTTGCCAGGGCCGGCGAAAAGATCATGGCGCTGGACGGCAAGGAATACGAACTTGAAGACGGCATGACCTGCATCGCCGACGGCAAGGGCCTGCACGGCATCGCCGGCGTCATGGGCGGCGAGGAATCGGGCTGCACCGGGGACACCACGGAGATGTTCCTCGAGGTCGCGCTGTTCGACCCGATCCGCACCGCCGCCACCGGCCGCAGGCTGGGCATCGAGTCTGACGCGCGCTATCGTTTCGAACGCACGGTGGACCCGGCATCGACCCTGTGGGGCGCCGAGGTCGCGGCACGGCTGGTACTGGAGATTTGCGGCGGCGAGGCAAGCGAGCTTTCCATCGCCGGCGAGATGCCGGACACCGACAAGAAGGTCACGCTACGCCCGGATCGCGTGAAGACGCTGGGCGGCGTGGATATGGATGTCGAGGGCCAGCGCCGAATTCTGGAGGCATTGGGATTCGCAATCGACACGACCGAGGGTCAAATCGTCGCCACGACGCCGTCCTGGCGGCCGGATATCGATGGCGAAGCCTGCCTCGTCGAGGAAATCCTGCGGGTCAATGGGTTCGACAATATCCCCGTCGTCCCGCTGGACCGCGACAGCGCCCTGCCCGAACAAATTCTGACTGTCGGTCAGCGGCGCGAGGGTTTCGCCCGCAAGGTGCTGGCGGGCCGCAGCATGATGGAGGCGGTTACCTGGTCTTTCATGCATGACGAGCAGGCGAAGCTGTTCGGCAGCGTGCCCGATTCGCTGCGCCTGGACAACCCGATCAGCGCGGATTTGTCGGTCATGCGTCCGTCGATCCTGCCGAACCTGCTGGCGGCGGCCGGCCGGAACGCGGACCGCGGCTACGGCGACGCCGGCCTGTTCGAAGTCGGCCCCGCCTGGCGCGACGACACGCCGGAGGGTGAGGATGTCCTGGCCGCGGGCGTGCGCACCGGCCGCAGCGGGCCGCGCCACTGGGCCGAGACGCCGCGCTCCGTCGATGCCTTCGACGCCAAGGCCGACGCCATGGCCGTGCTGGCGGCCTGCGGCGCGCCGGTGGACAATCTTCAGGTCAGCCGCGATGCGCCGGCATGGTATCACCCGGGGCGATCGGGGGCGTTGCGCCTGGGGCCGAATGTTCTGGCCTGGTTTGGCGAAATTCATCCGCGCGTGCTGAAGGCCATGGACGTGAAGGGCCCGGCAGCGGGATTCGAAATCTTCATTCATAAGGTGCCGCAACCGCGCGCCAAGGGCGGCAAGACCCGGCCGTTGCTGCGGCCCTCGCCGTTCCAGCCGCTGGGCCGCGACTTCGCCTTCGTAGTCGATGCGGAAGTGCCGGCGGACAGTCTGATCCGCGCTGCCCGGGGTGCGGACAAGTCGCTGATCGCCGATGTCCGCCTGTTCGATGTGTATGAGGGCGAGGGCGTCGGAGAGGGCAGGAAGTCCGTGGCCATCGCGGTCACGCTGCAGCCGACCGAGCGGACGCTGACCGACGAGGATATCGAGAAGGTCTCCGCCGCCATCGTTGCCGCCGTCGCCAAGCAGACCGGCGGCACGCTGCGCGGCTGATCGTGTATCGCCGCTAACCCGGAAATCCGGGTTAACTAAAATTCTGCACGAAACTTGCTGTCTGCAGCTGGCGAAACGGGCATTCTGCAGTATGCGTTGCTACTGGAAACTGTATTCTTAGTTGACGACAATGACCGACCCCCGGAAAGTCTATGGTGAAGCACTGCGCAAGGCCAAGGTCCTGCGTTCACGCCGCCGGCGCGTGTGGCTGGGCGACAAGCTGGAACATCCCGACGATTCCGACGATATGCCGCGCGCCGACGACCAGCCGCCGGAAGAGCCCAAGAACCGGTCTTACGTGGTTCCCTGCGCCACCGACTTCCGCGATGCCGTGCTGGAACTGGCGGAACGGTGTGGCGTGAACGCCGGCGAACTGGCCCGCGCGGTCCTGCTGTTGATGCCGAACGAGGTGGCGCAATTCGCCGACCCTGGCGAGCCGGTACCCAGCGACCGCGAAACCGTGATCCTGAAGTCCGGCGCCAATGAAGGCAAAAACTGGCGCCGCAAGCCGCGCCTGCAGGTGCGCCTGGGCAGCGGCCACAATACGGCGGGCGTCCGCCGGGCGCTGGCGCTGGCGCTGGCCATGGATCGGGGCGACTACACGGTCAGGATCGAGGACGGGCGCGGCCCCGGCAGCGACCAGCAGCTGAAGGAGGCGCGATCCGAAATCACTCGCCTGCGTTACCAGATCAAGGCGATGTCCTTTGAGCCGCTGGAGCAGGGGATAAGGTCGCGTGCGGACGCGCTATATGTATTGGGTTTTCCGCCCGACACCACGCCGGGGGCAGACGAAATCAGGAAACGCTATAGAAAGCTGGCAGCCATCCACCATCCCGACAGCGGCCAGGGCGAGCACCGCCGCATGAGCCAGCTGAACGAGGCCGTCACGAAACTGACCAAACGGAAATAGTCTTCCCACCTTGCGCCGGCGGCCAAGCTGAGGCATGACATCCGCCGCGCAACTAAGGGGATGACGGTTTCGTGGCCGCACCGCTGCTTTCATTGAAGGACGTGTCGCTGGGTTTCGGCGGCCATCCGCTGTTCGACAGGGCCGACCTGGCGGTGGGCCGGGGCGAACGGATCGCGCTGGTCGGGCGCAACGGTTCGGGCAAGTCTACGCTGTTGAAACTGCTGGCCGGTCAGATCGAGCCGGATTCCGGCGAGCGGCTTATCCAGCAGGGCGTCCGCGTCGCCTATCTGCCGCAGGAACCCGATCTTTCCGAGTACGATACCGTTCTCGATTACGCCGCCGCCGGATTGCCGGAGGGCGAAGCGGATGCAGACCATATGGCTGAGGCGCTGCTGCACAGCCTGTCGCTGGACGGCGCCAGAAGCACCGCGGTCCTGTCGGGGGGCGAGACCCGGCGCGCGGCGCTGGCGCGGGCGCTGGCCGGCATCCCGGACATCCTGCTGCTGGACGAGCCGACCAACCATCTTGACCTGCCGGCGATCGAATGGCTGGAGGAACGGCTGGCGGGCGGCCGTTTCGGGCTGGTTGTCATCAGCCATGACCGCGCTTTCCTGGGGCGCGTCACCAACTGCACCCTGTGGCTCGACCGCGGGCGGCTGTTGCGGTCCGACAAGGGGTTTTCGCATTTCGAGACCTGGTCGGAGGAAATCCTGCAACGCGAGGCCGTCGAGGCCGCCAAGCTGAACAAACTGATCGCCCAGGAAACCGTCTGGTCACGTCAGGGCATTACGGCCCGGCGCAAGCGCAACCAGGGCCGCCTGCGCCGCCTGCATGAGCTACGCGCCAAACGCGCGGGTCAGGCAGCCCGAACCGGTAGCGTGCGGATGGAAGCGGCCGAGGCGGGGATCACCGGCAAGCTGGTGGTCGAGGCAGCGGATATCGCCAAGGCCTATGACGGCAAGCCGGTAATAAAGGGTTTTTCCGCCCGCATCCTGCGCGGCGACCGGGTCGGCATCATCGGGCCGAACGGCGCCGGCAAGACGACGCTGTTGCGCATGCTGATCGGCGAAATGCCGCCGGACAGCGGGAAGTTGCGGCTGGGAACCAATATCGCGATGGTCTATCTGGACCAGACCCGCGAGGCGCTGGCGCCCGGCGAGACGCCCTGGAGCCTGCTCTGCCCCGGCGGCGGGGACCAGGTCATGGTGGGCGATTGGCCGCGCCATGTGGTCGCCTATCTGCGCGACTTCCTGTTCGCCGACAGCCAGGCGCGCAGCCCGGTGGAAAGCCTGTCGGGCGGCGAGCGCAACCGCCTGCTGCTGGCCCGCGCGCTGGCGCGGCCGTCGAACCTGCTGGTGCTGGACGAACCGACCAACGACCTGGATATGGACACGCTGGACCTGCTGCAGGAATTGCTGGCCGATTACGAGGGCACCATCCTGCTGGTCAGCCATGACCGCGATTTCCTGGACCGCGTGGTGACATCGACGATCGCGGTGGAAGGCGACGGGTCGGCAACGGAATATCCCGGTGGCTATTCCGATTATCTGCGGCAAAGGCCGGACAGCGGCGGGGCCGGGATCGAATCGCGCCCGGAAAAATCCATCAGGCGGGCAAAGCCGAAGCCATCCGGAGAACGCCGGAAACTGAGCTACAACCAGCAGCGCGCACTGCAACGGCTGCCCGGCGAAATCGATGCGCTGGAGAAGCGGATCGCGGCGTTGGAGGCGAGGCTTGCCGATCCGGCGCTTTATGCCCGCGATCCGGCCGTTTTCGACGATACGGCCGCGGCACTGACCAGGGCGCGCGAAGACAAGGCCGCGGCGGAAGAGGCATGGCTGGAACTGGAGATGCTTCGCGAGACATTCGAATCCGGGTGATCTGAAAGAGATCGTTTGAAAGTGCAATTCCCGGTTGCCCGTTTTGTTGGTATGTTTATCCACCGAAATTTGAGCATCTGTTTCTTTGAGAGAGGGTGGATATGTTGAACTCCAGACTTCGAGGCATCCCGGCGACCGCACTTCTGGCGTCCTGCCTGTTTTCGGGCGCCGCCCTGGCGGCCAAGGATGTCAAGGGCAGCGCGGATCATCCGCTGGTGTCCCGCTACGAGGGTGCGGGAATCGTCCGATACAGCCAGGAAAAATTCGATGAGTACACGGTCCTGCTCGGCAAAGCGAAGGGACGCGAGCCCGGCGAACATCAGGTCGTCGAAGGCCGCGTCACGAAAATCCGTTACGAGATCGACAAGGAGCGCACGACACTCGAAGTATTCAAGAACTATGAACAGGCCCTGTCGGAGGCCGGCTTCGAAACGTTGTTTTCGTGCAAGAACAAGGAATGCGGGGGGCGGGACTTCGGTCTGGTCGTCATTCCCTATGACGGCGTGATGAGCGACAATTACAACGATCAGCGGTTCGTCGCGGCGAAACTGACCCGTCCCGAGGGCACGGCCTATGTCTCTCTTTACGTCGTGAAAGCCTACAATATCGGCGGGCCAAAGCAAAATAACGTCTATGTCCAGCTCGACATCATTGAGACCACGGAAATGGAAACCGGTATGGTCACGGTGGATGCCGAGGCGATCGGCAAGGGCATCGATGCCGAGGGCCATATCGCGATCTACGGCATCTATTTCGACAGCGGCAGCGACAAGGTCAAGCTGGAGTCGGACGAGGCGCTCGGCGAGATCGCCAAGCTTATGAAGGCGCGCCCCGACTTGAATCTGCTGGTCGTCGGCCATACCGACAATCAGGGTAAACTGGACTACAATATGGACCTTTCCAAACGCAGGGCGGCATCGGTCGTCAAGGCGCTGACGGAAGCTCACGGCATCGATGTGGCGCGCCTGACGCCGGCGGGCGTCGGTTTTCTGGCGCCGGTGGCGTCGAACCGCGGCGACGGGGGGCGGGCGCAGAACCGCCGCGTGGAGCTTGTCGAGCGGTAAACGGAAGTGGTGCATGGCCGGCGATTATATGGTATTTTAGGTTTCCTGTAGTCGCTGCCGGCTCCACGCGGTGAATCGGCCGGCGAGCATGATGGCGCTACCGCCGTACCGACATCGTGAGCGGTTATGATCGGCCGATTCGAATACTCCCCGCCGCCGGGCCGGTGAGAAGGGAGATACGCCATGTCATTCGGACGAAAATTCAAGGAGTACCTGCTGGACTCCCGCGTCGATTTCGACCTTGTCGAACATCCCCGCACCGGAAGCAGCAGGCAGACCGCCCAGGCCGCGCACATCCCCGGCAGCTGCCTTGCCAAGGCGGTGGTGCTGCAACATGACGACGGGTATGTGCTCGCCGTTGTGCCCAGCACGCATCGCGTAGAACTCGGCACGCTGGAACGGACCCTCGGCTGCAAGCTGAATATCGCCACGGAAACCGATGTTGGAAAGATTTTCGGCGACTGCGTGTTGGGCGCCGTTCCGCCCACCGGTCCGGCCTATGATCTGGAGACGCTCGTGGACGAGGAACTGGACAGGCAGCCCGAGATCTATTTCGAGAGCGGCGACCACCGAACGCTGGTGCATGTCACGGGCGAAGGATTCCGGCACCTGATGGCGGACGCGCAACACGCACAGTTCAGCCACCACGTCTCGTCGTAATCGAAACCGGCATTGCCTGCCGGGATTGGGGTCAGGCTACCTTGGCTCTCAACGCGGCGGCGCGGGCGGAAAATTCCGTGGCGTCCGATGCGCGGCCCAGCTTGCCAAGGAGCCAGGCGTAAAGCTCTATGATCTTGACGACCGAAAGGTCGGTCTTGTTGGAATTGCGTAAGGCGATCTTCATCGCCCGGCGAAGGATCGGTTCGGCCTTTTCGTAACTGTTCTGGTCGCAGTAAAGCCCTGCCAGATCGACCAGTTCCGTTACCAGATGCGGATGATCCTTGCCCAGGGTCTGTTCGCCGATGGTCAGCAGGCGCTTGAGCAGGGGTTCCGCTTCGGAATAGCGCTTCTGTGCGGCAAATTGGGCCGCCAGATTCTTCAGGGCCGCCGAGGTTTCCCGGTGGTTTTGCGAAAAGGCGGATTCCAGAACCGTCAACGCACGCCAGCCGAACATTTCCGCCTTGGTGTCGCGTCCCTGCTGGTGGTAGAGCGTGGCCAGGCCGATCAATGTCGAGGACACATCGGGATGGTCGGGATTGAGCACCTTTTCTTCGATGTCCAGGACACGCTTGTACAGTTTTTCCGCCTCGTTATACACGCCGCGAATTGTAAGCACATAGGCAAGCTGGCCCAGCGTGCTGGCAATCTCGACATCCTTCTCGTCAAGGGTGCTTTCCTGAATCTTCAATACCATGCGGTACAGATTTTCGGCCTCTTCGGACTTGCCCTGCGCCTCGGCCAGCGATGCCAGCGCTTTCAGGTAGGGCACGACATCCGGATGCGACTTGCCCAGCTTTTCCTCAACTGCGCGACAAAGCTTTTCGGTCACGGCTACGGCGCGGCGGTACATGGCTGCGGCCTCGCCGCTGCGCTGCTGCGTTTTATATAGCTCGGCAAGGTTTTCCAGCGTGACGGCGAAGTCCGGCCGGGCCTCGTCGCCGCATTTTTCGTCGATCGCAATTGCCTTGCGATAGAGCGGCTCCGCCTCGGTCAACCGGCCAAGAGAATGATACAGCATGCCAAGATCGTTAAGGCTTTGCGCCAGACGCGGGTCTGTCTTCCCCAGTTTCTGCGCGTCGGCCAGGGCGCTGGACAGGAAGCGTTCCGCCTTATCGTAAGCCCCTTTGTCGAAGGCGACCCGTCCCGCTGAGGTATTTTCGTTCCAGCCCATGCTCAGCTCATATACCCCTGTCAACAGCTTCTTGGCGTCACCCGTCCCATTGTGCGGGTAGTGTCTGCAGATGGATTTCGCCTGCGCTAACGATACCGGGTAAATCTTAATGAGACCCTTATTTCAGCTAAACATTAAGGTTTCCCCACTCTGGCGACCCTTCTGCATAAAGACCCGTTCTATCCGTTGCACGGCGGGGCTTGCGCGCCTATGTTCCTGCCACCCTTGAACAGCCGATCCACCGGATCTCATGACCGACCTGAAGCATATCCGCAACTTCTCGATCATCGCCCATATCGATCATGGCAAATCGACTCTCGCTGACCGCCTGATCGAACGTTGCGGCGGCCTGGATACGCGCGAGATGAAGAGCCAGGTGCTCGATTCCATGGACATCGAGCGCGAGCGCGGCATCACCATCAAGGCGCAGACCGTGCGACTGCTGTACAAGGCGCAGGACGGCGCGACCTATACGCTGAACCTGATGGATACGCCCGGCCATGTCGATTTCTCCTATGAGGTCAGCCGATCGCTCGCCGCCTGCGAAGGGTCGCTCCTGGTCGTCGACGCCAGCCAGGGCGTCGAGGCGCAGACGCTGGCCAATGTCTATCTGGCGCTGGACAACAACCACGAGATTATTCCGGTTCTCAACAAGATCGACCTGCCCGCGGCGGAGCCGGAACGCGTCAAGACGCAGATCGAGGATGTGATCGGCCTGGACGCCTCGGACGCGCTGGAGATATCGGCGAAAACCGGCATCGGCATCGACGACGTTCTGGAGGCCCTGGTGCAACGTTTGCCGCCGCCGCGAGGCGAGCGCAACGCAAAACTGCAGGCCCTGCTGGTGGACAGTTGGTACGACGCCTATCTGGGCGTTGTCGCGCTGGTGCGCGTGCGCGAGGGCGTTTTGAAGAAGGGCATGAAAGTCCGCATGCTGTCGACGGGCGCGGCACACCCGGTGGACCGCGTCGGCGTCTTCACGCCGAAGGGGCTGATGGTCGACGAACTGGGCCCGGGCGAGATCGGTTTCATCACCGCCGCCATCAAGTCGGTGGCCGACTGCAAGGTAGGTGACACGCTGACCGACGACCGCAACCCGGCGACAGAAGCGCTGCCCGGTTTCAAGCCGTCGGTGCCGGTGGTCTTCTGCGGACTGTTCCCGGTCGATTCGAGCGATTACGAGGCGTTGCGCGAGAGCCTGGCGAAGCTCGCGCTAAACGATTCCAGCCTGCATTACGAGCCCGAAAGTTCGGCGGCCCTGGGCTTCGGCTTCCGGTGTGGCTGCCTGGGGCTACTGCATCTTGAGATCGTCCAGGAACGGCTGGAGCGCGAATTCGATCTGGATCTGATCGCCACGGCGCCGTCGGTGGTCTATCGCATCCATATGAACAATGGGGCGGTGGTGGAACTCCACAACCCGGCGGACTATCCGGATGTGGTGAAGATCGACCATATCGAGGAACCCTGGATCAAGGCGACCATCCTGGTGCCGGACGACTATCTGGGCCAGGTGCTGACGCTGTGCACCGAGCGCCGCGGCGAGCAGGTCGACCTGACCTATGTCGGCGGGCGCGCCATGGCGGTCTATCACCTGCCGCTGAACGAGGTGGTGTTCGATTTCTACGACCGCCTGAAGTCGGTCAGCCGCGGCTATGCCAGCTTCGACTACGAGATGGCGGATTACCGCCGGGGCAACCTGGTCAAGCTGTCGGTCCTGGTGAATGGCGACCCGGTGGATGCGCTGTCGATCGTGGTGCATAACGACCGGGCGGAAAGCCGGGGCCGGGCACTGTGCAAACGGCTGAAGGATTTGATCCCGCGCCAGCTGTTCAAGGTCGCGATCCAGGCGGCGATCGGCGGCAAGATCATCGCGCGCGAAAGCGTCAGCGCGATGCGCAAGGACGTGACCGCGAAATGCTATGGCGGCGACATCACGCGCAAACGCAAGCTTCTGGATAAGCAGAAAAAAGGCAAGAAGCGCATGCGGCAGTTCGGCAAGGTCGAAATCCCGCAATCGGCCTTCCTTCAGGCCCTGAAGATGGACGACGGCTGAACACCGCCGGTCTACGACATATGGCTGCTCTGATGGATGATGCCGGCGCGACGGCGGCTCCGCGCGCCGAACAGCAACAATACGCCGAGGATGAACGACACCGCCACAATAGCGCTCATGCTCTGCCAGGCCGGCGCCCTTAGGATCGGCACCAGATAGTCGTCCCACAGATCCGGCATTCCGAGCGTCCGCTGCACGAGCACCTGGAACTGCCCAAGACTGTAGCCGTGAAATTTGATCCATACGCTGCCGGCCGGATCGGTCAACGATGGTCCGTCGACGACCATGATGCCCATCATGCCGACGGTCAATATGCCCAGCAGGACGAAAGCCCAGCCTAGAACTTGAAAAATGCGGGCCATTCGGTCCCCAAATCGTTGTCTTGCCAATAATCCGTGCGCGCCCAACGTAGCATGGACTTGTCGAAGGTAACAACTTTGCGCGGAAATGCCGCGACCGGCTTGCATGACGGGCGATGGTCCGCTAATTTCCGCGCCGCGATCCAACGCGATCCCTGCGGAGGGGTGGCCGAGTGGTTTAAGGCGCACGCCTGGAACGCGTGTGGGGGCGCAAGCCCCTCGTGGGTTCGAATCCCACTCCCTCCGCCATAATCCCGCAATTGCCGCGGGTGGTCTTACCATTTCTCAAGGAAAATTGCCCAAACGCCGCTCATTGCGGCTATTCTGCACGAGGGTGTGCAAAGCTTCGAAAGCTGGGCCAGGCTGCCTTTGACCGGAGTTTTGTAGGGTTAGACATTCCAGACAGAGAGCGTAGCGACGGATGAGCGATACAGAAGACCGGCCGCCGGAGGTCCTGCCCTACCAGGACCGCGTAAACAGGGTTACCATCGACGACACATTCCAGTGGCTTGGCGCCGGATGGCGGGATTTCAAGGCCGGCGGATGGGTCAGCATCAGTTATGGGTTGATCTTCGTTGTCACCGGAATCCTGATCACCGTCGGACTCTTCCTGGCCGGCCTCGAATATCTTATAGCGCTGATGATCAGCGGCTTTCTCCTCGTGGGGCCCGCACTGACCGTCGGGTTCCACGCAATCAGCCGCGATCTTGAACATGGGGAGCGGCCAAGCCTCCGACGTGCGCTGAGTTCCTGGCGTGCCAATCCGGCACCGCTGCTCGGAACCGGCCTCGCCCTGGTGCTGTTTATGATCGTCTGGGCTCGGCTCGCAGTGATGATTTTCGCCCTCACCTTTCCCTATACCAGTCTGGATCTGCAGAGCATGCTCAATGCGATCCTTTTTTCCGTCGAAGGATATATCTTCCTGACTATTGGCACGGCGGTCGGCGGTGTGCTCGCCGTCCTCGTTTTCATGGGGGGCGTCGCGTCACTGCCGATCATGCTGGACGAGCGCGCCGGCTTTCTCGAGGCCGTCGTCACCAGTGTCGTGGCCGTGGCGCTGAATTTCCGCACCATGCTGTTCTGGGCGATGACAATCGTCGTCATAACGGGTGCGGGCCTGATCGCGGGCTATATCGGTCTTGTCCTGACCTTGCCACTGGTCGGCCATGCCAGCTGGCACGCGTACCGGGGGCTGATAAAGCGCAAGGGCTGAGGCCGGGTGCGATTGCCGGACCCGCCATCGGAAGGCGGAACGCCGGTGCATCCGCCGGCGAGGTGAGCGGCTGGAATCCGTAACATGCCCCTGACCTTGGCGGTCGAAGCTGCTATCAAGACTGTTGAATGAGATTTCCCCAACGCCGGCGGCGTTCGAAAAATTCGCCAGCGGGCAATCCGTTTCGCGAAAAGAGGACCCCCGGCTTTTGCGCGGCGAAGGACGATTTACCGGCGATATCGATTTGCCCGGCATGGTCTATGGCTATGTGTTGCGCTCGCCCCATGCGCACGGAATCATCCGCGGCCTCGACTTGTCGGCTGCGCGTGAGGTGGAAGGCGTCCTGGCTGCATACGGGATCGACGACTTAAAATCCGCCGGATACGGTCCCTTTCCCGGCAGCAGGCTGATCAAGAGCAGGGATGGCAGCGATCCGGAGAATCCGGCGCGATATGCGCTGGCGGACGGCAAGGTGAAATTCGTTGGCGAAGGCTTGGCCTTCGTAGTGGCCGAAACGCCCGAGGCGGCGCGCGACGGGGCCGAAGCCGTGATGTTCGATATCGACCCGCTGGCCGCGATCGTCGACCCGGAGGACGCGCTGGCCCCTGAAGCCGTGCAAATCCATGACGATGCTGCGAATCTCTGCCTGGACTGGCAGGACGGCAATTTCGACGCGGTCGAGCAGGCCTTCGGCAAGGCAGCCCATATCACCCGGATGCGCATACCGATCAACCGCGTGGTGGTGGCGGCGATGGAGCCGCGCGGCGCGGTCGGCGAATACGACAAGGCGAGCGGGCGCTTCACGGTCCATCTGGGTTGCCAGGGCGTGTACGGCATGCGCCAGACCCTGGCCACGGCGGTTCTGAAAATCGAACCGGAAAAGCTGCATGTCGTGTCGAAGGATATCGGTGGCTCCTTCGGCATGAAGTCGCAGCAATTCGCCGAGAACCTGCTGGTGCTGCATGCGGCGCGCGACCTGGGCCGGCCGGTCAAATGGGTCGACGACCGCAGCGGCGCCTTCCTCTCGGACTTCCAGGGCCGCGACATGATCGCCGATGCCGCGCTGGCACTGAACGAAGAGGGCGATTTCCTGGCCATGCGGATCGACATGATCGGCAATCTGGGCGCTTATATGACGCCCTTCGGCCCGGTCATGGCGTCGGGCAATATCATGAAGAACGTCGCTAGTCTCTACAAGACACCGGCAATCGCGGTGACCTGCCGCTGCGTCTTCACCAACACGGTGACCATCGCGCCCTATCGCGGAGCGGGCCGGCCCGAGGGCAACTACATCATGGAGCGGCTGGTCGACGCGGCGGCGCGGGAAACCGGCCGCGACAGGCTGGAACTGCGACGGCGCAACCTGATCCCGGCCGACGCGATTCCCTTCAGGTCCGCGTCCGGCATGACTTACGACAGCGGCGATTTCCCCACCCTTCTCGACGAAGCCACGGCCGGCGCCGACTGGAACGGTTACGAGGCTCGCCGGACGGAGTCGAAAGCGAGGGGCCTGCTGCGCGGCCGCGCCTTGACCAGCTATCTGGAGGTAACGGCAGGGCCGGGTAAGGAGCTTGGCGGCGTCCACTTCCGCCCGGACGGGCGGGTGACTATCCTGACCGGCACCCTGGACCAGGGCCAGGGCCACGCAACCGCCTTCGCGCAAATCGTTGCCGGCCGGCTGGGCATTCCTTTCGATATGATCGACCTGGTGCAGGGCGACAGCGACGCGTTGAAGATGGGCGGCGGCACCGGCGGTTCGAAATCGGCGATGGCCAGCGGCAATGCCTTCGCCCTGGCGTCGGATGCTGTGATCGAGAACGGGCGCCGGTGGGCGGCGCAAGAAATGGAGGCGGCGGTGGAGGATATCGAGTTCGTTGCCGGCGAGTTCCGTGTGGCCGGCACCGACCGGGTAATCGCCATTCAGGATCTCGCGGCCCGGGTCGCGGCGGCGGACAGCGTGCCAGATGGCCTTCCCGGTTCGCTGGATGCGGAGCTGGTCACCGATACGCCGCCATCCGCTTTCCCGAATGGCTGCCATATCTGCGAGGTCGAGATCGACCCGGAAACCGGCCATTGCCGCATCGACCGCTATCTGGCAGTCAATGATTTCGGCAATCTTATCAATCCCATGCTGGTTGAGGGGCAAATCCATGGCGGCATCGTCCAGGGCGTCGGCCAGGCGCTGATGGAAACCGCGGTCTACGATGCCGACGGCCAGTTGCTCACCGGCTCCTTCATGGACTACGCCATGCCCCGTGCCGATACGGCGCCTTCCTTCGACATCCGCCATCACCCGGTACCCGCGACCACCAATGCGCTGGGCGTCAAGGGCTGCGGCGAGGCAGGGACGAGCGCGGCGATTCCCACCGCCTTCAACGCCATCCTCAACGCGCTGGCGCCCCTGGGCGTGACGGACCTGCCGATGCCGGCCACGCCGGAACGCATCTGGCGCGCCATCCGGGAAGCGCGGGCCTAGGCGGATCGGCTCCAGGGAAGACCGTGGCCATTGGTCCGGAAGCCATTTTCAATGCAAGGCGGTATCTATCGTTGATAATGCAACCGATGCGGCTATATCAATGGCTTGCAGCGAATAATACGAATGGATATACGGCTTTCTTGTTGTATTGTGCTTGTTTAGCAAGGGAAACTCGGGTGGGAAATGACTTATGCGGTTCGAATAGGCCACAACATGCGGCTTGGGTTCGCGCTTCTGTTGGGCCTGCTGGCAGTCGAGACCGCTTGGGCGCAAACCGCTCCCGCAGAATCGGGACGGCGGCTCCCGGCCGGCAATTGGCAAGTCCATCTTGCAGTGGGGGAAGTCAACTGGCGCAGCCTGCCGGCCGCTGCCGGGGACGACCCCTGGCATCCGTTGCGGGCCGGCGCGATCCTTTCCCCGCCGGCGGAAATAGAAACGGCATCCCGCGCGCGTGTTGAACTGTGGCGCGGTGAGGATCGAATCCAGGCCGGGCCCGATACGCGGCTCACGCTGGAGGATTCGCCCGGCGACCTGCTTTCTCTGATACGGCAGGCGGCAGGCACCGTCTGGTACAGTGTCAAGGCTGTCGCGGGGCGCAAGTTCGAGGTCGAGAGCAGATACTTGGTAGCCACTGTCAAGGGTACCGAATTCCACATTGTCCTCGGTTCCCAGGGCGACCTGCTGGTGGTAACGGAGGGCGTGGTCAGGGCCACGCCCCGCGGTGGCGGCGAGGGTCTGGATGTCATGGCCGGCCAATCGGTTCTGGCGAACGCTTCGGGCCTGTTATTGCTGTTGCCGCCGCCCGGGGGTGAGCCCGCGCCACGTACGCCTGCGCCTCCCGAACGGGTACCGCCGTCCCCACCGCCCGCGCCCGAAGAGTCGCCGTCGCATACGGGCAAGACGGGCGACGTACACGGCGTGAACCGCGAGGAAAAGCATAATCACGGCGGGCAGAAAGGTGCGGGCGTTCGCGATTCGCATGGCGACTCGAAGTCCGAAAATGGCGGCGGCGCGAAGGCGAGGGGGCCGAAATGATCTGCAACGACCCGCGCCCGCAGGGCAACTGACGGGCGTGAGTAAACTGGCGAAATTCGTTCGTCACGTTGGCGCGCATCTGGCCGTAGCCCTGGCGTTATCCTTGCTCTATCTCGGCGGGGCAATGGAGTTCCTTGAACTTCGCCTGTTCGACCTGAGGTTTGAACTGACAAAGCGTGATGTCGGGGACGACATCGTCCTCGTTGCGATAGACAACGGCAGCCTGAAAGAGTTGGGTGTCTGGCCCTGGCCGCGTACGATTCATGCGCAGGCGCTGGACAACCTCGTCGCGGCGGGGCCGCGGACAATTGCCTACAATGTCGATTTCAGTTCCGCCTCGCTTCCGGCGGTCGACCTGCAATTCGAGGATTCTCTCGCCAGGGCCGGACGAAAAACCATTCTGCCGGCCTTTCTACAGACGGAAATACACGGAAACGGCGGCCGCAGCGTCGTTTATACAAGCCCCCTCCCCGCATTCGCGCGGCATGTCACGACGGCGTCCGTAAACCTGTTCCCCGCAGCCGACGGATTTGTCCGCGAATTGCGTGGCGAAATCGATTGGCGTGATAGCGAGATACCCACGCTGGCGACGCTGATGGCCGGGCGTGAAGCGCGGGTTCCGAGTCGCTTCTACATCGACTACGGAATCGATGGTGACAGCCTCTCGCGCATACCCTTCGCCGATATTCTGAATGGCCGGTTCGACCGTGGCGTTTTATCGGACAAGATCGTGATTGTTGGCGCCACTGCAGCCGAACTCGCCGATGGTTTTCCCACCCCGCAGGGGTCGGCCGTTCCGGGGAGCATCCTGCACGCGCTGGCCACCGAGTCACTGTTGCAGGACCGGACCCTACGGCGTACGCCGCCGCTGATGGGGCTGACCGGTATCGTCCTGGCTGTCTTTGTATTGGCGCCCTTTTGCAGCCGCCGTCCATGGCAGCGGGGTATGGTTGCAACGGCTGTCGTTGTCTCAACGGTGTTTCTTGTTGCGCTGGGGGTTCAATGGCTTCTGCCGCTGTTGATTGATGTTGTCCCCTGGATGATATCGGCACTGGCCGGATTCGGGCTGGGGATGACGCGCCTGCTGAACACTCAGAACCTGCGTTTACTGACGCAGAATATTACCATCGGGCGCAAGGAGGCCTATGTCCAGGGCCTTTTGGAGACCGCCTTCGACGGCGTTATCGCTGTCGATGAGAGCGGTCTAATTCGATCGGCAAACCAGCGCGCACAAGAGATGTTCGGCCTCGAAGAAGATCAGCTGACCGGGCATCGCTTTCTGGATTTTCTTTCCGCTGACTCCCACCCGCATGCCGAAGACTTTCTGCAGGCTGCGGCCCGGCAGGAAGATGCGGCGGAGGTGACCGCCCGTCGTGGCGGCGGCGAAAGTTTCATAGCCAAACTGGCCGTCACCAGCGTGCCGGGGGACGATGGCCACACGCTCTTTGTGGTGCTCCTGCTGGATGTCACCGCCCTGCGCAAGGCGCAGGCCGAGGCGGTGGATATCAGGCAGAGGCTCGCCAATTCGCTTGAAGCCATCTCGGAAGGAATTGCCCTTTGGGACGCGAACGACCGCTTGCTGACATGTAACGCCAGATTCATAGAGTTTCATGCGGCAGCAGCGCATATCCTGCTGCCGGGCTGCCCATTCGGCGATTTCGTCCGCGACTCGATCATGCTGGGCCCGCCGCCCGACGCACAGGGGCGAGAGAGGGAGTGGATCGCCGAGCGAATGGAGCGTCATCGCAGGCCGCTCGGGCGGTTCATGCAGCAGACCTCGGATGGAAGATGGCTGCGTACGGTTGAACGGCGCACCGGAAATAACGAAATCATCTGTATCGAGACTGACGTGACGGATGACCAGGCACGCACGCTGGAAATCATGGCTGCCCGTGACGCCGCCGAGGCGGCGAGCGGGGCCAAGACCCGATTTCTGGCCAATGTCAGCCATGAGCTGCATACGCCTCTCAATGCCATTCTTGGATTTTCCGAGTTAATTCGCGACGGTGGGATGGGGTCGCACTGCGCCGGCCGCTACGCCGAATATGGAGCCGACATACATAAATGTGGTTCCAGCCTGCTGAAAATGATTGACGATATCCTAGAGCTGTCAAGGATCGACTCGGGCAGCGACGAACTCGACGAAGGCCGGGTCCAACTTCAAGCCCTTATCCGGGAGTGCTGCGAAACGGTCGATGCGGAACTGGAAGGGTCCGGCCGCCGGCTTGATATTCGGCTGCCGGGCGAATTGCCGGATCTTCAAGTGGACCGGGCGAAAATCACGCAATGCCTCGTTCGTCTTCTGAGGAACGCCATCGTCTTTTCGGAAGCTGGCGACGATATTACCGTCGGGGCAGCCGTGGATGGCGGTGGCGAGGTCCGTATTTCGGTCGCGGATAACGGATGCGGCATGCCGGCCGATGATACTAGCCGTGTCCTGGAGCCGTTCGGCAGGACAGGCGATCCGCTGGTGGGAAACAAGCCCGGGTTGGGATTGGGCCTGACCCTTGCGAACATGGTGATTCAGCAGCATGGCGGGCGACTGGAAATCGCTAGTGAAACGGGGCACGGAACCACGGCCACCATCTGCATACCGGCGCAGCGTGTCCTGGGTAGCTTTGCCGGCGGCAATACGCCGGCCGGGGGTTAGCTGGGGTTAGCGCTGGTCTCTCGTTGGGGCCGATCCGGCGCCGATCACGCCTGCCGCAGACATTTCGCTGACCTTCCATGCATCGCCAGGGTACGGCGTACGGCACAGGCCAGCGCCAGATTGTCATAGGGTTTGGCCAGGAACTGCGAATCCTTGTCCCGTTCGGCGGTTTCCGATGAGTTGCCATCGGAATAGCCGGAAACGTAAAGTATGGGCATCTTGGGGATTCGCTCGCGAATGGTCGCAGCCAGTTCCAGCCCGTTCATCCCGCCGGGCAGGCCAATATCGGCGACAAGAAGATCCACCCCCGGAGACCGTTCCAGCAATTCCAGCGCCTCACAGCCGTCCTCGGCCTGCAGGACGTTGTAGCCGAGGCGCTGGAGTTGAATTGCGGCGATTGTCCGGACCTGTGGCTCATCATCGACCAGCAGGATGGTCTCGCTGCCGCCTTCGGCGATCTGGTCTCCGTCCGGCGTCTCCGCGACGGTGCATGACGCGGCCCGGGGGAAACACAGCTCCACTGTCGTACCCTTACCCGGCTCGCTGTCGATGCGCACGAAACCGTGCGACTGCGAAACGAAGCCATACACCATGCTCAGGCCAAGTCCGGTCCCCTTGCCCGAGTCCTTGGTCGTGAAAAACGGTTGAATCGCCTTGCTTACAATTTCCGGCGGCATGCCCGTCCCGGTGTCGGATACGGCGACGCAGACATAGTCGCCATCGGGAATGCGCTGACCCGTCGCATCGACCGCCTGGTTCAGCGACCTGCCGCCGGCCTGGACAGTAACCGTTCCCGAATCGCCCATGGCGTCGCGCGCGTTCACCGCAAGATTCAAAATCGCATTTTCCATCTGCCCCTGATCGACCAGGACAGGCCAAAGATCATCACCGGAAACCATTTCCAGGACGATGCCGGTTCCCAGCGACCGGTCCAGAAAATCACGGATCTCGCTGATTGTTTGCCGCAGATCGGTCGGTTTTGGCTCAAGGGTCTGGCGGCGGGCGAAAGCCAGCATACGCCTGGTCAATTCGGCCCCCCGCTTGCTCGCTTTAAAGGCCGCATCGAGATATTGTCGAGTCTCGTCGTCCTGGCCTGACTCCTGTGAAAGCAGGAATTCCAGATTCCCGAGAACGACCGTGAGCAGATTATTGAAATCGTGAGCCAGCCCGCCGGTCAGTTGCCCGATCACTTCCATTTTCTGCGACTGGCTGAGCTGTTCCTCGGTTTCCTTGCGACTTGTAATGTCGGTCTGGATGATGACCCAGTTTACGATGTCGCCTTCTCTGTTGCGAATCGGGCTGGCACTGATTTCAGCCCAAAAAAGGCGGCTGTCCCTCGTGTAAAGTTTAAGCTCGCCACTGGCCGTCACACCGTCGCGCATGCATTTTTCGAGGCGTTCGACCTCTGCCTTGTCGGTCTCGGCGCCAGCCAGCATCCTGCGGTCGCGGCCCAGGGCCTCCTCCACCGGCCATCCGGTCATCGCGGTGAAGGCGGGGTTCGCGAAAACGGTCGGATTGCCAACGCGCGTCGGGTCGGTGATCAGAATGGCACTGTCCGTCGCGTTTACGGCGGCGGCCAGGCGCCGATTCGTTTCGGCAAAAGTCTTGAGGGCAATTTCGCGCCTCTTGATTTCGGTGATGTCGGTGCAAAGCCCCACGGTGCGGCCGTTGCTGGCGCGTGTTTCACTAATCTGCGCCCATGCGCCATCGGAAAGTTCTTCCTCGAAGGGCTCGGCCGGATTCCTGTGGCGCGCCAGCCGTTTCTCGAGCCATGCTTCGCCTCGCCCGAAGGCGCCGCGAAGCGTGCTGCCGTTAACCTGCATGCGCATGAGATCTTCGAAATTGGCGCCCGGCATGACGGCCGCGGCATTCTTGCCGAAAAACTCCCTGTAGCGCTGGTTGCAGGCAACCAGCTTGTCGTCGCCATCCCATAGGACGAAGCCGTCACCGATGGCTTCGAGCGCATCCGTAAGGATGTTGCGGGCATCTTCCAATTGTCGGTTCGCGCGCCGCAATTCGGCGGTGCGTTGTTCCACACGGCGCTCCAGCTTGTCCTGCGATTGTTTCAGCGCCGCCTCCGCGCATTGCCGCGCGATATGCGTTTCAATTCGTGCTACCAGCGCCTGCGACTGGAATGGCTTGGTCACGTAATCGTTGGCGCCACGCCGGAAACATTCGGCGATTTCGTCGCCTTCAGTCATCGAGGTCACCATGATTACGGGCAGTTCGGCGGAACTGTGCGTCGTCCGAATTGCGCCCAGCACGTCACGCCCGTTCATGGCCGGCATGATGACGTCGAGCAGAACCAGATGGAAAGAATGTCGTTTCAACAGCTCCGGTACGTCCCAGCCATTGCCTGTCGCTGTTACGTGATAACCCGCCCGCTGCATCCGTCGGGAAAGCAGATCGCGGCTGTATGGGTCGTCATCGACGACAAGGATAGAACCTCTCCAGGCTCTCTCCGGCTCTGTATCCGTATTTACCAGTTCCTGCTGCATGACGGCCACCACCCCGTTGCATTATGCCAGCCTGTAGTCGCCGACATATGATTGCAGGCATTTTATGCATTTACCGTGCCAGAATTGGGGTGCCGCAGACGAGCGCCGTCCGCCTGACATTTCAACGGCGTGCCCATGGGAAAAAAACGCCAGCGTTCATGCGCCTTTACGCGAGATTAACCTAATTGTGGCCTTATTCACAGAGAGCTGGGCAAGCCGCCCCGTTAGAGCGTGGCAGGCAATTCCTGTCGAGCGATGTCGGGCAGTTTCCCAACGGCGCGTTATTTTGAACAGAACATTGGCGTTTTGCGATGAAGATTCGTATGGATGTGGCGGCAGCAACGGTCGCCGGTTTGCTGGTTTCGAGCCCCGCGACAGCGGCGGAGATTGTACCCCACCAAGCGATGTACCGCCTGGCCCTCCAGGACATGAAAGTCGACGGATGGGCGGAGAGCGCCAACGGTACGATGGAGGTCAAGGTACTCCGCGATTGCTTCCACTACGGCATCGACAGACATATTGATTTCAAGATCCGGTATACTGACGGTCGCGAGACGCGTATCGTGATTGAAGAGCGGTTGCGCGAAGCCGTCGAAGCCCAGCAATACTGGTTTTGGTCACGTACGACTCTGAACGGCAAGACCGTCGCGATCATCGCCGGCGACGCGGTTCGGCCCGAGGGCGGTACACTGATCGAGGTCGAGGACGAAACGGTCGAGGATGCGGCAAAGGCCGCGGGTTCGGACGAGAAGGCCGTGGACCCCGCCGCAGCACAGGCCGAAGCCGAGGCGAAGAAAGTTGCCGAGCAGGCAGAGGCGCAAAAGGATGACGGGACGATCGAGATGCGGCTTCTCGGTGTCCAGGTAAAATACAGCTGGCCGGAAGATCGCAGGATTGAGGTAGACCCGGCGGCGATCTTTCCCTTCGACGCCCTGAGAAGGCAACTCGACAGCCTCGAGGCCGGATCGCTGCAGCCTGAATTCGTGGTATTTAACGGCCTGAACAAGGACGATGCCTTCCGCGCGGTATACCGCCCGGCCCAGATCGCGCAGGTTGTCAATCCGATCGTGCCTGACGGCAGCGCGGAACTGCTGGATGCGCCGGCCTGGCGCTTCACCACCCAGTATTTCCTGATGGGCAGCGAAAGCCGGACCCCGGCCCGGACCGTGACCTCGAAAGTTCATGCCAACGGCGTGGTCAGCGACACGATCATCGATATCGGCCCCTTCGCCTTCAAGGGCACGCTTGCCTGGCTGAAGGGCGAACCGATCCCGGACTGCTGACCCCGCCGACAGTAGAGAGATATGATGCGGTGCCCATGGTTCATATTGCTTTTGCTGACGCCTGTTGCGGCAATCGCCATATTGCCGGCAGGCGCGGCGGCAGGCGCGAAGATCGTGCCGCATGAGGCGAAGTACGACCTCAAGCTGGAGTCCCTGAAGATCGAGGGCTTCCCTCTGGAAGCGGAAGGCGCGATGGCAATTCGCCTCACTCGCGATTGCCAGAAATGGGAAACGCTGCAGGAAATACGGTTCAATGTCGGGATCGAAGGGGGAGAGCCGATCAGTATCCATATCTTGACCCGCATGCTGGAAGGACTCGATGGCGGTCGAATGGAATTTACGGGATGGCAGAGCCAGGACGGTGGCAACCGGACAAACCTGAAGGGCATGGCTGCCATGAACCGGGATGGCTATGGCGGCAAGGCAAGCTTTCAGCAGCCTGAGGAAACCGTTTGGAATTTGCCGTCACCCACGAAACTTCCGATGGCCGCAATGCAGGAGCTGATGGATGCGCTGACGAGCGGTCGAACCGATCCGCAATCAATAGCGTTCCAGGTACTCGGTGTTTCCGAGGTAACCACGGTTACGCCCGGAAGGGCCGCGAATTTGGGTAAGATCGAAAAGGGCGATGCCGCGCTGGTCAAGGGCAAGTCATGGACGGTCGACAGGGCGATCTATTTCGAGGCTATCGCCCAGAACGATCCCTTTATGATCGAAACACTGCAGATCCATGAAAATGGCGTGGTCAGCAAGTTCTGGCACGACTACCAGACCATGGTTCTTTCTGGCGAATTGGTCGCCATTTCCGAACTGCCGACCCCCGAATGCTAGGCTTCGGACTATATTATGAAGGCGAACGACGATGATGCGTAACGTAAGAATGCTGCCCTTGGCGCTGTTGGCGCTGATTTTCGGAAGCCCGGCGGCGCTGGCCCAGGGTAGCCTGACCAGCTATGAAGCGACCTACCGGCTTACGCTGGGCGAAATCGACTATGACGGCGCCATCATCACCGCCAAAGGCGCGATGGCCATGCGTGTCAGGCGCGACTGCACACGCTGGCAGTCGCATTCCGAGTTTCTGTTCCTGCTGGAGTTGGACAACGGGAACAAAGTGCGCACCCATACCATGTTCCGCCAGCGCGAGAGCCTTGACGGACAGAGCACGGACTTCGTTTACTGGGAGGACCTGTCCGGTTCGGGCCGTCTCGAATATCGCGGTAACGCTGCGATTCCGGCCGAGGGCGAGGCGGGTGCGGTGAAATACGTGAAGCCCAAGCGTTATGAGAGAAAACTTCCCAAAGGCGTCGAAATGCCGATAACCGCGATGCGGCGGATCGTGGAATCGTTGACCAGCGAAGGAACCACCGCCAAACACAACTATTTCGACCCGACGGCTAAATTCGTGGAAATTCGCAGCATTGGCGGCGAGCCGATTATCCTGTCGATTCCACCCAAGGGAGATGCCGGGCTGGTTGATGGCCGTTCCTGGCGGCTGCGCGCCACGCCGATACCCGAAGGTGACGAGGACGACAAGGAAACGGACCAGGAACTGAAGGAAGAGGAAGAAGAAAACTATACGATGATCCAGATCCACGACAGCGGCGTCGCCAGCTTTATGCAGATGAAGTCCGGCATTATGACGATCCATGCCGAGTTGACCGAGGTCAGGCAGCTGCCGCCGCCGAATTGTAACCGCCCCAAGCCGCCGGAGCTCGAGCTTTCCGAGGAGTGCGGAGAGCCCAAGGCTGCCAGGAAGGAAGACCTCGCCGAGGGTGGAGAGCCCAAGGAAGAAACAGAGGAAGAGGTGGCCGGGATTTTGGCCGAGGGCGCCGGCAGTACCAAGGACTGCGAAGCGATCGTCGAGAAGGATGATGACGGCGAAGGCGAAGACGTGGAGGCGGCCCCGGTCGAGGATGTCGACAGGGAACCGGTGGACGAAGCCGGCGAGCCGGTGGAAGCCGGCACCGAGGAAGAACCGGCAGAGACTGAAGAGGCGGCGGATCCGGAGGTAACCAACGCTTCCGTGACCAACTAATCGACGCGAATCTCCTCCTGCTCCAATACCCAGGGCTCCGCGGCTGCGGCCACGGACCATTCCTCCATGGCCGGCAGCGTCCGGATCGCTTCGATATAATCTCGCGCCATACCGTCCACGGCGATGCGATAGCTGTGCAGGCGGGACGCGACCGGTGCGAACATGGCATCGGCAATCGAAAAACCGCCGAACAGGAAGTACCCGCCGGCGCCGAACTGTTGTCGGCAATCGCGCCAGATCCCGCATATCCGGTCGATATCGGCCTGGGTGGCATCCGCGATGGGGATACCGGGACGGTCCGCGCGGATATTCATCGGCAATGCGTCCCGAAGGGCGGCGAAGCCGGAATGCATTTCCGCGCTGACGGACCGCGCCACCGCCCGGGCAATGCGGTCCTCAGGCCACAGATGCGCCTCGGGCGCCAGCTCCGCCGCATATTCGCAGATCGCCAGGGAGTCCCAGATCGCGCGGTCCTCATGACGGAGCACCGGCACGCGGCCAGCCGGTGAATATTCGCGAATTCGCGTTGCGGTATCCGGCTGATCCAGCTGTATCAGGATTTCCTCGAACGCCAAGCCTGCCATGCGCATGGCAAGCCATGCCCGCAGCGACCATGACGAATAATTCCGATTCCCGATAATCAAAGTCAAATCCGGCATTCCCCTATCCCCTTTGCTTGCCGTTGCCCTGCTGCGCAACGCCCGCTACAAAAAGCATCGCCGCAACTAGAACGCCGGAACACCGCCAGCGCAAGGAGAACCTGCATGCCCCTGGAATATCTGATCGAGGACGATGGCGCCCCGGCGATTCCGCTGATCCCGGTCGACCCCGGCACGCTGGCGGCCGTGATCGAAGAGCTGCCGGCAGGAACCGCCGGATGGGTCAAGGCCACGGGGTATGCGGCCAAGCCCAGCGCAGTGCTGCTTCTTCCCGGCAGCGGGCAGGGGCCGGTGGGCGGAGCGTTGGTAGGTGTCGAGGGAGACACGGACATCTGGTCGTGGGGTGGCGCAGCGCAAGCGCTGCCGGCAGGGAATTACAGGATACAAGCCGATTTGTCGGCGGCGGTGGCCAGCCGGGCCGCGCTGGGCTGGGCGCTCGGCTCATACGCCTTCACACGCTACAGGAATAACGAGCAGCCGCGGCGCAGCCTTGTCTGGCCTGCCGGCGCGGATCGCATCTATGTTGCCGCTGCGGCGTCAGCCACGGTTCTAGTGCGCGACCTGATCAATACGCCGGCCGCCGACATGGGGCCGGCCGACCTGGCCCAGGCGGCGCAACAGCTCGCCCAGGAGTTCGGCGCCGATTTCTCCGTCACCGTGGGCGACGAGCTGCTCGAACGGAACTATCCGGCCATCCATGCCGTTGGCCGCGCCGCCGCTGTAGCGCCGCGGCTGGTCGATATGAGCTGGGGCAACCCGAACCACCCCAGGGTAACGCTGGTTGGCAAGGGCGTCTGTTTCGATACCGGCGGGCTGGACCTGAAGCCCAGCCGGGGCATGGCCCTGATGAAAAAGGATATGGGCGGCGCGGCGACGGTGCTGGGGCTGGCGCGTATGATCATGATGACCGGCCTGCCGGTGCGCCTCAGGCTATTGGCGCCGGCCGTCGAAAACAGCGTGTCGGGCAACGCCATGCGGCCGCGCGATGTCCTGTGGACACGCAAGGGATTGACGGTGGAAATCGGCAATACCGATGCCGAAGGCCGGCTGGTGCTGGCCGATGCCCTGACCGAAGCAGTGGCGGACAAGCCCGATCTGCTGCTGGATTTCGCGACCCTGACCGGCGCGGCACGCAGCGCCGTCGGCACCGGGATCGCGGCCATGTTCACACCCGACGACAGCCTGGCGGAAGATCTGTACCGCCACGGCGTGGCGGAGGACGACCCGGTATGGCGCATGCCGCTGTGGAAGCCCTATCGCCCCATGATCGACAGCAAGGTCGCCGATATCAACAACGCCGGCGATTCGCCCTATGCCGGCGCCATTACGGCGGCGCTGTTCCTCGCCGAGTTCGTGGACAAGGGCGTTTCCTGGGCGCATTTCGACATCATGGCCTGGAACCCGGCGGCTCGCCCCGGCCGGCCCGAGGGCGGCGAGGCAATGGCCATGCGCGCCGCCTTCGCGGCAATCCAAGAGCGTTTCGCGGGCGCCTGACGACAACCCGGACAGGGCATTTCGCCCTGATTTTCCTTGTGCCGAACCGAATCGGACCGTAGTTTCGATGCAAGACCGAAACAATAATCGGTGAGCTGAATGGCAGTTACCGACCTCGACCCGCTGGATATCTGGCGACGTGCGATGGTTGCCAACGTTCGGCGCGACGCACCGGACCTGTCCGCACGACAGATGGCCGTGCTGCTAACCGTCTACATGACCGAGCAGCCTCATACGGTCCGTGGCCTGGCCGAAATCCTGAACGTGTCCAAGCCGGCCATCACCCGCGCGATCGACCGCCTGGGGGAATTCGGGCTGGCGCGGCGCAAGGCGGATCCCAGGGATCGCCGCTCGGTCGTCGTTCAACGCACGGTCAAGGGGTCGGTCTATCTGGCCGAATTCGCGGAAATCATCAACGACGTCACGCTGGAGCGCGAGCGGGATCTGGCCGCAGCGCAAGCGCGACGGGCCAAGGCGCGGGCGATGAAGCCCGCCACCGTGAGTAAAGCCGCAATGCCGAAGACGCCGGCGGCGAAAGCGCCCAAGGCGGAGAACAAGAAGGAACCGGCGGGTAATTGAATCCCTGGCGGCTTGTTGCGGGAAGGCGGCGGCCGAGCTCAGTAACCCGCCTTCGGGTCGACAATATTGGGAAGCGGCTCGCCGCGCCGGAAGCGGCGGATGTTTTCCACCACCCGCCGCGCCCCGCTATCGGGATCGGTGATGCTGGCATTGTGCGGCGTGATCGTCACTTTCGGATGATCCCAGAAGGGATGGCCGGCGGGCAGGGGCTCTGTCTGGAACACGTCCAGCGTGACCTCGGAAAGCTGCCCCGAATCCAGCGCCGCCAGGATGTCCTCTTCCGCTTGGTGGCCGCCGCGCGCCGCATTGATCAGGCTGGCGCCCTTCGGCAGTTTAGCGAACAGGTCGGCGTTCAGGATCTTCTCCGTATCCGGCGTCAACGGCAACAGGCAGATCAGGATCTCGCTGCGCGCCAGAAACGGCCCGAGACCACCCGCTCCATGGAAGGACCCCACGCCGGGAATGTCTTTTCCCATGCGCGACCAGCCGGCGACATCGAACTCAAGCGCGGCCAGCACCTTCGCCGCGGTGGCGCCCAGCTCGCCGAGCCCCATGATCCCGACCTTCCGCGCCGGCGCGGTCGGCGTAATGACCTGTCTCCATTTGCGCTCGCGTTGATTCGCCTCCATCTCGCGCTGGCGGCGGTGATGGCGCAGCACATGCAGCACCACATATTCGGTCATGCCGCGCGTCAGTTCTGGCTCGATCATGCGCACCACCGGCACGCCCTCGGGCAGTTCGGGATCGCTGAACAGATGGTCGACGCCGGCGCCCAGCGAGAAAATCACCTTGAGGTTCGGAAAGCTGCGAAGGACCCCGCGCGGTGGCTTCCAGACCATGGCGAACTCGATGTCCGCGACATCGCCGGGCTCGTCCCAGGCACGGAAATCCAGATCGGGCATGTGCCGTTTGAAGGCCTCGCGCCACGCCGCGATGCGCGCGAATTCGGTGCGGAAAATCAGTGCCATTGCGCTCTCCCGGCGTCGCGGCGCCGTCAGTACCCGGCCTCGCGGTCTAGCAGGTGGGGCAGCGCCTCGCCGCGCCGAAACCGCAGGATATTCTCCGCGACCACCCGGGCGCCACTGTCGGCGAAGGGATCACCCGCCGAATGGGGCGTTACGGTAATCCTCGGGTGACCCCAGAACGGATGGACTTCGGGCAGCGGCTCGGTGCGGAAGACGTCCAGCGTGGCTTCCGAGAGCTGCCCGGATTCGAGCGCGTCCAGCAGATCCCGCTCGACGAGCTGGTCGCCCCGCCCGGCATTGACGATGCTGGCGCCCTGCGGCAGCTTCGCAAACAAGTCCGCGTTCAGGATTCCCTCGGTTTGCGGCGTCTTAGGCAGGATGCAGACGAGGATGTCCGTGCGCGCGAGGATGTCGACCAGTTGGTCCGCCCCGTGGAACGAGGTCACGCCCGCCACCTGTTTCGGCGTCCGCGACCAGCCGGCGACGTCGAAGCCCACGGCCTTGAGCATCCGCGCGGCCTCACCGCCGATCGCGCCCAGCCCCATGATGCCAACCCGTCGCGTCCCGGCCGGCGGCGCGAAGTATTCCTTCCAAAGCCGGGCCTTCTGCTGTTCCTCGAACCGGCGCTGGGCCTTGTGGTGCCGCATGACGTGAAGGACGATGTATTCGGCGACCCCGCCGGTCAGCGACGGCTCCACCATGCGGACGATCGGCACGTCCGGCAACTCGGGATCGGACAGCAGATGGTCAGGTCCGGCGGCGAGCGAAAAGATTACCTTCAAGTTGGGGAATGCCGCCAGCGCCCCGGGCGGCGGCTTCCAGCACAGCGCCATGTCGATCTCAGCCGGATCGCCGGGAGCTTCCAGTCGTCGGAAATCAAGATCGGGGATGTGCTTTTTCAGTTCCGCCTCCCACAGATCCGCGGGATTGATCGGCGAATAGAAGATCAGCGCCATGGAAATTCCGTCTACATGCTGACGACGCCGCTCTCGACCGCCTTCAATTCGAAGGCCGCGGCCATCAGCGCCCGGGTATAGGGGTCCTTCGGGTTATCGAAGATTTCGTCGGCCGGGCCTTGTTCGACCACCTTGCCGGCGCGCAGCACGATGACGTCGTCGGCCAGCGCGCGCACGACCTTGAGGTCGTGGCTGATGAACAGGTAGGCCAGCTTGTGCGCCTCCTGAAGGTCCCGCAGCAGGTCGACGATCTGCGCCTGCACCGACATGTCCAGCGCCGAGGTCGGCTCGTCCAGCACGATGAAGCGGGGCTTCAGTACCAGGGCGCGGGCGACGGCGATGCGCTGGCGCTGGCCGCCGGAAAATTCATGCGGGTAGCGGTGCCGCCAGTCGGGATCGACGCCCACTTCTTCCAGCGCCTGGACCACCAGCTCGTCGCGTTCCTTTCGGTCGCCGATGCCATGCACCGCCAGCCCCTCGGCGACGATCTCGGCGATCGACATGCGAGGGCTGAGGCTGCCGTAGGGGTCCTGGAAAACCACCTGCATCTCGCGGCGCAGCGGTCGCATGTCGTTCGACTGCAGGCCCTGGATGTCGCGGCCGTCGAAGGCGATGGCGCCGGTGCTGCGCTCCAGCCGCAGCAGCGCCATGCCCAGGGTCGTCTTGCCGGATCCGGACTCGCCGACGACACCGACCGTATGGCCCTCGCGCACACTCAGTGTCACGCCATCCACGGCGCGCACATGGTCGACGGTGCGGCGGAACACGCCCTTCTTGATCGGGAACCAGACCTTCACATCTTCGCCCGACAGCACCACCCCGGCATTGGATGGGCCGGGCTTCTTGCGGCCCTTGGGTTCAGCGGCCAGCAGGTGTTTGGTATAGGCGTGCTGCGGATTATCGAAGATGGATTCGGTCTCGCCCTGCTCGACGACCTCGCCGTCGGTCATGACGCAGACCCGGTCTGCCATGCGGCGCACGATGCCCAGATCGTGGGTGATGAACAGCATCGCCATGCCCAGCTTGTGCTGCAGTTCTTTCAGCAGTTTCAGGATCTGCGCCTGGATGGTGACGTCCAGGGCCGTCGTCGGCTCGTCGGCGATCAGCAGGTCCGGCTCGTTGGCCAGGGCCATGGCGATCATCACGCGCTGGCGCTGGCCGCCGGAAAGCTCGTGCGGATAGGCGGTCAGCCGCTGTTCGGCGTTGCGGATACCGACAAGGTCCAGCAGCTCCAGCACCCGGGCGCGGGCCTGGGCTGGGTTCATGCCCTTATGGACATAGAGCACCTCGGACACCTGCTTCTCGATATTGTGCAGCGGGTTCAGCGAGGTCATCGGTTCCTGGAAGATCATGGCGATCTCGTTGCCACGCACATGGCGCATCTCGCTATCGGGCGCGCCAACCAGTTCCTGCCCACGGAACTTGATGGAGCCGTTGGGATGGCGCGCCATCGGGTAGGGCAGAAGCTGCAGCACGCTGAGTGCCGTCACCGACTTGCCGGAGCCCGATTCGCCGACCAGCGCTACCGTCTCGCCCTTGCCGATGGTGAAGGAGACATGGCGCACCGCCTCCACCGCCCGGCCGGGCAGGTCGAAGGTGACGGACAGGTCGTCGACGCTGAGTAATTTTTCTTCGGCCAATCCCTTACCCCTGAACTTTGCGCGGATCGAACGCATCGCGCACGCCCTCGCCGATGAATACCAGAAGCGACAGCATGATGGCGATCACGAAAAAGGCAGTGAAGCCGAGCCAGGGCGCGTGGAGATTGTCCTTGGCCTGGTTCAGCAATTCGCCAAGCGAAGGCGAGCCGACCGGCAGTCCGAAACCAAGGAAGTCCAGAGCCGTCAGGGTGGTTACCGATCCGGCAGTGATGAAAGGCAGAAACGTAATCGTCGCCACCATTGCGTTGGGCAGGACATGCCGCTGCATGATCTTGGCATTCGAGACCCCGAGCGCTCGCGCGGCCCTTACATAGTCGAAATTCCGGGCGCGCAGAAATTCCGCCCGCACCACACCAACCAGCGATGTCCATGAAAACAGCAACATAAGGCCGAGTAGCCACCAGAAATTCGGCGTTACGATGCTGGCCAGGATGATAAGCAGATACAAGACGGGCATCCCGCCCCATATTTCTATCAAACGCTGGCCTATCAGGTCGATCAGGCCGCCGAAAAATCCCTGGACCGCGCCGACGGCTACGCCAACGATGGAACTAAGCACGGTCAAAATCAGGCCGAACAAAACCGAAATCCGAAACCCGTAAATCAGCCGCGCCACCACATCGCGCGCTTTATCGTCAGTGCCGAGCCAGTTATCCACCGTTGGCGGCGATGGTGCGGGACCCGGTGTTTCTGCGACGTGAGTGTTGTAGGCGTAAGGCACAAGCGGCCAGAGAATCCAGCCCTTGCCTTCAATTTCCTCTTGAATGACCGGATCGGTGTAATTGGTCTCCGCATAGAACCCGCCGAATGTGCGTTCATGATACGCGACAAACACTGGAAAATAGAAAGCTCCGTCGTAGCGGACAAGTAGTGGTTTGTCGTTGGCGATGAATTCCGCCGGCAGCGAGATCACGAGCAGCGCCAGGAATATCCATAAAGACCAGTAGCCGCGCCGGTTTTTCTTGAAATTGTTGAGCCTGCGCCGGGTTATCGGGCGGATCGGCATGAAGAGGAAGCGGTCTTGCGCCATGTGCGTCTCAGACCTCCCGGCTTTCAAAATCGATGCGCGGGTCGATGAACATATACGCCAGGTCGCCGATCAAACCCATCAGCAGGCCCAGCAACGTAAAAAAGTAGAGCGTCCCGAACATGATGGGATAATCGCGCTGGATAATCGCCTCGAAACCAAGCAAACCAAGCCCGTTCAGAGAAAAGATTACCTCGATCAACAATGCGCCGGTAAACAATATGCCGATGAAGGCGGAGGGAAATCCCGCGATCACGATCAGCATGGCGTTCCTGAATACGTGACCATAGAGCACACGCCGCTTGGTCAGGCCCTTGGATCTTGCCGTGACGACATATTGCTGGTGAATTTGATCCATGAAGGAATTCTTGGTCAGCATCGTCAAGCCCGCAAACCCGCCGATCACCATGGCCAGGACTGGCAGCGCCATATGCCAGAAATAATCGACGATGCGCGCCGGCCAGGAAAGCTCGTCCCAATTCGGCGAGGTAAGGCCCCGTAAGGGGAACCAGTCATAATAGGATCCACCCGCAAACAGCACGATCAGCATGATCGCGAACAGAAAAGAGGGCACCGCGTTGCCGACGATCACGACGCCCGACGTCCAGACGTCGAATCGCGAGCCATCGCGCACGGCCTTGATGATGCCCATCGGAATCGAAATCAGGTACACCAGCAATGTCGTCCAGATGCCCAGCGAAATGGAGACGGGCATGCGGTCGATCACGAGGTCGACCACCTTCTGGTCCCTGAAGAAGCTCTCGCCAAAATCGAAGGTGAGGTAATTGCCCATCATCTTGAAAAACCGTTCATGCATCGGCTTGTCGAAGCCAAACTGCTTTTCCAGATCGGCGATGAATTGCGGGTCCAGCCCCTGGGCCCCGCGATAGGCGCTGTCGCCTTCCTGCGGCGCGGCCGTCCCATTGCCGCCGCCGACCTCGCTACCGGCCTCGCCGCCGACGCGCGCCGTCGCCTCGACGGCGGTGCCCTGAATTCTGGCGATGATCTGCTCGACCGGCCCGCCCGGCGCGGCCTGGATGATCACGAAGTTCAGCACCATGATTCCGAACAGTGTCGGGATCACCAGCAGGAGGCGTCGGACGATATAGGCGAGCATGGCAGGCCGGCCCCTTCGGCTCTAGTTCTGGCCGCGGCCCTTGGCTTCCAGGTTCCTTTCTTTCACCGGATCGACCCACCAGGTGAACAGGCTGGCCCCCCTGTCGGGAATAACCGCAGGCCGCGAAAACTTGTCCCAGTACAGGACGCGATCATAGGGCGTATGCCAATGCGGGATAACGATATGGTTCCATTGCAACACCCGGTCTAGCGCACGGGTGCGCTGGACCAGCTCTTCGCGGGTCGGCGCTGCGATCACCATTTCGATCATTTCGTCGACGACAGGGTCCTTGACGCCGCTGAAGTTCCGGCTGCCCTTGCGGTCCGCGGCCTCGGAACCCCAGAAATTGCGCTGCTCGTTACCCGGCGACATGGATTGCCCCCAGGTAAAGACGATCATATCGTAATCGAAATTGTTCAGGCGTTCCTGATATTGGGCCGTGTCGACCGTGCGCACCCTCACTTCGATGCCCAGCCGGGCCAGATTCTTCTTGAAGGGCAGGACGATTCGTTCGAACAGCGGACTGACCAGCAGAACCTCGAACGTCATGACCTTGCCGGTCTTCTTGTTTGTCAGCTTGCGGGTCTCCTCGTCGATGTCCCATCCGGCCTGCTGCAGCAGCGCCAAAGCATAACGAAGCTGCTCGCGGTTCCTGCCCGAGCCGTCGGTAACGGGCAGGCTGTAAGCCTTGGTGAAAACCTCCGGCGGCAAACGATTCTTGAATTTCGCCAGGATTTCCCGCTCGCGACCCTGGGGCAGATCGGTCGCCGCCAGTTCGGAATTCTGGAAGAAGCTGCGCGTGCGCGCGTACTGACCATAAAACAGGGTCTTGTTCGACCATTCGAAATCGAAACCGTAGGCCAGCGCCTGGCGCACCACGGGGTCCTTGAAAATATCGCGCCGCATGTTGAACACGAACCCCTGCATGCCGGCGGACCGCTTATGCGGGATTTCCTCCTTTTTCAGGCGGCCGTCCCTGACCGCGGGGACATCGTAGGAGGTCGCCCAGTGGCGCGACGAGTTCTCATCGCGATAGTCCGCGGCGCCGGATTTGAAAGCCTCGATCGCTACCGTGGAATCGCGGTAGTAGTCGTAGCGGACCTTGTCGAAATTGCTGGACCCGACATTGACTGGCAGGCGCGCGCCCCAGTAGTCGGGTACCCGCACATAGGTGATCGACCGGCCCGCCTCGAAAGATTCGATCCTGTAGGCGCCGCTGCCCAGCGGCGGCTCCAGCGTCGTCGCCTCGAAGTCCTTGCCCGACCAGTAATGTTTGGGAAGCACGGCAAGCTGGCCGATGATCAGCGGCAGCTCGCGGTTTTCGCCCGGCTTGAAGGTGAACCTGACCGACCGGTCGCCGGTTTTCTCGACCTTCGCCACACTGCCGTAGTAATAGCGGTAGAAGGGGTCGCCCTTTTCGCGCAGCGTATTGAAGGTCCAGATGACATCCTCGACCGTAATGGGCTTGCCGTCATGCCACCTGGCCTGCGGGCGCAACGTGAAGGCGACCCAGGACCGGTCTTGCGGCACCTCGACCGTCTCGCAGAGCAGGCAATATTCCGAAAACGGCTCGTCGAGGGAGCCCGTCATCAGCGAATCGTAGATAAGGCCCAGGGCGATGGCCGGTTGGCCCTTGATAATGAAGCCGTTGAATGAATCGAAGCTCCCCAAGGCCGCCAGCCTGACCTCGCCGCCCTTCGGGGCCGCCGGATTGACGTAGTCGAAGTTCCGAAAACCCGCCGGGTATTTCAGGTCGCCATGCATGGCGAGGCCGTGGCCCTTCCAGACCTCCGCCCCCATGGCGGCGCCTGTCGCCAGCGCGGTGGAAAGCAGCAGAGTGACGGTTGCGGCGGCGAGACGATTCATCTGTCGGTTTCCTGTTGTTCGATCACGATTAGCCGGGAGTGTACTCGAAAAAATGCCCGATGGCAGGGCGAATGCAAGCGAATATCGCGGGTCCGCGGCAAAAGTTTAATTTCTTTGAGGCGCGTTAACCATTTTATTGCCCTATCGGGTTACAATCGTTAAGACAACGAACTGGGCCACAGGGGCAGGGCGGATTCGTGGAACCATCCGGAATGGAAAAGAAGACCTGGATCGCGCATTACATCTATGCGGCCGATGACGGGTCGGCGCGCACACGCATTCGCAAGATCCAGGCAGCCGACTACGACACCGCGGTGCAGTTTGCGGCCAACGATTCGCCGGCCGAGGAATTCGTGGTTTCGGTCTATCCCGAATCCGACGACCAATATCTCGGCCTGGTCCGCGGCGCCGCCATGCGCATGAGCGGGCGCGGCAGCGACAGCTAACCTCCGTCGCACAAGACGCCAAATATATCGCTCCACCCATGTAAAAGATGCGATCCGGCGCCTGAATTGGCCTGGCCGCGAAGACGTTTGCCGACCCGTGCGGCCTCGAACGGCCGAACGTAAGCGGCCTCATTCCTGATTTTCTTGCGCACTATCATTCGCGTCATTACAGTCCCGGCGGCCAATCGAAGAGGAGACTGGGCGCATGGCGATCAAGGCGATTACCTTCGATCTCTGGGACACGTTGATCGACGACGAATCGGACGAGCCGAAGCGCAAGGCGCAGGGACTGCGCAGCAAGTTCGACGAGCGCCGGCATCTGGTCTGGGCGGCACTGAATGCGGTTGAGCCGATCGACATGGCGGCCGTGGAGTTGGCCTACGCCACCGCCGACGCCGCCTTCCGCACGGTCTGGCACGACCAGCACATCACCTGGGAAATCGCCGACCGGCTGGACGTCGTCCTGAACGGCCTGGGCCGCAGGCTGCCGGATGACGTCTTCGCGAAGATCGTCAAGGAACATGAAGAGATGGAGGTCGATATCCCGCCCGACACCATCGCCGGCGCGAAAGAAGCTCTGGAAGATCTCGCCGGGCGCTACAAGCTGTGCATCGTTTCCGACACCATCGTCTCGCCGGGCCGCTGCCTGCGCGACCTGCTGGAGGTTCACGGGCTGATGCAGTATTTTTCCGGCTTCGCCTTTTCCGACGAGGTCGGCCATTCCAAGCCGCATAAGTCGATGTTCGAATCCGCCGCCGGCCAGATGGGGTGCGAGATTCCCGAGATGATCCATATCGGCGACCGCGACCATAACGACGTTAAGGGGCCGCAGGCGCTGGGCATGAAAGCGATCCTGTTCATCGCCAA
Organism: uncultured Alphaproteobacteria bacterium; assembly: GCA_947259795.1. Taxonomy (GTDB): domain Bacteria; phylum Pseudomonadota; class Alphaproteobacteria; order UBA8366; family JADFVY01; genus JADFVY01. The sequence continues at coordinate 13,003 of CAMYNJ010000139.1, read as the reverse complement.
GCGCGCCCACGACAAGGACACGACCAGCGCCGAGGCGATCTGTGCAAGCCACGCCGAACTGCCCGCGGCCATCGATCGCGTGGCCGGGCGTTAAGAAGAGGGATACCCGACAATGGCCGATAATCTACGTTTTCTGGTAATCGACGGCTACAACAGGGAGGCCCGCGACGAGTTGGTCGCCGGTGGCGCCAGCATGGCGGCCGACCAGTATACCCGTATGCTGAAGGGCGCGACGCCGGGCGGCGCCGCTGACATCGACGTGCTGTTCCCGTCGGATCCCGGCGTCTCGCTGCCCAAGGGCACGGAACTGAAAAACTATGACGGCATCGCCTGGACCGGCTGCAGCCTGACCGTCTTCGACGACGACCCGCGCGTCCATACCCAGATCGAGTTCTGCCGCGAGGCCTTCCGTGCCGGCGTGCCGAGTTTTGGCAGCTGCTGGGCGGCGCAGATCGCGGTTGTCGCCGCCGGGGGCCTGTGCGCACCGAACCCGCGCGGCCGCGAGATGGGCGTCGCCCGCAAGATCGCGCTGACGCCGGAAGGCCGCTCGCATCCGCTCTACGAGGGCAAGGCAGGTGTATTCGACGCCTTCATCAGCCATGTGGACGAGATCACCCACCTGCCGCCGGGGGCGGTGCTGCTGGCCTCCAACCATTTCACCCGGGTGCAGTCGGTCAGCGTGACCTGGCAGGGTGGCGTCTTCTGGGGCCTGCAGTACCACCCGGAATATGATCTGCACGAGATGGCGCGGCTGACCTGGTGCCGCATCGGCAAGCTGATGGAACTCGGCTTCTTCCAAACCCGTGAGGACGGCGAAGCCCATGTCGACCTGCTGGAAACCCTGCATCAGGACCCGTCGCGCTACGACATCGCCTGGAAGCTGGGCATCGACGCCGATATTATGAACGAGGAAGTGCGGCGCACGGAAGTCCGCAACTGGATCAACCGGCTGGTGATTCCGTCGCGCCGGAAGTAGGGAACCGCGAAATTCGGCGTGCAAATCAAGCCGCCTTGCCGCGTTCCGACGACCAGATTCCACCGAGCACCAGACCCAGCGCGAGCGCGCATGCTGAATCTGCCTGGAGACCGGCAATTTACCTGAATGTTGCCGCCGTTCGGTTGCAGCTTTTGGCAGAATGGAACTGCCAGACTTAGATAGGCAGTTGCAAATTACAACTATCGTATTAAAAATGGCGAATACATATACTTGAGAGGGCAGTTTTGGCTGTATGCCGGACGGCAAGGTCACCCGCAGCAATTCTAAAGGGCAGGAAAATGCTCATCGCCAGATTGCTCATTGCCGCGGCAAGCCTGCTCCTTTTTTCGGCGAACCCGGAAGAGTCGAGGGCAGATGCGGTCAAGATTGTATCAATGGAAATTGGAGCAGGACTTCAAACAGCCAGCGGAGAAGGTTTGTACGCGGAAATCCTCTCGGCCGTGTTGCGCCAATCGGGGCAGCAATACGATTACAGGGTTTATCCGTTCAAACGGGCGATGAGGTTCTTCTTTGAGCGTGAAGCCGATTGTATCTGGGCGCTTGACTCGGCGCTTGTAGCAACGTTCGGCGATGCCGGTACCGATCTTATCGACAGCGAAATTTTCTTTGTCAGCAAGCAGTATATTTTTATGGCTCCGGGAACTCCCGCAATCCTGAGCCTTGGCGACCTTGCGGGCAAAAGGGTCGGCATACTCAATGGCTCAAACCTCGAGGGCATGCTTCGCGACGTATCGGCCGACGTTTTGTACGTGGCGGATCAGGATACGAAAGTACGGATGTTGATGAATAAACGGCTCGATGCAATCGGAGGCTGGCTTCCCGATATTCTGACTTCCTTTCATGTTCAGGGCGCCGCACCCACGTCATTCAACCCCACAGTCGTTCTCGGCAGTTCAAATGTCGGGATCGTATGTCATGCGTCCCCCCATACCCTTCTTTTTTTGGAGGCGATAAATCCAATAATAAAAACTTTCGTAAGATCAAGAGATTTTAAAGTGATATTAAGATCGCACGGCACAAAACTTCCTTAGTAAAGAATACATGAGAATAATTCTCTTTTTATAACAATGATGGTTGTTCTGGAAACCTTATATGTTTTCAATTGGTAAACATAATATCAGTTTTCGCTTGACATTACTTGCCGCAGGCGCGGCCGTCTTGCTTGGCATTCTGATGAGTGCAGGACAAATTATCGTTGATGCATACAACGAAAAAGCCAGATCCGAGCGCGCTATAAATCAAATTCTTGATGCGATCCGGCCTTCGGCGTCGAGAGCCGCATACCAGCTGAACTCTGCTTCGGCTGAAGAGGTTTTGTCAGGACTATTGGCCTATGGGGCAATTTCGCAAGCTGAATTACTGGACGATCAGGGCCGCAAACTCGCATACGTTGAACGGCCTACCACGCAAGCAACTGGTTGGGAATGGGCAAGTAGATTCTTTTCCGATCTGGAGGCTCGCACGATCGTCCTTCAATACGAAAATTACCCTCAACCCGTAGGGCGGCTATCCATAAAAATAGACCCGGGATTTCTTTCGGGCGGCGTCGTCAATCGGATAAAAATAAATGCCGCGGCTCAGTTTGCGCAGAACATCCTGCTCGCAACCATCCTCATCATCCTGTTTCGAGCCGTGCTGACAAGACCTTTGACCAACCTCATCAACAAATTCCGAGAGGTTGATCCGGCTATCCAGAATGCGGGTTTACTGGAGACCCCGGCCGGCCACGAACATGATGAGCTGGGTATATTGGTGACATCCATCAACCAGCACATGATCAAGCGCCGGGAAATCGACAGGGTGCTGCGCGAAAGTGAAGAGCGATACAAAGATCTCATTGAAGGAACAACGGATCTGGTTACGGTCGTCGACAGTAGCGGCAAGTTCCTGTTCGTCAACCATGTTGCCGGGCGCATTCTTGGTATTTCGCCAAAAGATTGCGTTGGCCTGCCTGCTTTTGACTTCGTTTTGCCCGAGGACAGGGATGCGACGCGTGCGGCATTCCACAGCTGGATTGCAGCAAAACAAAATACCGTACGGCTTAATAACCGTCAGAAAGGCCGGGATGGTTCGGTTTGTTTTGTAGAGTGGAATATCAGTATTTTCTATGACGATAATGGCGATGTAAAAACAATTCAGAGCATAGGGCGAGACATCACCGAAACGAAGAAATCAGAGGAAGCTCTCCGCCGTGCTCAAAAAATGGAGGCGGTTGGTCAACTGACCGGCGGTATCGCGCACGATTTCAACAACATTCTCGGCGTGGTCATGGGCAATCTTGAACTCATTCGGGAAATGGTCGCCGGCGATTCGACAATTTCGAAACGGGTGGATACCGCGCTTCGGGGCATTGGCCGGGGACAAGACATCACCAAGAAACTGCTTGGGTTCTCGCGGCAAACTCCATTCGGCCGGCAGAAAATATCGGTGAACAGGTCCATTGAAAACATGCGGGAACTGATCGCCAAGTCTTTGACCGCATCAATCGAGATCGAAAACCGTCTTGCCGACGATCTGTGGCAAGTTGATGTTGATCCCGGGGATCTGGACGACGCCATACTCAACCTCGCCCTTAATGCAAGAGACGCCATGTCCAGTGGGGGCGGTGTCCTGACCATTGAAACAGCGAACAGTATCCTCGACGAAAACCATGCAGGGCCGAACGCATCCAGCCAAGCCCGGGAATTTGTGATGGTATCCGTCAGCGATACCGGGACTGGCATGTCACCGGAGGTGAGGGAAAAAGCGTTCGAGCCATTCTTCTCTACCAAGGAGGAAGGCCAGGGGACCGGGCTGGGCCTCAGCATGGTTTATGGCTTCGTTCAACGCTCGGGCGGTCATATCAATATCGATTCAACAGCCGGTAAGGGAACGACCGTGCGTATTTACCTGCCTCGCGCCCATAGCGATATCACGGGGCGCCAAACAACAAAGAAGATGCAAGAAAAGCTTGCGGGTGGCTCAGAAACGATCCTGGTCTTGGATGACGAGGAAGCCCTGGCCGAGTTGGCGGCCACGCATCTTGAAAGGCTCGGCTACAAAACCCTCATGGCAACCAATCCTGCGCAGGCGTTGAAGATAATCAAGGACAAGCAGCATATCAACCTGCTGTTCTGTGACGTCATCATGCCTGGCGGTATGGACGGTTATCAACTCGCGCTGGCGGTTCACAAGGTCCGCCCCGATCTCAAAATCTTGCTGACCAGCGGGTTCACAAGTGAAAAGAAGGAATATGCGGACGATGAGGGCGACATCGTCTCCAGGCTGTCCGCCAACCTGCTGAACAAGCCTTACAGACGTTCGGAACTGGCTGCATCGGTTCGCGCTACGCTGGATGAAGAAACCTTGAAGACCCCTTCACCCGAAAACTGATCGCGGGCATTGAGGCATCGCGCCAAGTCAAGGGAACCGGTCCGAAATGGTCCATGTGCCCTTGCGCGGTTGATCCCGCGGACGGGGCTCACCCTTGGCTTTTCCCGCGCTCGGACAGCCAGATCCCGCCGAGGACGAGGGCGAGGGCGATCGCATGGAAGAATTCGAATGATTCGTTGAGGAGAATTACCGCCAGGATCGATGCGAATACGGGAACCAGGTTCACGAAAATTCCGGCCCGGCCCGGCCCGATCAGCGTCACGCCCTGGATGAAGAAAATCTGCGCCAGGAAGGACGGGAACAGGGTGACCAGGGCAACAATTATCCAGCCGGTCGCCGTCGGCCACAGGAAACGGCCGAGCGACACCTCGGCGAATACAAGTGGCAGCGAGGCCAGGAAGGCGGCGAACGCCATCACCGCGAACAGGCCAAGGGCCGAGACCGGCGGGCGTTTGCGTAATCCCACCGTGTAGCCGGCGTAAAGGACGCAGGCGGCAACCATCAGCACGTCGCCGAAATTCACCGAAAGCGCGGCCAGACGCGCCAGGCTGCCGCCGGACCCCACGATGGCCACGCCGGTCATCGTCAGCACGACGCCGGCGGCCTGAAGCCCCGTTATCCGCGTGCGGTAGGCCGCAAAAGCGCCCAAAAGAATGAACATCGGAATCGAGCCCTGGATAATTCCGATATTCACCGCGGTGGTGTAATGGGCCGAGACATAGAAGATCGCGTTGAACGAAGTAAAGCCCAATGCCCCCATGGCCGCCAGGAAGGGCAGGTGCGGGCGCAGCACCGGCCAGTCGCGCCGCAGATGCCGGTGGGCGAACAGCGCCAGAAGCAGCGATACGCCCATCCAGCGCCCGGCAACCAGCGCCATCGGAGATATTTCGCCGACCGCCATCCGCCCGAACACGGCGTTCGCGCCCCAGCACAGGGTTGTGAACGTCAGCAGCAGATAGGCGCGCCCGTTCGACCCGGCCTGCGGCGCCCGGTTTACGCCGGCCGTCATCCCTTCAACGGAAGCACGAAGCCGACGATATCCTTAACCTCTTCAAGGATCGGCCGGCTGGTCTCGCGGGCGCGGTCGGCGCCGTCGCGCAGGATGGCATCGATATGCTGCGGCTCGGCGACCAGACGCTTCATCTCGTTGCCGATGGGGCCCAGCACCTCGACGCAGAGCTCGCTGAGGATCTGCTTGAACTCGGAGAACTGCTTGCCGCCGACGTCGGCCAGCGCCTGCTCGACGCTCTTGTCGGACAGCGCGGCGTAGATGCCGACCAGGTTGGCGGCCTCCGGCCGGCCTTCAAGCCCTCTGGCCTCACCGGGCAGCGGCTCCGGGTCGGTCTTGGCCTTGCGGATCTTTTTGGCGATCTCGTCCGGGCCGTCGGTGAAATTGATGCGGCTGTAGTCGGATGGGTCGGATTTCGACATCTTGTTCTTGCCGTCGCGCAGCGACATGACGCGGGTCGCCGTGCCCAGGATCAACGGCTCGGTGATCGGGAAGAACTCGACGCCATAGTCGCTGTTGAATTTCTGCGCGATGTCGCGGGCCAGCTCCAGATGCTGCTTCTGATCCTCACCCACCGGCACATGCGTGCCCTTGTAGGCCAGGATATCGGCTGCCATCAGGACCGGATAGGCATAAAGGCCCACGGAGGCGTTTTCGCGATGCTTGCCCGCCTTCTCCTTGAACTGGGTCATGCGGTTCAGCCAGCCCATCCGCGCCACGCAGTTGAAGATCCAGGCAAGTTGCGCATGGTCGGGATTCTGGCTCTGGTTGAAGACGATGTTCTTCTTCGGGTCGATGCCGGCGGCGATCAGCGCGGCCGTGACCTCGCGGGTGGATTTGCGAAGCTCCTCCGGATCCTGCCACTGGGTGATCGCATGCAAATCGACCATGCAATAGATGCATTCATAGTCGTGCTGCAGGCTGACCCAGTTGCGGACAGCGCCGAGATAATTGCCGAGATGCAGGTTTCCGGTGGGTTGGATGCCCGAAAAGATCCGGTTCATGGGTGTGGACTCCGTGAACGATTGCGGTGGCCGGGGATTCGGCTGAGGCGGGTTTATCGCTGCTTCAAAGGGTTCGGTCAAGCAGCAGGGGGTGACCCGCGTCGCAGGGCGGAAAGGTCGGACAATTTCATCGCGCCCGTGATCAACGCCAGCCCGCCATAGACGGCGCCGCCGGCGACGACGATGGCGGCCAGCGCAACGACCTTCTGCCACAGCGGCCCGCCCAGGGGCGCCGCCAGGATCAGCGCCAGCCACCAGACGGCGACAGCCATGATGGCGGCGGAAAAGACGATCAGCGGCACGCGCTTTTTCAGGCGGTCGTCCAGTAGAAGCTGACCGCGGCGATGCAGGACGTAACCGAGCAATACCGCGTTGAACCAGTAGGCGATCGAGGTCGCCAGCGCAATACCCACATGCAGGATGAACTGCATCAGCGTCACCGCCAGCAGGATATTCAGGAATACCGCGGTCACGCCGATCTTGAAGGGTGTCACCGTATCCTCGCGGGCATAGAAGCCCGGCTGAAACGCCTTGATCAGCACCGCCGCCGGCAGGCCGACGGCAAACGCGGCCAGCGCCAGCGCGGTCTGCGGTGTATGTTCGGGCAGGAAGGCGCCACGCTCGAAGACCACGCGAATGATCGGCTCGCCCAGCGCCAGAAAGGCGGCGGCGGCCGGGACCGTCAGGAACAGGGCGAACTCGATGGCGCGATTCTGGTTATGAGTGGCGGCGGCGGCGTCGTCCGCGCGCAGTTGCCGCGTCATCAGCGGTAGCAGCGCCACCCCCACCGACACGCCGACCACGCCCAGCGGGAACTGGTTGATCCGGTCGGCGAGGAACAAGAAGCTCAGCGAGCCTTCCGGTAGCAGCGTCGCCAGGAAGACGTCGATCAGCAGGTTGATATGGACCACGCTGGCCCCGATCACCGCAGGCAGCATCAATACGAAAAGCCGCCGCACGCCCGGTGTCAGTTTCGGCCAGGGCATGCGGGGCAGGATATCCATGCGGCGGCAGGCCAGCACCAGCCACAGGAACTGCGCCATGCCGGCGATTGCCACCGCCCAGGCCAACGCATGCCCGGCGGCCTCGATCACTCCATAATGAACCAGCAGCAGCGCCGTTATCAGCGCAATATTCAGCAGGATCGGCGCGGCGGCGGCGGCGGCGAACCGGCCCAGCGAGTTCATCATGCCGCTGAGCATCGCCGTCAGCACCATGAACATAAGGTACGGGAAGGTGATTCGCGTCAGGTTGACGGTGAGATCGAATTTCTCCATCTGATCCGTCCAGCCCCAGGCCAGGGCGATCATGATCCAGGGCATCGCCGCCATCGCCAGCATGGTGAGGAACAGCATCCAGGCCGCCATCACCGCCACAACCTCGCCGGCGTAGCGGCGCGCGGCCTCATGCCCCTCTTCCTGCAGGCGGCCCGCGAACAGCGGTACGAAGGCGGCGTTGAAGGCACCCTCGGCGAACATGCGGCGGAAAAAATTCGGGAACTTGAAGGCGAAAATGAAGGCGTCCAGCACCTTGCCCGGCCCGACCACGTCAGCGAGCAGGATCTCGCGGGCCAGCCCCAGGACCCGGCTGATCATGGTGTAGGATCCAAGGGTCGTGATGGATTTCAGCAGCGCCATGCGCCGAGACATAGCCGATAGAGGCGGCGGAAAAAAGGCTATTCGGCGGCGGCGGCGCCTGCCGGCTTTTCTTTCTTCGCCTCTTCTTTCGCGTCTTCCTTCGGGTTCGCCTTGTCAAGGATGGGCAGCAGGGCCTCGCGGATCTGCTTCTGCTTGGCTTCGTGATCGACCTTCATGCCGAAGACGTCGCGCACATAGAACACATCGACCACGCGCTCTCCATAGGTGGAGATCTTGGCGTTGGAAATCTGCAGGCCGAGCCTGGTCAGCGCGTAGGTCAGATCGTAAAGCAGGCCGGGCCGGTCGCGGCCGTTGACCTCGATCACCGTGTTGGTACGGCTGGCCGAATTGTCGATCAATACGCGCGGCGGCACCGAGAAGACCCGCGTGCGGCTGGGAATCGCCGTGCCGGCCTCAAGCTCTTTCGCAGGGCGCAATTGGCCGCCGAGGGACTGTTCGATGAGGGCCGACAGGCGCGCCAGCTTGTCCGGCCGGTCGAAGGCGCCACCCTCGGCGTCCTGTACCTGGAACACGTCCAGCGCCATACCGTCGCCGAAGGTGGTGATTCGCGCATCGACGATGTTCGCGCCGCTGACCGAAAGCGCGCCGGTGATGCGGCTGAACAGGCCGGGATGGTCTGGTGTATAGACCGTGACTTCCGTCACCGCATGATAAGAATCGACCCGGGTGTCGACGGTAAGCGGCCGGCCGGACCGGTCGGCCTCGCAGGCGAGCCGGGCATGGCGCAGCAGGCTGTCCTTGTCGAAGCTCAGCCAGTAGCGCGGGTGGCCGCGCGCCAGATGCGCCTCCAGCTCTTCTTCCGGCCAGTCGGCCAGGGCGTCGCGTATCGCATCCTTGACCCGGCCGGCGCGCACATCGCGCACGTCAGGCGTATCGCCACCCGACAGCCTTTCCTCGGTCAGATGATAGAGCTCGCGCAGCAGCGACCCCTTCCAGCCATTCCAGACATGCGGGCCGACAGCGCGGATATCGGCGGCGGTCAGCACCAGCAGCAGGCGCAGCCGTTCCGGCGACTGCACCCGTTCGGCGAAGTCGGCGATCGACTTGGGGTCGTTGAGGTCGCGCTTGAAGGCGGTGCGACTCATCGCGAGGTGATGTTCGACCAGCCAGGCCACCGTTTCGGTCTGTTCCGGCGAAAGCCCCAGCCGCGGGCAGAGCTTGCGCGCCACCTCGGCCCCCAGCAGCGAATGATCGCCGCCGCGGCCCTTGGCGATGTCATGCAGCAGCACGGCAATATAGAGGACCTCGCGCGACAGCACGTTCTTAATGATCTCGGTGGCCAGCGGCAGTTCCTCGGCCAGCAGGCCCTTTTCGATGCGGTTCACGATGCCGATGGCGAAGATGGTGTGCTCGTCGGTGGTGTAGACATGGTACATGTCGTATTGCATCTGGGCGACGACGCGGCCGAAATCGGGGACGAATTTGCCGAAAACGCCGGCCTCGTTCATTCGGCGCAGCGACATTTCCGGGTCTTTCGGCGAGGTCAGGATATTCATGAAAATCCGGTTGGCTTCCGGGTCTTCGCGCAGTTTCTTGCCGATCTTGTTGAGATTTCGGGTTATCAGATGCAGCGCGTCCGGATGGATGTCCAGCTCATGGGCCTGGGCCACTGCGAACAGGCGCAACAGGTCAATGGGGTGGTCGCGGAAATGGGTTTTTGACGGTACCGACAGCCGGTCGCCCTCCAGCGGAAATCCTTCGACCTCCCTGCTCAGCAGCGCGAAGCCGGGCAGCCGCAGGCGGCGGCGGCGCTGGTGCCGGGCCTCCAGCGCCGCGCAATAGATGCGGGTCAGATCGCCGATATCCTTGGCGATCAGGAAGTAATGTTTCATGAAGCGCTCGACGCCCTTGGCGCTGCCGCGGTCGGCGTAGCCCATGCGCCGCGCCAGTTCGGGCTGAACGTCGAAGGTCAGCCGTTCGTCGGGCCGGTCGGTTAGGAAATGCAGGTGGCAACGCAGCGTCCACAGATAATCATGCGCCTTGGCAAAACGTTCAGCTTCGTTCCTGTGCAACACTTCGCGCTCGACGAGCTCGCTGACATCGTTCACCTGATAAAGGTACTTGCCGATCCAGTAGAGCGTCTGCAGGTCGCGCAGGCCGCCCTTGCCGTCCTTGATATTGGGTTCCAGCACATAGCGCGAATCGCCCATGCGGGTATGCCGGTCGTCGCGCTCGGTCAGCTTGGCCTCGACGAATTCGGGGCCCGTACCGGCGACAACCTCTTTCAGGAACCGCTTGCGCAGTTCGGTGAAGAGCCGCTTGCTGCCCCAGATGAAGCGCGCCTCCAGGATGCCGGTGCGGATCGTCATGTCGGCCTTGGCCTGGCGCATGCATTCGTCGACCGACCGCGTGGCGTGCCCGACCTTCAGCCCCATGTCCCACAGCAGATAGAGCATATGCTCGACCACCTGTTCGCTGAAGGGGGTTTTCTTGTAGGGCAGCAGGAACAAGAGGTCGATGTCGGAATGGGGCGCCAGTTCGCCGCGCCCGTAGCCGCCAACCGCGACGATCGCCAGATGCTCGCCCGCGGTTGGGTTGGCCACCCGATAGAACCGCGTGACCGCCACGTCATGCATGATGCGGATGATCTGATCCATCAGGAAGCACAGCCCGGCCGCTGCCGCCGTGCCGTTCTGGTCCTTTTCGAACCGCTTTCGCACGACAGCGCGACCCTGCTCCAGCGCAGCCTTGTAGATGCCCAACAGGGCGCGCTGCGCCGCGGCGTCGTTCTTCGCGGCATCGACGGTCGCGTGCGCGGCCTCCATGACGGCGGCGCGGTCAATGATATCCCGGCGGTTCTTCAGGCTGGTCATGGCAGAGACTTGCGCCAGAAAGGCGTGGATTTCAAGTGGTGGTTCGTTCTGGCCGCGATTGTTGACTTTGCCGGGCTTTTCACGACAGGTCGTCTGGAACCAGATTCGGGGAGGAATAATGAAAACGATTCTGCCGATTGCGGTACTGGTCGCGGGGCTAACGGGTTTTGTCGGAACGGCGAAGGCGCACAGTTTTAACGTTGCGCTGGTCATCGCCCTTGCCGAGCCATCGGCCGCCAACTCCCGGCAGGTGCGGGACGGCTTCCTGCTGGCGACCCGCGAGCGGGACGCCCATCCAGACGAGGAGTCGGACGGCCATCTAGGCGGCCTGGACGTCTATCTTTACCCGGTCGATCTGGACCGGGAGTCGCTGGCGGGCGTTCGTGCGCTGCTGCAGCGTGAGCAGATTGATATCCTTGCTATTATCGGGCCGGAGGACGCGGCGGAAGAAATCGGGCTCCTGGTCGCGGGCTCGCGAACCGCCCTGCTCGCCCCGGGACAACTGCGGCCTGCGTCTGCGGAGGCCTTTAAGAACAGGTTTCAGGCAGCCTTCGGCTATCTGCCGGCCGCACCCGCGGCCGAAGGCTACAACGCGGCGCGCCGGATCGATGCGGCCGTTCGCCCGCTGGGCGGCGTCGACGACCGGGTGGCCCTGCGGCGCGCCCTGGATGAGACCCGAAACGGGTTCGACTGGTAACGGTCAGCCCGGCAATATTGTAGCTTCCAGTTTGCGGAAGTCCTTTTCCAGCTGCTCGGCCGAAAAACCGGCATGCGTTAGTCCCAGCCTCTCATAGAACGCCAACGCACCATGCAGCGCGGCGCCCGCCAGTTCAGCCGCCGCCGGCTCCAGGACGCCGGCCTGAGGCGCGAAGGGAGACACGCCCCCATGGGTGATCTGCGAGCGGATCTCATAGATCTTCCCAGCCCTGTCGAGCCAATCCTTCAAATCGCCGCCTTCGGCGTCATGGGCCAGGATCGCCGCACGGCGGGTGACGGCGCGCCAGACTTCGGCATGGTCGCCGGGGACCACCGCGCGCTCGATCGCCGTGACGAAGGCCAGGATGCGGGCAGCCCGGTAGCTTTCGGTCACGCCCTCGCCAAACCAGGAAGCGGCCTCTCGGAACCGGTCGGCCAGCGGCCAGGCCAGAGCCGGATCGGTGAGGGGCTCCAGGCAACGGCCGGCGCGGTCCAGCCAATCGCGGCCCGCTTCGTCATGGGCGCGCTTCAACCATCCGGGATCGGCAGCGGGCGCCGTCCCCTCGGCGCGGACAGGATGCAGCCGCCCTGTCGAATCGGCCCACAACCCCGCAGGCATGACCGCCGACAGCCCCGGCGCACCGGCGCGGCCGAGACAGCGCGAGGCTTCGGCGCCGGCGAACAGCCGCAGCATATCCAACGCGCCGTCGACCGCCCTGTGGGCGCGCTCGCGTGAGATGATCCGATCGCAGCCGCGTACCGTGACCTCTGCCGTCCAGTCCCAGGGGGCGAAATCGCGTTCGATCAGGGCGGCGAACTCCGGATCCGTGGCAAGTTCATCCCGATGCGCCGCATGAAAGGACTCGGTCCGCTGGAACATGACCGGTCCAACGGCGAGTCCCGTTGGCTCGCCACCGTCGAACAGCCGGCAGGGGATGAAATGGGTCCGGTTGTCGACATCCACCTGGGCGCGGCGCAAGGCGGCGGCCAACATCCTCGTCGCCTGCGTCTCGTCCGGCGCGCGCTCCTGATGGATGAATCGGCCGGCCAGCTCGCTGCGAATCAGATCCGCCAGGGCGTCCGGCGAGATGCGTCCGCAGCCCTCGCGCGACGAGGCGAGATAGCGGTGGGCCATGGCCGACAGGTGATCCCGCGGGACTGCGGCGCCGGCCCGCGCCGCGTCGAGAATGGCGCGGATATCGGCGAGATGCTGCCCGGTCTCACTCATCGCCGTCGGCAAGACGTTTCAGCCGGTAAAGCTCTTCCAGCGCCTCGCGCGGTGTCAGATCGTCCGGGCTGATTCCGGCAAGCGCCTCTTCCACCGGCGACGGCCCGGCGGGGGCTGTCGACGCGGGGGTTTGCGGCGCCACCGCGAACAGCGGCAAATCGTCGGCCAGCTTCGCCACCGCGCCGGATTGCTCGCCGGTTTCCAGCGTCTTCAGCACGTCCTCGGC
>CAMYNJ010000138.1 GCA_947259795.1 uncultured Alphaproteobacteria bacterium | reverse complement strand
AGCTGAACGACCACACCGACAAGATCGCCTGCGCGACCTGTCACGTGCCAAGGTTCGCCCGCGGCGGCTACAGCACGAAGATGTGGTGGGACTGGTCCACGGCGGGCCGGCTCGACGAAAACGGCCAGCCGATGAAGATCCGTGACGAAAAGGGCCTGGAAATCTATTCCGGCATGAAGGGCGATTTCGGCTGGGACGAGCATGTCATCCCCGAATATCGCTGGTTCAACGGCACGGTGGACTACACCCTGTTCGGCGATACCGTCGACGGCAGCGAGGTCGTTCCCATCAACAAATATGGTGGCGGCCCGGACGATCCGAACTCGCGGATCTGGCCGTTCAAGGTGATGCGCGGCAAGCAGGCCTATGACGTGGGCCTCCAGACCCTGGCCGTGGTCCATACGTTCGGCAAGGACGATAGCGCCTACTGGCGCAACTACGACTGGGACAAGGCCGTAGACGCCGGCATGACCGCCGTGGGCGCCACCTACAGCGGCGAACTGGGCTTCGTCGAGACCGAAATGGCCTGGCCGATCACCCACATGGTCGCCCCCAAGGAAGACGCCGTGACCTGCGAGGAATGCCACAGCCAGAACGGGCGCATGGCCGGCATCACGGGTATCTATATGCCCGGGCGGGACCAGACCGGCTGGCTGGATATGCTGGGCTGGACGGCACTCGTTCTTGCACTGCTCGCCGTCCTCGGGCATGGCGGCATGCGCTACTACACCCATACCAGAAGGAAATAGCGCGATGAATACCGAACGAATCTATGTCTTCAAACGCTTCGAGCGCTTCTGGCACTGGTCGCAGGCGGCGCTGATCATCACCATGGGCGCAACCGGTTTCGAAATCCACGGGACATACAGCCTGTTCGGATACGAGACCGCCCAGGAGGTGCATACCACCGCCGCCTGGCTGCTGATCGGCCTCTGGGTGTTCGCCATCTTCTGGCACTTCACCACCGGGGAATGGAAGCAGTATATCCCGACGACCGACAAGCTGCTGGCGATGGTCCGCTACTACCTCACGGGCATCTTCACCGACGCCCCGCATCCGTTCCGCCAGACCACGTTGTCCAAGCACAACCCGCTGCAGAAGCTGGCCTACCTGGGCGTCAAGCTGATCATCAATCCGGCGATCTGGGTCAGCGGGCTGCTCTATCTCTACTATTCGGACTGGGCGGCCCTCGGCCTCGGCGGCCTGGATCTGGCCCTGGTCGCCTTCGTGCACACGGCGGCGGCCTTCATGATGGTGGTGTTCTTCGTGGTCCATGTCTACTTCGCGACGGCCGGGCACACGCCCATGGCCCACATCAAGGCGATGATCACGGGCTACGAAGAGGTGTAAACGGACTATCGGCTCTCCACCGTTCGAACATCCGAGCCCGCAACCCCTGGGCCGGTGCGGAACCCCGCACCGGCCCTTTTTTTGCCGGCGGCTCAAAATTGGACAGGCCCGCCGGGGCAGTCTAAAAAGCGGCGTGCCGGCAACGGCCAGATTCAAGCTCAGGAGACCGCGACGCGAGATGCCCGGCGAACCAGACCAGGAAACGATGCGAATCCTGCGCGACCGGTTCGGCTTCGATGCCTTCCGCCCGGGGCAGGGTGAGGCCATCGCCGCGCTGCTGGCCGGGCGCAACATGCTGGCGGTCATGCCGACCGGATCGGGCAAGTCGCTCTGCTACCAGGTGCCGGCGCTGCTCACCGGGGGCTTGAACATCATCGTCTCGCCGCTGGTGGCGCTGATGCAGGACCAGGTGGCGGCGCTGCGGCTGAACGGGATCGCGGCGGCGACCATCAATTCCTCGATCCCGCGCGAGGAAAATATCGCGACCTGGGGCAGGGTTCAGGCAGGCGAGGTGACGTTGCTGTATATGTCGCCGGAACGTTTGATGAATGAACGGATGCTGGCGGCGGTGGCGAAGCTCTCGCCCAGGCTGTTCGCCATTGACGAGGCGCATTGCATCTCGCAATGGGGCCCGGCCTTCCGTCCGGAATATGCCGATCTTGGACAGCTGCGCAATATCTTCCCCGGCGTTCCCATCGCCGCCCTGACCGCCACCGCCGACCGGATCACCCGCGACGATATCGCGGCGCGTCTGTTCGGCGGCGACGCGGAGGTCATCGTCACCGGATTCGACCGGCCGAACCTGACGCTCGCCGTCGAGATGAAGAAGAGCTGGAAGAAGCAGATGCTGGATTTCGCCGACGCCCACCGCGGCGAGGCCGGCATCGTCTATTGCCTCTCGCGCAAGAAAACCGAGGAGGCCGCAGAGTTGCTGCGCGAGGCCGGCCACAAGGCGATGGCCTATCACGCCGGCATGGACGCGAACGCGCGCAACGGCGTGCAGGACCGCTTCATGACCGAGCCCGGCATGGTGATCGCCGCCACCATCGCCTTCGGCATGGGCATCGACAAGCCGGACATCCGCTATGTCTTCCATGCCGACCTGCCCGGCAGCCCGGAAGCCTATTACCAGGAGATCGGCCGCGCCGGGCGCGACGGGCTGCCGGCCGAGACGATGATGCTGTACGGGCTGGACGATATCCGCATGCGCCGCACTTTCATCGAACAGGAAGACAGCAGCGACGAGCGCAAGCGCCGCGAGCACAAGCGCCTGGATGCGCTGCTGGCCTATTGCGAGGCCCCCGAATGCCGGCGGCGCATGCTGCTGCAATATTTCGGTGAGGAAGCGGAGCCTTGCGGGCGCTGCGATTTGTGCCTCAACCCGGTGGAGACGGTGGACGCCAGCGAGGACGGGCAAAAGGCGCTGTCGGCGGTCTACCGCACCGGCCAGCGCTGGGGCGCGGCGCATATCGTCAACGTCCTGACCGGCAAGCAGACCGACAAGACCGCCTCATCGGGCCATGACCGGCTGCCCACCTTCGGCGTCGGCGCCGACCGGACCAGCCAGGAATGGAACGCCATGATCCGCCAGCTCGTGGCGTCGGGCTTTCTCGCCATCGACATCCAGGGTTTCGGCGGGCTGCGGCTGGCGGAGAAGGGCATGGCGCTGCTGAAGGGCGAGGCCGAATTCCGCTTCCGCCCCGATACGGTCCGCAAACCCGGCCGCCAGCCGCGCCGCAAGGAGCGCGCCGAGGCTGAAGCGCTGGCGCCGGAGGCGGTCGAACTGTTGCAGGAATTGAAAAAACTGCGGCTGGACCTGGCCCATGAACGCGCCGTGCCGGCCTATGTCATCTTCTCCGACAAGACCCTGATCGACATGGCCGCCCGCCGCCCGGCCGACCGGGAAGCCTTCTCAGCGGTCTTCGGCGTCGGCCAGGCCAAGCTGGACGCCTTCGCGGATATCTTCCTCGACGCGATCGCCGCGTTCGAGGCAGACGGCTGAACCTGGCTCCAACCGCCCGGAGCCGCGCGGGGCGCGAGCGTCCAATGCGTGGCCTCGCGCGAGCATATGCGATGCATATCGCCATTGCCGCCTCAGCGAATCGACGCAAGATATTTACGCGAATTCCAAATAATGCATGCTTATTCCCATAATATATATCACGCTTGCAAAAAATAATTAATATACTTTCGTAAATAAAATTCGAGCCGCGAAATGAATAGTTGTTTTATTAATATTATATTTTGCCTTTCTAAATAATAGAAATCTATTACGTCTTTATATTTATATTTATATGCAAATTTGCATCATTTTGCGAAGCGATATATACTCCTGTGAAAGCGGAAAATATGGATGACAATACGGCCCGGACGGCAGACGCCCGACGGGGGGGGAAATTTCGACCATTGGTATAAGGTTTATGTGTGGATTAGCAGCTATATGGGGCGCCAGGAATGCGGGGCCGGTGCAGGAAATGCTCCAGCTCCAGAGACACCGTGGCCCCGACGGACAGGCTCTGCGACCGGTCGGCCAGGGCGAGGCGGTCCTGGGCCATTGCCGTCTTGCCATCATCGATCCGGAAGGTGGGGAACAACCGCTCGCGACCCGGGACGGCTCATGGAGCCTGATTGCCAATGGCATGATTTACAACGATAAGGAACTGCGCGGGGAAATCCCCGCAACGGCTTATCGGACCGGCTCGGATTCGGAATCAATCCTTCATCTGATCACGCGCCACGGCCCCCAGGCCGTTTCTCGCCTGGACGGTATGTTCGCATTTGTCCTTGCGAATAGCGAAAGGCTCATCGCGGCCCGCGATCCCATCGGCATCAAGCCTCTCTATTTTGGCGAAAAGGACGGCGCCATCGCCTTCGCATCCGAGGCCAAGGCCCTGTCAGGCTATTGCGATTCGATCACGGAATTTCCCGCCGGCGCGGTGTTCGATTCCGCGACCGGGCTGCACCGCTATTATGACATCCCCGACGACAGCCCTGTCGCCTGGAGTAAGGCGGACGCTGTCGCTGCCCTGAAGGAAACCATCGAACAGGCCGTATTCAAACGCCTGAGAAGCGATGTTCCCTTCGGCGCGCTGTTATCGGGCGGACTCGACAGTTCCATCATTGCCGCTCTCGCGGCCAAACATGTGGACAAACTCAAGACATTCGCGGTCGGCTTCGAGGGGAGCGCGGATCTGGCGGCGGCGCGCCGCGTAGCCCGTCATATCGGCTCGGACCATCGGGAGTTGATTCTGAAGCCCGACGAGGCGATCGAGGCACTGCCTGAGATCCTGTACCATCTCGAATCGTTCGATCAGGACCTCGTCCGTAGCGCCGTCCCCTGCTACTTCGTTTCGAAGCTGGCAGCCGACCACGTCAAGGTCGTGCTGACGGGCGAAGGCGCCGACGAGCTCTTCGCCGGATACCGCTACTACCGCGACATTGAGGAACCTGACGCGTTGCGTGCGGAGCTCCGCAATTCGGTAGCGCGGATGCACAATATCAACCTTCAGCGCGTTGACCGAATGTCAATGGCGCACGGGCTGGAGGCGCGCGTGCCGTTCCTGGACCGGGAGGTAATCGCGCTGGGACTGAGCCTTCCCGTGGAGATGAGATTGCGCAGCGAGCAGGATGGCGTGGTCGAGAAATGGATTCTGCGCAAGGCATTCGAAGATCTCCTGCCGCAAGAGATCGTGTGGAGAACGAAGCTCCAGTTCGACGAAGGCAGCGGCACCGCGGGATTCCTGGCGACGGCCCTGGGGGTGGAACGAGATGGCACCACGCTGCCACATCCGAATGGACGGTCGGCGGAAGAAGCCAGTTACCGCAAGATTCTCGCAGCCCAGTACGATTCGCCGCAGCCGATTCTCGATCTCGTGGCGCACTGGAACCCGCAACTGAACGCATAAGAACCGCGGCGCGATCGGCGCCCGGAGGAGGAGACTACAGATGTCATCACGACCCGAAGCCCGCTGGGAATCGGCAAAGGCTTCATTCGACACACTTTACGACCGCCCCCATCCGGCACGGTATTTTTCGGGACTCAGGCCGCTGGAATACAAGATCCCGGCTTACGCCCAGCCTGTAATCGAGCAATGCGTATCGGCCTTGGCCGAGCTTCGCCGGAAGCAGAAAATTACGGTGCTGGACCTGTGCAGCGGCTACGGCATCAACGGAGCCTTGCTGAAATACGATGTCACAATGGACGAGTTGTACGAGCTATACGATGACAGCGGGCCCATTCCTAATCTGGCACAGCGTATTTCCCGCGATCGCGAATTCCTGAAGAATCGGAAAAGAACCGATCGGGAAACCGTAGTGATCGGCCAGGACGTTGCCGTAAACGCGCTCAGCTACGCGCAATCCGTCGGCGCTATCGACGCCATGATCAAGGCCAATCTGGAAAGGCGGTCCTTGCGCGGCAACGAGGCCCGTTTGATTAAGGATGTGGATCTGGTCACCGTAACCGGCGGTTTGAGCTATATCGGTTCCACGACGTTCGAACGGGTCCTGCGCGCCGTAAAGCAGCCGCCGTGGGTTTTGTTCTTCCCACTTCAGCACACACCGATTTACGAGATCCGTGACACGATCGGTTCGTTCGGACTCGATGTCGAGGACGCCCCGAGGCCGGTCCCACAACGGCGATTCAAGGATGAGCGGGAACGCCGCGCCATCCTGGCCGAATCCAAGCAGGACGCGACCATCCCGCGGGACTGGCCGTTCGGGTCCTATCTCGAAGCGAAGCTATGTCTTGCCCGCCCGACCGCCGATATCCGCGCGCTTCCACTGCGCCGGCTGTTGTCTGAGGCCTTCGACGCTGACTCCCGGAGCGCCGAGACGGCCGCCTGACCGCCACGCGCGACGAGTTCGCGGCAGTCTTCGGTGTCGGCCAGGCCAAGTTGGGCGCCTTCGCGGACGCATTCCTCGACGCGATCGCCGCGTTCGAGGACGCCTGAGCGCCGACCGGATACGCCGCCGACAATTCAACCCGCCGACAGCGCCGAACAGAGCCTTGCGGTGATGTCCCTTGTGCCGGCGGCGCCGCCGAGGTCGGGGGTGCGCAGGCTTTCGTCGGCCAGCAGCGCATCGACCGCCGCGTCGATGGCCGCCCCCGCATCGCGGTATCCGGCCAGGTCGTGCCGGTCGCCCAGCCAGCCCAGCAGCATGCCGGTCGACAGCACCAGGGAAACCGGGTTGGCGATGCCCTGGCCGGCGATGTCGGGCGCCGAGCCGTGCTGGGCCTGCGCCATCGCATGCGCGTCGCCGGCATTGAGCGACCCCGCCAGGCCCAGGCTGCCCGACAGTTCCGACGCCTCGTCGGACAGGATGTCGCCGAACATGTTGGTGGTGACCATGACGTCGAACCGGTCCGGCTTGCGGATGAGCCAGGCCGCGGCGGCATCGACCAGCATTTCGTCATAGGCGACATCGGGAAATTCCCCGGACGCCCGGCGCGTTTCCTCAAGGAAGATGCCGTCGGTCAGGCGCATCACGTTGGCCTTGTGAATGGCGGTGACATGGCGGCGGCGGCGCATGGCCTCGCGGAACCCGGCGAGCGCGATGCGGCGGCTGCCGGCAGCCGTGATCTTGCGCATGGCGAGCCCGACACCTTCGACCGGCATGAACTCGCCCGAACCGGACGCCATATTGCGGTCGGCATAGAAGCCCTCGGTATTCTCGCGCGCGATCAGCAGGTCCATGTTCCGCGCGACCGACGGCAGGCCGGGCCGGCATTTTGCCGGGCGCAGGTTGGCGTAGAGATCGAGCCCGATCCTCAGTTTGCCCGACGGATTGACGCCGCCTTCCTCCACGGGCGGGTATTCGTTGTGGCTGACCGGCCCGAGGATCAAGCCGTCGGCGGCCTTCGCCCGCTCGACCACTTCCAGCGGGCAGGTCGAGCCCTTTGCCGCCAGGGCGGCAAAACCGACCTCATCCCTTTCGAATTCTATCCCGAGCCCGAAACGCCGGTCGGCCGCGGCGAGGACTTCGAGTGCCGCTTCCGTGATTTCCGGTCCGATCCCGTCGCCGGGCAGGACGAGAATTTTCAACTCCCCGCCCCCCTCACGGCAGATACGCGTCCTTCCAGCGCAACACGATGTTGAAGGAAATCGAGATGCGCGGCTCTTCCGACAGGTTCGGGTGTACCAGATGATGCAGGAAGGCAGGCCATAGCAGGATCTCGCCGGGCCTCGGCAATATCCGGTATTCGGGATCGACCTGGGGGTCGTTGCGGATGGCCAGCATGTTGGCCTGCGGGCGCGGATCGTAGAAGCTGATCGCGCCGGGATTGAGGTCCGAGCGGCCCGGCAGCTTTTTCGGCTTGTCCGGCATCTGGACGTAGTAGGTGCCGCTGAGCCAGCTATGCGGATGATTATGCAGATTGTGGTAGTCGCCGAAGCGGTTGACGTTGGCCCAGGCCTGCAGGCGCCATTCCAGCTCGTAATCGATGCCGGCCTCGCGGGCATAGTCGAGCACCGCCCGCTCCACGCAATCCTTCAGCCAGGCCAGTGCAGGATCCCTGTCGTCGAACAGATTGCCGGCGAGGTAATCGGCGGTCATGTCGGCCCGCGCCGCATCCAGCTTCAACAAATGTTCGGCGAGATGCGGGTTCGCCTGCGCCGCCCCCGGCAACCTATGACGCAGGAATTGCGTCGGCCAGAGCCGCATGAATTCCGGCTTGTCGATCTTCTTGCTCATCCCCTGTCCTCCCGTGAACCGGTGAACGCCGCGCGGTCGCGCAAATAGGGCAACCAGGCGATCGAGGTCTCGTCGGTCAGGATGGCGACATCGCCCCCCTCCTCCGCCAGCCGCCAGCGGAACCGGCCTGTTCGTTCGCGTGCCTGTTCCAGCATGGCGTCCCCCCTCGATCTCCTTACTGCGTGCAGCGTTATGGTTTTGCGCGTGGCCCGTCAACGGGAATCCCGGTCCTTCGGTCTCCCGCTTTTTGCTGTACGGGCGACCGGGAAAGGCCCGCCATGGCGGACAGGGCGCGGATCGATACGGTGGTTTCCGGGAAACATCGGGTCCGGTTCGACGCGGGCCGGCACCCCCCGCGCCAGGAGGGACGGCGCCCATGGCACGGTCTTGAATCGGGAATGCGGCAATTCACATTGACATTCCGGTTGCTGGAAGTCGTAGCATTTTACAGTCATCGAAACGGGAAAGTGAGGGTAAACCAATGAACAAGAATGATAGCCACGGTCGAAGCGGCCCCAATCACGGCCACCATGGTCATGGCCGGACGGCGGCTCAGGGCGGCGCCGCAACGGCCAAGGATCCGGTTTGCGGCATGGCGGTCGAACTGGGCGCGGGCAAACCCAGCCGGGAGCACAAGGGCGAGACCTATCATTTTTGCTCGGCGAACTGTCGCGACAAATTCGCGGCCGACCCGGAACGTTTCCTGTCCGGGGCGCCCAGGCAGCCGGCCGCGGCGCGGCCGAAGGGCAGCAAATACACCTGCCCGATGCACCCGGAAATCGTGCGCGACGCGCCCGGCACCTGCCCGATCTGCGGCATGGCGCTGGAGCCGATGGGGGTTCCGGCCGGCGACGAAGGACCGAACCCGGAGTTGGTCGATTTCAAGCGCCGCTTCTGGATCGGCGCCGTGCTGACGATCCCCC
>CAMYNJ010000137.1 GCA_947259795.1 uncultured Alphaproteobacteria bacterium | reverse complement strand
AAGGTGGAGAAGGTCTGGTGCGCGGTGGATTGCGGCGTGCCCGTCAATCCGGACAATATCCGCGCCCAGATGGAGGGCGGCATCGGTTACGGGCTGGGCGCCATCCTGCGCAACGAGATCACGCTGACCGACGGCGAAGTCGACCAGGACAATTTCGATACCTACGAGCCGATCCGCATCGACGAGATGCCCGACATCGAGGTGCATATCGTGGCCTCGGCGGAGGCGCCAACCGGCGTTGGCGAGCCCGGCGTACCGCCGATCGGCCCGGCGGTCGCCAACGCCATCTTCGCCGCGACCGGCCAGATGCCTACGGAGTTGCCTCTTAGCAGGGAGGGACTGGCCTGACGGCGCTGGGCTCGGCGACAGAGCTTTAGAACGTCGCCCGCGGCTGCAACGCCGACTGGAACCAGCAGATGAAGGAATAGATGGAGAAGACCGGCAGGCCGGTGGCGCGGTTTATGTCGGCGGCGTAGGGGACCATGTTGGTGCATTCCAGCAGGATGGCGCCGAGGTCCGGGTTGGCCTGCGCCAGTTCGCGGCCGGCCTCGATGAGGTCCTGGCGAGCTGCATCCACTTCCATGCGTTCCTCGTTGTTGAGGATGACGCGGGAAAACTCGCGGCCCTGGTCGGTGCGTCAGGGTGTCGGCGGAGATGGTGAGGATGCCGACCCGTTTGCCCGGCGGCAGCACCGCCTGGATCATCGGCGCCTGCATCAGCGACGAGGTCGCCACCGGCACGCCGGCGGCCGCGGCCAGTTCGTCCTGGAACAGCGACAGGAAACCGCAGTTCGTCGTGATGCCGTCGACGCCGTCGGCGACCAGTTCGCGCGCCGCCGCGACGAAGTCATCCAGCAATCCCTCGGCCCGGCGGCGCACCACCCGGTCGGGCGAGGCGCCACGCACGATCCGGTAATGCACCGGGAAGGGCCATGTCAGCGCGTTGCCCATGTCGCCGGGAATGCGCGGAAACCGCGCCTCCAGCATCAATATCCCGACGCTGGCCCCATAAAGCGCCTTGCCGCCCCGGGCGATCTGATCGCCTTCATGCTTCCTATTCATCATGCCGTCCCAGACCGTGGATATCGAAAGGCAACGCTAAGCTCGAATGGCGGAATTCTTGCACTTCGGCATGTCGTTCGCAAGATGGCCCGGGACCAAAATCAGGCCACCTCCCGACGGCCGATCGGCCACTTGATCTGCCCCGTCACGATGGCCACCCCGAGAAAGATCAGAACGAGACCGACCGCAAGGCTCAGGCTCAGGCTTTCATCGAGCAGCAGAATGCCCAGCAATACGCTGAACCCGGCGCGAAGATAGCTGCCGCTCGTCACGCCAAGCACCCCCAGGGTCTTTACAAGGCGGAAATATATGATCATGGCAAGCGCCGTCGAGAATACGCCCAGGGCCAGCACGGACCAGATTGCTTCGGGCGATGGCGCCAATGTCCAGGGCTCGTCGGCGTAAAGCGAAACCGGCAGCATTAGGATGGTGGCCATCGCCATCGAGCATGCCGCTGTCAGCAACGCCGGCTGGCCGGCGAAACGCCGCGCATATATCGCGGCCAGGGCATAGCTCAGGCTTGCCCCCGTTACGGCGAGTTGTCCCAATGCGGAATCGCCCGATCCGCTAAGAATCTCGGGGCCAAGGATAACGCCAACGCCGGCGAACCCGGTCGCCACGCCAAGGAACTTTCGCAGCGTAGCCCCGCCTTCCCGAAGAACGAAAAACGTGATCAGGAACGCGAAAAGCGGCGGCGTGGAATTGAGCAGGCCCGCGAGCCCGCTGTCGATGTGTTTTTCGCCCCAGCTTATGAGCGTGAAGGGAAGGGCGCTTTGCAGAACGCCCTGCACCAGGAATGCGCCCCAAAGCTCAGGCGTTCGCGGAATGGCGATCCCCCGCGCTTTGACCAGCAGCACGAGCAGGACTGCCCCGATCGCCAGCCGCCCCGTTACGATTGTCGCAGGCGGCACGGTTTCGACGGCCACCTTGATCAGGGTGAACGAGCCGCCCCACAGGAAGGACAACAGGACGAGGAGGCCCAATTCGTTCAACTGGCTCCGCGATTCATTATCCACAATTTTGCCCCTCCGGTAGTTTCAGTCGTGGAGTTTTATTCGAATTAGCCGATCATGCTCGCCGGAATCGGACATCATCCCCCGATGGAGTCCGATTTTGGCTGGCCATGCCATTCGTTCGGGCCGAGAATGCGCCCATGGCATCCCCGGTTCAGCCTTTCAGTCTCAATCTCGAGGTCTGCGATCGTGCACGACTCGCGCGCGATCCGGCTTACGACGGTCTGTTTTTCACGGGCGTGAGGACGACAAAAATTTATTGCCGCCCGGTCTGCCCGGTCCGGCCCGCCAAGTCCGCCAATGTGTCGTTCTACCCGTCGGCGGCCGCAGCGGAACGCGCGGGCTTTCGCCCCTGTCTAAGATGCCGCCCCGAAACGGCTCCCGGCAGTCCGGCATGGCGCGGCACCGCGACCACGGTCGGCCGAGCCATGCGCCTGATCGATGAGGGATTTCTCGATTCGTCCAGCGTTGAAGGTTTGGCGGAGCGCCTGGGGATTGGATCGAGGCATCTTTCGCGACTGTTCGCCACGCATGTCGGCGCCAGCCCGGTCCAGGTTGCCGCGACAAAGAGGGTTCAGAGAGCCAAGCGTTTGATCGACGAGACGCCGATGCCGCTGGCGGAGATCGCCTTTGCGTCCGGTTTCGGAAGCCTGCGGCGCTTCAACGACGCCTTCAAGGCAAGCTATAGCAGATCGCCATCCTCGTTTCGTGAATAGCGTGAATCGTTTGACAACGATGCTTTTGCGGTAGCATCGTTCGGAAAGTCTATAGCGCAAGCCTGCCGGCAATAACCACAGATAACGAAGAGCATGACGCAGGGATCCAATATTTCCACCGGCGCCGAGGCCATGGTTCGTTTGCTGGCGGCCCATGACGTGCGGCATATCTTCGGGCTGTGCGGCGATACTTCGCTGCCGTTCTACGATGCGCTGGCGCGGCTCGACCATGGCATGACCCATATCCTGACCCGCGACGAGCGCCACGCCGCCTATATGGCCGACGGCTACGCGCGGGTGACCGGCAGGGTCGGCGTCTGCGAGGGGCCGTCGGGTGGCGGGGCTACCTATATCCTGCCGGGCGTGGTGGAGGCGAACGAGTCCTCAATTCCCGTGCTGGCCATCACCACCGATGTCTCGACAACATCGGCCGGGCGCTTCCCGCTGACCGAGCTGGACCAGGACGCGCTATTCCGGCCGCTGACTAAATGGAATGGCGTCATTCCGCAGGCCGGGCTGATGCCGCGCATGGTGCGCGCCGCCTTTCGCGCCATGAGCAGCGGAGCCATGGGCGCGGCGCATCTCGGTCTGCCCTTCGACGTGCAGAAGGCCCCGGTGCCTGAAGAGGATATCTGGGCCGATCCCCGGTTCGGGCATTTTCCGTCGCTGCGCGCGGCCCCCGACCCGGCGGATGTTGAAAGCCTGCTGGAGGCCTTACTGTCGGCGAAGAACCCGGTTGTCGTCTGCGGCGGCGGCGTGGTGCTGTCGGGCGGCGAGGCGGAGTTGCAGAAACTGGCCGAGACCCTGGATCTGGCGGTCTGCACCACGATCAGCGGCCAGGGCAGCCTGGCGGAAATTCACCCCAATTGCGTCACCGTCGTCGGCTCCAACGGCGGTCGGTCCTCGACGCGCGAAGTCGTGGACGCGGCCGACCTGGTGCTGTTCATCGGTTGCCGGGCCGGCTCGGTGACCACCGAACGCTGGCGCAGCCCGCCGCCGGGCGTGCGCATCCTGCATATAGATGCCGATCCCATGGCAATCGGCGCCAACTACAAGACAGAGGTGGCAATCTGTGCCGATGCGCGCCTCGCGCTGGCGGCGCTGAACAGGGTGCTGGAAGACAGCGGCGAGACCCGCGCCTTCGGTGGCGCCGAGACCGCGGCCAAGGCGAAGGCGGCCAAGTGCGAGGCTTTCCTGACGCTGGCGGAAAGCGGCGACAAACCGATCCGGCCGGAACGCGTGGTCGCGGCCTGCAACCGGCTGCTGCCGGACGATGCGGTGGTGGTCGCGGACCCCGGCACGCCCTGTCCCTATTTCTCGGCCTATTACGAATTGCGGCGTCCCGGCCGGCAGTTCTTCTCCAACCGCGCCCATGGCGCGCTGGGCTATTCGATGGGCGGGGCGATCGGCGCGCAGATCGGGCGACCGGACGCCAAGGTGGTTTCCGTTATGGGCGACGGCAGCTTCGGCTTTTCGGTCGGCGAGTTCGAAACGGTCATGCGCCTCGGCCTGCCGATCACCTTCGTGGTGTTTTCCAACGGCGTCTATGGCTGGATCAAGGCGGGCCAGAAGTCGGGCTTCGAAGAGCGCTATTTCTCCGTCGATTTTACCCGCACCGACCATGCTGCGGTGGCTGCGGCCTACGGGCTGAAAAGTTGGCGCGTCGAGGAGCCGGGTGAGTTGGAATCGGCGCTGAAGGCGGCTATCGCCACCGACGGGCCGACGCTGGTGGACGTGATCGCGCAGCCGCTGCAGGACGCCGCCGCGCCGGTCAGCGAATGGGTGGCGTAAATGCATAAAATGAAAACGTTGACAATTTATCGACAAAATGACAACGTCATACATAACGGTATAACAGGGTGGCCAGACGGAAGACGGACAATGCGGGCAGAACCCCCATTCTGCGACTTGCCGACGCCGGCGCGCCCGGATAGGGCGCCATGACCGACAAGCTGACAATCGTCGTCGCCGGCGGCGGGATCACCGGTGTCTCGACGGCCGAATGGCTGCGCCGGGACGGCCATGACGTCACCCTGATCGACCGCATCGCGCCCGGCGATTCCGGTCAGACCTCCTACGGCAATGGCGGCATCCTGGCCTGCTGCGCGGTGGTTCCGGTGCCGACGCCCGGCCTCTGGAAGAAGGCGCCCGGGATGCTGCTGGACCGGGACGGACCGCTGTTCCTGCGCTGGTCCTACCTGCCCAGGCTGCTGCCCTGGCTGATCCCCTTCCTGCGCAACGGCCGGCGCGACAAGGTGGAGGCCATCGCCGCGGCGCTGGCGCCGCTGGTCGGCGATTCGGTGGAACAGCATCTGGCGCTGGCCCGCGGCACGCCGGCCGAGCGCTGGATCAGTAAAGGCGAGTACAGCTATCTCTATCGAGACCGCGCGGCCTTCCTGGGCGATGCCTTCGGCTTCGCGCTGCGCAAGGCGCATGGCTTCGCGTGGGAGGAACGCGACCGCAATACGATATTGGAGATCGACCCCGGTATTGGCCCGAACTATGGCTTTGCCGCCACGTTCACGGATTATGGCTGGATTACCGATCCGGGCCGTTATGTGGCCGATCTGGCAGCCTGGTTCGAAGGGCAGGGCGGGCGGTTGCGCCAGGCGGAAATTTCGGAAATCCTGCCGCTGGAGGGCGGGCGCGCCGCCGTGATCGCGAATGGCGAACGGATCGAGGCGGACCGGGTGGTGGTCGCGACCGGCGCCTGGTCGGGCGGGCTGGCGCGCGCCCTGGGCCATGAACCGGCCCTGGAATCCGAGCGCGGCTACCATGTCTGGCTGCGCAGGCCCAGCGTCAGCCCACCGCATCCCTATATGCTGGCCGACGCCAAGTTCGTGGTAACGCCGATGGAAGCCGGCCTGCGCTGCGCCGGGCTGGCCGAATATGGCGGCCTGGACGCGCCAGCCTCGAAGGCCCCGATCGAATTGTTGAAGCGCCGCATCCGCAAGCTCTATCCCACGCTGACCTGGGAGAGCGAGGACAGCTGGCTGGGCCACCGGCCCTCGACCATCGACAGCCTGCCGTTGATCGGCCCGTCGCCCAAGGCGCCCGGCGTGGTCTTCGCCTTCGGCGCCCAGCATCTGGGCCTGACCATGGGGCCGAAGACCGGCCGGCTGGTGGCCGACCTGATCGGCGGGAACAAGCCGAATATTGACATGGCCCCCTACAAAGTAGGACGGTTCGACAACTAACAAAATTCATTATCCGAAACTGCTTCACCAGAACAGGGAGAACCAATCATGAAGAAGCTAATCGGTTTGTCGGCGCTGGCCGGTATGGCATTCGCCTCGCACGCCGCCATGGCAGGGGAAAAATGGGACATGCCCATGGCCTATGCGGATTCGAACTATCACACGGAGAACGGCAAGCTGTTTGCAAAGGCCGTGGGTGTCTGCACCGGCGGCGAGCTGGAAATCGTCGTGCATGGCGGCGGCTCGCTGTTCAAGGGCGGCGAGATCAAGCGCGCCGTGCAGACCGGCCAGGCCCCGATCGGCGAGCGCCTGCTTTCCGCGCACCAGAACGAGAACGCGATCTTCGGCGTTGATTCCGTGCCGTTCCTGGCCTCGTCCTTCGAGGCCTCGGACAAGCTCTACGCGGCTGCGCGCCCGACGATGGATAAGATCCTCGCCGACCAGAATCTGGTGCTGCTCTATGGCGTGCCCTGGCCGCCACAGGGGATGTATTTCAAGAAGGAGATCAACGGCGTCGCCGATATGAAGGGCATCAAGTTCCGCGCCTATAACGCGGCGACCGCCCGCCTGGCCGAACTGGGCGGCATGCTGCCGGTGCAGATAGAGGCCGCGGAGCTCAGCCAGGCGCTCGCCACCGGCGTGGCCGAGGCCTTCATCTCTTCCGGCTCCACCGGCTACGACCGCAAGGTCTGGGAGCAACTGACCCATTTCTACGACACCCAGGCCTGGCTGCCGCGTAACTATGTCTTCGCCAACAAGGACGCCTGGAACGGCCTGTCCGGCCAGGCGAAGAACTGCCTGAAGTCATCTGCCATGCTCGCCGAGGCCGCGGGCACGACCCGCGCGCGCGAACTGACCGGCTGGTACCTCAGTCAGCTCGCCGCCAACGGCATGACGGTCATCCCCCCGGGCGACAAGCTGGCGGCCGATCTCGCCAAGATGGGCGACACCATGTCCAAGGAGTGGGCCGAAGCGGCCGGCGCCGAGGGCAAGGCCATCGTCGACGCCTACAAGGCCAAGTAAAGCGGGCAAGTATGGGCGGCGCGCTCTCGTCCGCGTGTCGCCCGTCGTCTTGCTCACCGCCTTTCCTCGCCAACGGGATATAACCGATGACGGCACTCGGCAGAACGCTCCGGAAGATTCTCGATGCAGTCTATTTCGGCTCCGGCGTGCTGGCCGCGCTGTTCATGATCGCGATCCTGGGCATCATCGTGCTGCAGATGGCGGCGCGCTGGTTCGGGTTCCAGGCCCCCGGCTCGACCAGCTATGCAGGCTACTGCATGGCCGCCTCTTCCTTTTTCGCGCTGGCCTATGCGTTGAACCACGGGGCGCATATCCGGGTCGGGCTGCTACTGAACAATCTGGGCCGCTGGCGGCACTGGGGCGAGGGCTGGTGCCTTCTGGTCGGCGCGGCGCTCGCCACCTATTTCGCGCGCTACGCCATCAAGGGTGCCTGGTGGTCATACAAGCTGAACGATATCAGCCAGGGCCAGGACGCCACACCGATCTGGATTCCCCAGCTCGCCATGGTCTTCGGCACCATCCTCGTGGCCGTCGCACTGTGGGACAATCTGATCCGCCTGATCTTCACCGGCGAGACCAATTTCCGCGAAGAAGCGCTTGATGCGGCCAAGGTGGAGTAGGGGACGAACATGGAAGACGGATTCTTACTGACCGGCGTATTCCTGTTCGTCCTGTTCCTGCTGCTGGGTTCCGGCGTGTGGGTGGCGCTGGCGCTGCTGGGCGTGGCGTTCGTCGGCATGGAGATGTTTACCAGCCGCCCGGCGGGCGACGCCATGATCACGACGATCTGGACTTCGTCGTCAAGCTGGACGCTGACCGCTTTGCCGCTGTTTATCTGGATGGGCGAAATCCTGTTCCGAACGCGGCTCAGCGAGGACATGTTCCGCGGCCTGGCGCCTTGGATGGCGAAGCTGCCCGGCGGGCTGCTGCATACCAATATTGTCGGCTGCACCATTTTTGCCGCCGTGTCGGGCTCGTCGGCCGCGACGCTGACCACCGTCGGCAAGATGTCGATCCCGGAATTGCGCAAGCGCGGCTATCCCGAATTCATGACCATCGGCACGCTGGCCGGCGCGGCGACGCTGGGGCTGATGATCCCGCCGTCCCTGACGCTGATCGTCTATGGGGTGACGATCAACGAGTCGATTTCGAAGCTGTTCATGGCCGGCGTGCTGCCCGGCCTGGTGCTGTCGAGCCTGTTCATGGCCTATGTGGTGGGCTGGCATTTCCTGCGCCCCGGCCAGCGGCCCGATCGGGAACCGCCCATGTCGCTCAGGTCCATGGTTGCGGAATCGCGTTTCCTCATTCCGGTGATCCTGCTGGTCACCTTTGTCATCGGGTCGATGTATATGGGTTTCGCCACGGCGACCGAGGCCGCCGCCTTCGGCGTCATCGGAGCGCTGATCCTGGCCGGCAGCCAGGGGTCGCTGACCCGAAAGACATTCCTGGAAAGCCTGATGGGCGCGACGCGTACGTCCTGCATGGTGGCCTTCATCCTGATGGGCGCGTCCTTCCTGTCGCTGTCGATGGGCTTCACCGGCCTGCCGCGGGCGCTGGCGGAATTCATCGCCTCGCTGGATCTGCCGCCGATCGCGCTGATCGCGGCGCTGACCGTCTTCTACATCATCGTTGGCTGCTTTCTGGACGGCATCTCGTCGGTGGTGCTGACCATGGCGGTGGTCGAGCCGATGATCCGCCAGGCCGGCATCGACGTCATCTGGTTCGGCATCTTCATCGTCGTGGTGGTGGAGATGGCGCAGATCACGCCGCCCATCGGCTTCAACCTCTTTGTCATGCAGGGCATGACCAAGCACGACATGGGCTATATCGCCAAGGCGGCGTTGCCCATGTTCGCATTGATGGTGCTGATGGTGGCGATTCTGGTCGCCTTCCCCGACCTCGCCACCTGGCTGCCGGAAAATATGCGCACTCGTCCTGGGGGATGATACCAGGCTCTCCGGCGGGTTGCGACCGCACACATATAATCCGTGCATATTTCTTGAATTGATCTACTCCAGGCAGTATGGTGGCTCCAATGCGACCGCACCCGTAATGCGTGCCGTTCGGCAATGTCGGCGGGTGCGATTGCCAACCATAATGGAGAGGCTTATGAAAAATTCAATGCGAATCCTGGTTACGCTTGCCTTCGCGGCAGCATTGCCGTTCACCACAGCACTGGCGCAGGACGACGGCGTGGCCAGCCTGCCGGTCAATCTGGGTCCTTTCCCGGATACCGAGAACATGGAGTTCCTCGGCCAGGCCACGCCCGACGATGTCGGCGCGCTGCCGGTGCCCGGCGTCTGGGCCAAGGGCATGATGAACGACATCGGCGGCTGGACCTCGCCCAACGGCGAGGAATATGCGCTCGCCACCAATTCCGGCGGCATCGCCTTCGTGCGCGTCACCGACCCCCGAAACCCGGTATATCTGGGCAAGATTCTGAGTCAGGCGCCGTTCAATTTCCGTAATATCTGGGGCGATCCGGACACCTTCGGCAACTACGGCTATTTCGTTACCGAGATCGATGATTCCAAGGTCGTGATCGTCGACCTTTCGGGACTGGATGCTCTGGGCGCGGCCCCTTCCCCGGAATTTGTGCTCGACACCAACGGGCTGCTGACGGTCAGCCACTTCAACGGCGGCGGCTATAACGGCTCGCACAATGTC
>CAMYNJ010000136.1 GCA_947259795.1 uncultured Alphaproteobacteria bacterium | reverse complement strand
GGCCTTCTTCCACGAGATCGAACTGGATCTGCAGCCGATCCCGGAGCACAAGGTCCTGGGCATCTGCCATTTCCCGACCTTCCGCGCGGCCATGGACTCGACGCAGCATATCGTCAAGCTGGACCCGGCGGCGGTGGAACTGGTCGACCGCACCATGATCGACCTGTCCCGCGAAATCCCGATGTTCCGCGCCACCGTCGACAGCTTCGTGCGCGGCAGGCCGGACTCGCTGCTGCTGGTCGAATTCGCCGGCGACGACCTGGAAACGCAGAAGCGCAGCCTCGCCTGGCTGGTCGAGCTTATGGGTGACCTGGGTTATCCGGATGCCGTGGTGGAGGTGACCGACCCGGCCTTTCAGCGCCAGGTCTGGGAGGTCCGCAAGGCGGGGCTGAACATCATGATGTCGATGAAGGGCGAGGGAAAGCCGGTCTCTTTCATCGAGGACTGCGCCGTGCCGCTGGAGCATCTGGCCGATTATACCGAACGGCTGAACGGCGTCTTCGAGAAGCACGGCACCAGCGGCACCTGGTACGCCCATGCCTCTGTGGGTACGCTGCATGTACGCCCCGTGCTGAACATGAAGGAGGGTACGGACGTCGCCAAGATGCGCGCGATCGCCGAGGAAGCTTTCGCCATGGTCCGCGAGTACAAGGGCTCGTTCTCGGGTGAGCATGGCGACGGGCTGGTGCGCTCCGAACATCTGGAGACCATGTACGGGCCGAAGATCGCCCGTGCCTTCGAGGCGGTGAAAGACGAATTCGACCCGGCCGGCCTGTTCAACCCGGGCAAGATCGTACGCCCCTCGAAGATGGACGACCGGTCGCTGTTCCGCTATCCGCCGGACTATACGCCGCAGCCGCTGGAAACCGCGCTGGACTGGTCGGAATGGGGCGGCTTCCCGGCGGCCATAGAGATGTGCAACAACAACGGCACTTGCCGCAAGGCGAGCCCGGGCGTCATGTGCCCCTCCTACCGCGCCACTGGCGACGAAATTCACGTTACCCGCGGCCGCGCCAACACGCTGCGCCTGGCGATCACCGGACAGTTGGGGCCGGCGGCCCTGACCTCGCCGGACATGAAGGCGGCGATGGATTTGTGCCTGAGCTGCAAGGGCTGCAAGCGGGAATGCCCGACCGGCGTCGACATGGCGCGCATGAAATACGAGTTCCTGGTCCAGTGGCGGCGCAAGCACGGGCTGAGCCTGCGCGACCGCCTGGTCGCCTTCCTGCCGCGATATGCGCCCTGGGCGGCGCGGATCGGCCCGCTGTTGAACCTGCGCAACCGCATCGGCCTGCTGGCGAAACTGGGCGAATGGGCCACGGGTTTCAGCGCCCGGCGCAAGCTGCCCGAATGGCGCCGCGACTGGTTTCGTCATGACCAGCCCGCTGCCGGGCCGGAGGGTGGGCGCGACGTGGTGCTATTCGTCGACAGCTTCAACACCTGGTTCGAGCCGGAAAACGCCCGCGCCGCCGTAAAAGTGCTGGCCGCCGCCGGCTATCGCGTCCATATCGCCCGCGCGCCGAAGGGCGGACGGCCGCTCTGCTGCGGGCGGACCATGCTGGCCGCCGGCCTGATTGACAAAGCCCGCGCCGAGGCCGGCCGCATGATCGAGGCGCTGCGGCCCTGGGTGGACAAGGGTGTTCCGGTCGTCGGGCTGGAGCCGTCCTGCCTGTTCTCGCTGCGCGACGAGTTCAAGTCGATGCTGCCGGGCGAGGACAGCGAAAAACTCGCAGACCTGGCCATGCTGTTCGAGGAATTCGTCGCCCGCGAGCTGGCGGCCGGGCGCTTCGAACTGGACCTGGAACCCGCTGCGGGCGGCAAGGCGCTGCTGCACGGCCATTGCCACCAGAAAGCCTTTGGCGTGATGGGCCCGGTCCAACAGGCCTTGTCGCTGGTGCCGGATTTGAATGTGGAAACCATCGAGTCCACATGCTGCGGGATGGCCGGCGCCTTCGGATACGAGGCCGAACATTACGACCTGTCGCTGAAAATCGGTGAAATCGATGTGCTTCCGGCGGTGCGCGCGGTAGAAAAAGACGCTATCATCGTGGCCGATGGCGCGAGTTGCCGGCATCAGATCGGCGATGGTGCGGGGCGGCAAGCGATCCACGTCGCAAGAGTTCTGGCGGACGCATTGGGGGACAGGCATGACTGACGAAGGCTGGCAGGCTGTATCATCTGAAGTAGAGGAAGGAGATCGGCGCCGTTCGCGCCGGCCGCTGCATGAGGAAGCGGCGGAACGCCTGCGCGACATGATCGTCGGGGGCGAACTGTCCGCGGGCGAGCGCATTACCGAACAGTCCCTGTGCGACCGCATGGGCCTTTCGCGCACGCCGCTGCGCGAGGCCATCAAGACGCTGACCTCCGAAGGCCTGATCGTTTTGCAGCCGAACCGCGGCGCGACCGTCGCCTCGCTGAGCCTGGACGATATCGAGGATACCTTCCGGGTCATCGGCGCCCTCGAGGCGTTGGCCGGGGAACTGGCCTGCGCCAATGCAGGCGATGACGATGTCGCCGAAATCCGCGTGCTGCACTACCAGATGGCCCTGCACAGGACGCGCGGCGAACGGCTGGACTATTTCAATCTGAACCAGCGCATTCACGAGAAGATCGTCGAATTGTCGGGCAACAGCGTGCTGGTGGAAACCCACAGGCGGCTGGGCGGCCGCATCCGCCGGCACCGTTTTGCGGCGAACCTGGCGCCGGAGCGCTGGGACGAGGCGATCAGGGAGCATGCGGAAATGCTGGAGGCGCTGGACACGCGCAATGGCGAGAGGCTGGCGGAAATCCTGCGTCGGCATCTCGACAACAAGCGTGCCGCGGCCGAAAATGCGACCGCGACTGAACGCCGGGATCGTGTGGATTAACCTTTTACAAACCCGAATCGGGCTGAATGGGCCGATACATATCGCCCATGTTCCAGGACAACGGCCATGATCCGGTTTCGCCGCAGATATCCGATCCAATTGATCGCCATAATGCTGTCCGCCACGCTGGTCCTTGCGGCCTGCGGGGGCGGGGAGGCGCGGCAAGCCGCTGGCGCCGCGCCTGCCGCCGGCAGCGGTTCGACAGGTCAGGCCAAGGCGCCGCCCACGGACATTCCCTACAAGCTGGGCAGACCATATACGGTGGGCGGCGTGCGCTATGTGCCGCGGGACGACCGGTCGTACGACCGCACCGGCATGGCCTCATGGTACGGCAAGGAGTTTCACGGCAAACCCACCGCGACGGGCCGCCGCTTCAACATGTATGAAATGACGGCGGCCCACCCGACCCTGCCGACCGGCACCCAGGTCAAGGTCACCAACCTGGAAAACGGCCGCTCGGTGATCGTGGTCATCGCCGACCGCGGCCCCTTCAGCAGGAAGCGGATCATCGACCTGTCCTACGCGGCGGCGAAGCATCTGGGTTTCGTGCAGCAGGGCACGGCAAGGGTCCGCGTAACCCTTCACAGAACGGTGCGCGGTTAGGCCTAATTCGCGGCGCGCGTCGCCGCCGCTACCCCACCGCCTGCGCTTGCTTCAGCGCATCCCTGACGGCCGCGATCTGATCTTCGATCGAGACCGGGCATTCGGCGGTGACCTCCAGCGCGCGGTCCTCGTAAACGTCGGCGCTGTCGTTTTCGGCGGCCCAGCGATCGACGACGTGATCGCGTTCGTCGATCAGGGCGCGGATCTGCGGCCGGAACAGGATCATCATGTTGGTGATCCAGATATTGACCGCCCAGGACGGCCGCACATGGTCGATCTGGAAATAGCTGAGCATCCGGTTCACATCGGCGGCCTTGTACCAGATCTCGCCCGTTACCCAGCGGTTGGTGGTGAACAGCTTGATCGGATCGCCGTTCTTGTCACAGGAAACGGCAACCAGATGGCTCAAAGCGTCGTTCTCGCCCGTGGGCGCCTGATAGTTGGGAACCGGCGCGGGCTCGATACCGGGCGGCATGCCCTTCGGCCGCAGGAAAGTGTGAAAATGGCCGTGCTCGTTCGGCCGCTCATCCTTGGGGTGGGCGTGATAATAATATTGCGCGTTGCTGCGCGGATCGAACACGTCGCCCTCGGGGTAATGGTTCCATTCATAGAAGGTCGCGCTGTCGCGCAGAAGCTCGCCGACGATATTGTCGCCGGTGTTCGCGAGAACGCGTTTCGATTCAAGCAGTTTGGCGCCAGCCTCGAGCATCGCCTCGAGCTCGCCGCGGGACAGGCTGCTGAAATCCATGTATCCTGCATCCGTCATTGCAATTAATCCCTTCTTTTTATCGGGGTTTTCATATCAGAGCGCGCCCTCGCCTGCCAATCAAGAATTCTTGTGGCGCCGCTATCCAAAGGCATTATCCGGCGTCGCGCACCAGGCGGAATCCAATGATGATATGTTTGAGGGTTGCCGGGCGGCTGTGGCGCGCCGCCGGGCGGCAGACGCCGCAGCCCTTGTCGTCCCATGAGCCGCCCTTGACGACAAAGCGGTTGCCCCCGGTCGCCGTATCCGTCCATTCGTAAACCTGGCCTGCCGCGTCGAGCATGCCGAAGGGGCTGACCCCGGACAGGTTCCCGCCCGCCACCGTGGTATCGTACGGCCCCGCGTCGTGGCTGTTCAGGCGTTTTGGGTCGAAGCCGTCGCCCCAGGGGAAGCGCCTGCCCTGGGTACCGCGGGCAGCCTTCTCCCATTCGGCCTCGCTGGGCAGCCGCCAGTTCTCGCCCGTCTCGCCGCTAAGCCACGCCGCGAAAGCCTTGGCATCGGTGTGGCTGACCAGCACCGCAGGATGCCGGCCGCGTTCCTGCGGCGGCACGCCGCCGACCCACATATGGCGTTGCGCCAGATTGTAGGGATGAACCACCCCGTAGCTGTTCCAGGTCGCCTCGTCGACATAAGGCGCGGGATGTCCTGTCGCCGCAATGAACAGGGCATAAAGTTCATTGGTGACCGGCCGCTGCATGATGTAGTAGGCGCCGGTCTCCACCTCGCGGGGGAAAAATTCCCGGCCGTACCAGGCCTGCCGGCGCGTGATGCTGTGGCCGTAGGCGGCTTCGTCGAGACGGTAAGCGGCCTCACGTTCCGCGTTGTCGGATCCCATGACAAACCGGCCGGCCGGAATCTCGACCACCGCCGGCCAGGCGGGCGGCTTCGCCGGACCGTCACAGGCTGGAAACAGGAACAGAGCCAGCATCAAGGCCAGCCGTCGCATGGCGCCTCCGGCAAATTGTATCGTCACACCAATGCTGCCATTTTCGCGCCCGCCCGCCAAGGGGCAAGCCGCCACAGTTACGCCGGATCGCCATTTGGCCTGCCTGACCGATAATGTTATTTTGCAGGCCTTATGCCAAAGTATCGATGGATCATAGCAGCAGCCCTGCTTCTGTTCGCCGGCTTTGCGCAACCGGTCCCGGCCGACCCCCTGGAATTGCGGGGCGAGGCCCAGCGCGGCGAGACGGTCGTGCATTCTTTCGAACATGACGGGCACAGTCTGGAATTCCGGCTGGTGCCGATGGGGCATGGCTGGTCAGTCTGGATCGGCGACCCGAT
Source organism: uncultured Alphaproteobacteria bacterium (assembly GCA_947259795.1). Classification (GTDB taxonomy): domain Bacteria; phylum Pseudomonadota; class Alphaproteobacteria; order UBA8366; family JADFVY01; genus JADFVY01. Next base: position 3,554 of record CAMYNJ010000136.1, on the reverse strand, counting down.
GTACCGTGGACGAAACAATGTCATCGTCGCGACGCCACCATACCGCGGGATCAATCCGGCGATTATCCAGGGCTGGCATTTCCGCAATGCCGACAATACTGGCCCGAACGAACCCGGCGAAGACAGTGTCAATGCGCCCGGCATGACCCGGACATTCGCCTTCGTGCTGGACGGCGCCGGCTACCAGGCGGCGCGGGAAGCGCTGGAAATACTGATGTGGCCGGAAGATCGCAACGAGGCGGAAATCCGGGCGGCCGAGGAACGCCTGAAGACCGTGCCCAAGACCGATGCGGTCATGGAGATCGAGGCGCTGGAACTGGGCAACCTGGTGAAAGGAGAGCAGGCCTGGATCGAACGGCTGGCCTTCCGCCTGCGGCTGAACCTGCCCTGACGGCCAGCCGGCATGTCGGGCGATTTCCTGAGCAGTGTCGGAGGCAAGCCGGCGCAACAGTAGCGCCGGCCGCCGGACGTCAGCCTTGTTTCGCCTCGATCTTGCAGGTCCTGATCCCGAAGATCGCGTAGGCGGGGCACCAGCCTACGATACCGGTGGTCAGCGGAATCAGCCCCAGCCAGCCCCAGGCCGTCTGCGGGCCGACGAAAACCAGCGCGATCAAGACAAGCCCGGCGGCGACACGTATGGCGCGGTCGATGGCGCCCTCGTTCTGAACGAATTTCATGGTGGATGCTCCTTGGCTCAGTTGGCGTTCAAACCGTCATGACGCCTTTATGGCACCACCCTTCCGTTTCTTCTGTGACCTTGTCACAGGATTGCCCGGTTTTCTTGCGATCCGGCGAGAACTTCGAGCGCATCACGGTCGGCTATCGTGATCCGGCTCCGCCCGAGGCCGACCCAGCCGCGTTGTTCGAATCCTTTGAGTTGCCGGCTCACCACCTCGCGGGCGGTGCCTAGTTCGACGGCCAGTTCCTGGTGGGTCAGGACAATTTCGTCGCCACCGGCCGAGCGGGCAATCAGGGCCGCGGCCAGGCGCCGCGCTATATGGCCGAAGGTGACGTCCTGGATGACCTGCACCAGCGCAGTGATCCGTTCGCCGAAGGTCGAGAAAACGAATTCGCGGAAGGCCGCGGAGTCGGCGATCAGCCGCCGGAAGGTGGCGGCCGGGATGGCCAGCGCCCGCACCGGCGTCTCGGCGATCCCCTCGGCCATATAATTTTCGTCAGCCAGCAGCGCCGACGTGGTCAATACGCAGGTTTCGCCCGGCGTGACGCGGTAGAGCAGAATTTCCCGCCCGCCCTCCCCCGTCAATTGAACCCGTATACTGCCGGCGGTCAGCAACAGGAAGGCCTCGCAGCCCTGGCCGCTCGCGAAGGCAACCGTGCCGGGGGCAAGGACCGCCTCATGCGCCGACTGTTTCAACAGGGACAGCGGCCCTTCGTCCAGAGCGCGGAGTTGCGGGAAACTGTCGAGCCAGTCGTCGGTCATGTCAGCGAATTCCGCCTAAAGTCGCCGGACAACGGCAGGCACAGGATACCTGTTCGCTCAGCCCCGGACCACCAGCACCGAACAGGTAGCATGCCGCACGACGCGCGCGGCGTTGGGGCCCAGCAGGTAGTCGCTTTGCACCGGCCGGTGCGACGCCATGACGATAAGGTCGGCGCCGATGCGCGCGGCGGTCGCAAGCACCTCCTTGTAGATCGTGCCATGGCCGACGGTATGGGCGACCTCGATCTCGGCGGGAACGTTTTTCGCGACGAACGCATCGAGCGCCTTGTCGGCCTCCGCCAGGGCCTTCTTTTCGTAATTGTCAGGGAAGAACGATCCGACGATGGCCATCCCGAAATCGGGCACCACGGACACGATATGGAGTTTCCCGCCGCCGGTGGCGGCCTGTTCCACGGCAACCGGCAGCGCCTTTTCCCAGGAAGAGGCTTCGTTCAAATCGATGGCGAGCAGGATGGTTTTGTACATATGCCTTTTCCCTGAAAACCTAAGCTGCCGCCGGCGCGGCCTTGCGGCGCCTTTGCAGCATCACGATAACGGCGAACAGTGCAAGCGCCGGGATGAAGAACAGCTGCTTGGGCGGCTGGTCCGCTTCCGCCTGGACGTCCACGATCTCCCAGTCGAAATCCACGCCCGCCTTTTCGACCGGGGAACCGAAGATGATATTGTCGACCAGCACCTTGCCGTCCGCATCACGGACCTCCACCCCGGCATGAGCCAGCCGATCCACGCCGGCGGCCGCGGGCCCCAGCGGCAGGGGCACGATCTTGGTCACGAACTTTCCGTCGATCGTCTCGCCCGACATGGTGACGCGCAGGGTGGTGCCGGGCTTCTGCGCCTCGGCGATCGCCGCAATTTCCTGCGGCGGGCGCACGTCGAGGGGCGCGACGACCATGTCCATCCAGAAGCCCGGCCTGAACAGGGTGAAGGCGATCAGGATCAATGCCAGGGACTCCCAAAGCTTGCTGCGCACCAGGAAATAGCCCTGGGTGCCCGCCGCGAAAAACAGCATGGCGGCGGTCGCCGCCGTCACCACCAGGATCAGGTGCCAGATATTTGCGATCCCGATCAGCAGGAGTTCGGTGTTGAAAATGAACATGAAGGGCAGGATCGCGGTGCGGATGTCGTAAGTGAAACCCTGGATGCCGGTGCGGATCGGATCGCCGCCCGAAATCGCGGCGGCCGCAAAGGCGGCCAGCCCCACCGGCGGCGTATCATCGGCCAGGATGCCGAAATAGAACACGAACATATGCGCCGCGATCAGCGGCACGATCAGCCCCTGCGCCGCGCCTAATTCCACGATCACCGGCGCCATCAGGGTCGAGACCACGATGTAATTCGCGGTTGTCGGCAGCCCCATGCCCAGCAGCAGGCTGATGAACGCGGTGAACAGCAGTATCAGGATCAGATAGCCGCCAGAGATCAATTCAACGAATTCAGTCATCACCTGACCGATGCCGGTCAGCGTCACCGTACCGACAACGATGCCCGCAACGGCAGTGGCAATGCCGATGCCGATCATATTGCGGGCGCCGGCGACCAGGCCGTCGGCGGTATGCCGCAGCCCGCTGAGCAATGCGTTGACGTAATCTGGCGTGCCGCCGCGGAAGAAATTCTTCACGATGTCCTGGGTGACCACCACGAAGATCATCAACAGCGAGGCCCAGAATGCGGCCAGTCCCGGCGAGAACCGCTCCACCACCAGGCACCAGATCAGGACGACGACCGGCAGCAGATAATGCAGACCGGACCGGATCGTCGGTCCGGCCTCGGGCAGATACTCCATGTCGGCGATGGCGGCGTCATCGCCCAGATCGGGGACGGAGGCCGCGATCCGAGCCAGGAAGAAGTAGGCCGCCAGGATCACCGCGCCGGCAATCCAGATGGAGGCGTCGCCGGCCACCGTCTTCACCCAGCCGAAGCCGAAATAAATGATGCCCGACAGAACGATCATCCCGGCAAGCGTCGCGACGAAGCCAAGCAGGCGCCTGACGAGCGGCGTGATGGTGCGCCGCTGCATCCCTTCCATGCCCATTTTGCAGGCCTCGAGATGCACGATATAGACCAGCGCGATATAGGAAATAATGGCCGGCAG
>CAMYNJ010000135.1:18369-24402 GCA_947259795.1 uncultured Alphaproteobacteria bacterium | reverse complement strand
GGGATATCCCGTGACGATCCAGCCCTCCGGCGCCTCGTCCTTCAAGGGGTCGAGATATTCCGGCTCGCCCGACAACAGGCTGACCACGGTGCGCCCCTCGAACAGGCCGCGCAGATTGCCCTCGCGCACGAACTTGGCCAGATCGCCGCCGAAGGTGACGTTATAGATCCCGTCCGGCTTGGCCGCCGCCAGCGCCTGGGCCTCGGCGCCGGCATCGATCTTGCCGAAGGCCGGCCACTGCTCGGCCACGAACTCCGCGTCCGGCTGGCGTTTCAAAAGCTGCGCCTTGAAGGCCGCCACGGCGTCCTGGCCGTATTTGTAGTTCGGCGCAATGGTCGCCCAGCGCTTCAGGCCCAGCTTCGAGGCCTCCTCGGCCAGCATCGCGGCCTGCATGGTGGTGTTGGGGCGCAGGCGGAAAGTGTAATGGTTGCCCTTGGCCCAGGTGACCGCGTCCGACAGCGGCTCGGCGGCGACGAACATCACCTTGTTCTGGTTGGCGAAGTCGGTGACCGCAAGGCCGATGTGGGAGAAGAAGGTGCCGGCCAGCATGACCACCCGGTCTCGGCTGACCAGTTCCTCGGCGATCTTCACCGCGTCGCCCGGCTTGCCGGCGTCGTCGCGCGAGATCACCTCGATCTGTTTGCCCAGCACGCCGCCGGCGCTGTTGATCTCCTCGACCGCCAGTTCCCAACCGTTCCTGTAGGGCTGGGTGAAGGCGGGCAGGCGCGAATAGCTGTTGATCTCGCCGATCCTGATGGTCTCGGCGGCCGGTGCGCCGCCCGCGAAGGCCGAAGCCGCGACGGCCGCAGCAGCGACAGTCAGGAAAGTCCGTCTGGTTTTCATGCTCGTTGTCTCCCTGGTTAACCATCCGTCGGTATTTTCCTTATTGAAGAGCAGCGGCTCGTCTGGCGCAATCCGTTTTTTCTCCCTGCTTTCCGGTCATGCGGCGGCCGGAAGGGCTTCGGCGAGCCCCGGTCCGGCCACCCGGTAATGCCCGTCCAGCGCCAGCACTGCCCCGTGGATGAGCCCCTCGCCCCGCATGTGCTTTGCGCAGGCCAGCCCGGTATCCAGGGCCGCGTCGCGCGTCGCCGCGTCCAACGGCCCGACGGAAACCGTCACCGGCAGCCGGCCGAGGTCGCTGTCCGGGTCCAGCTCCTGCGCCGGGCGGCGCTCGATCGCGGGATGGTCGGCATTCACCCTGTTGGCGATCAACGTGGCGGCGACGTCGGCCGCCGCAGCGTTGCGGGCCAGCACCGTCACCGCGTCGGCGATGCCCAGGCTGAGGCTGCGCCCGTGCCGGCCGCTGGTGGCGATGCCGCGCACCGGCATGGCCCGGGTAATCGTGAACCTGCCCGCCGGCTCCGGGCTGTCCGGACGGTCGACCAGCCCCACCGTGAATTCGGCTCCGTCGGCCAGGTGGACGGCGATGTCCCCGCCATTGTTGGCGTAGGCGCGGTCCAACCGCCGCCCCGCCGTCATTGCCGCCAGCACCTCGTCGGCCACGGCGCCGGCCACGCCGGCCATCGGGGTCACGAAGACGCCCCGGTGCAGGCGGGCGGCTTCGGCCATGCGCCGCGCCGTACTCCAGCGGAAGGACGCGGCGAGCATGTTCTCGCCGACGAGTTCCGGCAATATGGTGCGGAATCGCGCGACGGCCTGGCGGTAGGCCGCGGCGACCTCGTCCTTGTCCCCGTCGGCCTCGACGATCATATCGGTCGGTCCGTACTGCAAATGCAGACGCTTGCCGTCGGGCAGCATGGCAACTTGCGGGCCGCGGGCCACTACTCGCTGTCCTTTGTCCTGGCATCGAAGGGCCAGGGATTGTCCGGGCTCCATTCGGTCAGGCGTCTGCTCACGCTCTCCGTCGCTTGCGCCAGATCGCGGACGCTTTCCATATAACCGCCCAGCGCGTGGTAATCCTCGCGCCGCATGGTGAACTCGACGGGGCCGACCAGCGCCGGGGTCGGCACATAACCGAAGGCGTTGTCGGGCATGCGCATGACGTCGGCCATGATGGTGATGCCGCCGCCGGGCCAGACATAGACCGGCGCGCCGCCGCAGGTGACGCGGGTCAGGGCATCCCGGACCGACCGGGTCAGCCCGACCGGGTTCTCGGTGACGCCGGCGCGCAAGCTACCGCCCGCGCCGGCCATGAACAGCACCGAGGTCATGGCCGGTTCGCAATTCTCGCCGATACGCTCGACCACCAATGTCAGGTCGGCGGGCATCGGCGCCTTGACCGGCTTGCAGCCCTCGTCCAGCACATAGAATTCGGCGTCCTCGCCGGTGGTGCTGACCATCAGCAGCCTCAGGCCCGGCCAGGCGGTTTGCGCGTCGATGGAGTCGATGACGGTCAACGGGTCGGTGACGTCGGTGCCGCCCCAGCCGGTGCCGTGCCCGGCGACCTGGAAATAGCGGCCGGGCGTCGATTTTCGCCCGCGCACCCGGATGCCTGTCGGCTTCACCCCCAGGAACCTGCCGGCCTGGTGTTCGCTCAGCACGCCGGTGATATGGTCGTCGACCACGATCACCTCGTCGGCATGGCCATACCATTGCCGGGCGAACATGCCGATGGTGGCGGAGCCGCAGCCGACCCGCATGCGTTCCTCCATTACCTCGTCGATCCAGGGCGGCCGCCCCGCCTGCAGCAGCATCTTCGCGCCGCCCTCGACCTGCAATTCGACAGCCTGCTTGTTGCACAGCGACAGCATCATCCGGCAGGTGACGTTGCCTTCCTTCTTGCTGCCGCCGGTAAGATGATGCACCCCGCCCAGGGCCAGCATCTGCGAGCCGTATTCCGCGGTCGTCACATGGCCGACCTGTTCGCCCTCGCACAGCACCGAGGCCTGTTCCGGACCAATATAGCGGTCGGTGTCGATCTTCACCTTCAGTCCGCAATAGCTGAAGATGCCCTCGGTGACGACGGTGACCATGTCGATGCCGTCAGGTCGGCTGGAAACGATGAAGGGCGCGGGCTTGTAATCCGGATAGGTGGTGCCGGATCCGATGCCGGTCAGGAAGGTCTCGCCGCGCGGCAGGATGTCGCCGTCCCATTCCTGGGCGTCCGACAGGAACGGCACGATTTCGCCTTCATCCGACAGGGTCTTGCGGATCATGGTCACCGGATCGACCCGCATCAGCCGCCCGTCCCGGTTGGCGTAGCGGTCGCAGGCGCCGGCGCGTCCCTCGCGAATGCGGCACAGCACCGGGCAGGCATCGCAAACAACGATGCCGTCCTGTTTGCAGCTGCTACCCTTGTCTTCAGCCATGGTGTTTCATCTTGATTGCCGCGCGCACCCGGTCGGGCGACGCGGGCAGTCGTTCCATTCTAACACCGGCCGCATGCTCAATGGCGCCTAAAATCGCCGGCGCTGTGGGGATCAGCGAATGCTCGCCGATACCCTTGGCGCCGAAGGGGCCGGTGGGTTCCGGATCCTCCACCAAAATCACCTCGATCGGCGGCAAATCGCCGATGGTCGGGATCAGGTAGTCGTGCAGATTGTCGGTGCGGCCCGGCAGGTATTCCTCCATCAGCGCATAGCCCAGCCCCTGCGCCACGCCGCCATGGACCTGACCCTCAAGCTGGATTGTGTTGATGGCGCGGCCGACATCGTGGGCGGCGGCCACCCCCAGCACCTTTACCGTCCCCAGTTCCATATCCACCTCGACCCGGACGATCTGCGCCCCGAAGCCGAAGGTTCCGTATGGCCTGCCCTGGCCGTTCTCGTCCAGCGGCGTGGTCGGCGGATCGAACCAGCCTTCGCCGGTCAGTACGTTGCCGCGCGCGTCCGCCTCCAGCGCGCCCAGGTCGACCTCGTGGGTCTCTGCACCGTCGCGCACCGCGACCCGTCCCTTGCCGATCTCGATGGTGGCGTTGGCACTGGCATTGACGAGGCGCAATATCCGGGCCCGCAAATCCTCGCCCGCCAGCTGCGCCGCCCGACCCGACACATAGGTCTGGCGCGAGCCGGAGGTCTTGCCGGCGTCGGCCGTCAGGTCGGTATCGCCCATGACGTACCGGAATTGCGACGCCTCAATGCCCAGCGCGTCCGCCGCGATCTGCACCATCACGGTGTTCGCCCCCTCGCCGATATCGACCGCGCCGCTATAGAGCGTCACCGTCCCGTCCGCCGCGACGCCGATTCGCATGGTCGAGGGATTGGAGATGGAGGTGTTGCCGCAGCCGTACCAGACGCTGCCGATACCGACGCCGCGCCGCAGCGCGCCGTTCGCGCCGGCATTGTACGCGTCCGCCGCGGCGCGCCACTCGGCCCATCGTTCGCGCAAGGCCTCCAGGCATTCGGCCTGGCCGGCGCTGGCCTCCAGCACATAACCGGTGGAAATCGCATCGCCCTTGCGCAGCGCGTTGATATGGCGGAACTCCAGCGGATCGATGCCCGTACTCGCCGCCAGCTTGTCCATCAGCGCCTCGTGCACCAGCGCGCATTGCGGCACGCCGAAGCCGCGGAAAGCGCCGGACGGCGCCATGTTGGTCAGCACCGCGCGCGTACGCGCCCTGAGATTCGGCACATGATAGGGGCCGGGACAGTGGATCGGCACGCGGTCGGCCACGGTCGGCCCCCAGGACGCATAGGCGCCGGTATCGAAGTCGCCGGTGAAATCATAGGCCGTCAGCCGCCCGTTCGCATCGCAGGCCGCCTTCGCCGACATTCGCGCGGGATGTCGCTTGGTGGTCGAGGCCATGGATTCGGGGCGGCTGTACGTGCAGCGTACGGGCCGACCGGTGATCCAGGCTGCGACCGCCAGCAAGGGCTGCACCGACTGGTCCAGCTTGGAGCCGAAACCGCCGCCGCAGGCCGAAGGGATGATGCGTACCTGGTTGCGCCCCAGCCCCAGGATATTCGCCGTTTCCTCCAAATCCATATAAGGCGCCTGGGTGGTGACGAACATCTCCAGCCGGTCGCCGACACGCTGCGCCCAGCCGGCCTCGGGCTCGATATAGGCATGTTCGACGAAACCGGTCTCCATGCGCGCCTCGGCGACGTGCGCGGCGTCGGCCAGCGCCTTGTCCGGGTCGCCTTTCACCAACTTGCCGCGGGCCAGAATATTGTCGGGCTTGTCCTCCTGCACCGCCGCCGCGCCGTCCGCCAGGCCGCCGTCGATGCCGGTCACCGGCGCCAGCACTTCCCACGCGATCGGCACATCCTCGTCGCGGATTGCGCGGATCGCCGCCTCGTCGCCGACCAGCGCCGCCACCGCCTCGCCCCGGAAGCGCACGACACCGTCGGCCAGCGCCGGCTGGTCCTTGATATGGGGATAGATGCCGAAGCCGTTATGGCCGGGTACGTCGGCCGCGGTAATCAGCCGGACCAGGCCGGGGAAACGCGCCCGCAGTGGCCCGCTATCGCCGATCGAAAACCGCGCTCGCGGATGCGGCGAGCGCACGGCGCGCAGCCACAGCGCATCATCCGGCGCGGTGTCGGCGGCAAAGATTTCCGTGCCGGTCACCTTCGGCCTGCCGTCCACCTTGGCCATGCCGGATCCCACCGCCGCGCCGGCGGCGGGTTCCTCGGCGGGCGGCGGATTGCCCGCATCCATCACGGCGTCGATGATTTTGCGATAGCCGGTACAGCGGCACAGCACCCCGCCCAGCGCATCCTTCACCTGCTGTTCACCGGGTCGCGGGTCGGCGCGCAGCAATTCCGCCGCCGCCATCAGCATGCCCGGCGTACAGATGCCGCATTGCGCCGCGCCGTGGCGGTGGAAGGAGTCCTGCAGTTTCCGCATCGCCGGGTCGTTGGCCAGCCCCTCGACCGTCTCGATCCGCCGGCCATCGGCCTGGGCCGCCGGCACCATGCAGGCGCAGATCTGCGCGCCGTCGATCAGCACGGTGCAGGCCCCGCAATCGCCCGCCTCGCAGCCGACCTTGACGCCGGTCAGCCCCAGTTGCAGCCGCAGCACGTCGCTCAGCCGCGCCATCGGCTCGGCTTCGATCATGGCGTCGCGGCCATTGACGGTGAAGGCGATGGTCGCGCTCATGCCGCGCCCCCTGCCAATTCGCGCAAGGCGCGG
>CAMYNJ010000135.1:0-18364 GCA_947259795.1 uncultured Alphaproteobacteria bacterium | reverse complement strand
GTCCGCGGTCGCGCGCACATCGCCGATCGGGCTCAACGGCGCCAGATGCGACATCTCGGGAACGCCGCCCAGGCCGGCATCGAGGGGAAGCCGCTTCAGCGCCGCCTCCAGCGCCGGCAGCCGTTGCGCCACGGGTGAGCAGGCGCCGACCGCGACCCTTGCTTCCGCCACCGTTCCGTCCGCCGCCGGGACCAGCAGCACGGCGACCATGGCGATCGAGATGACCAGGTAGTGGCGCGCCCCCAGCTTAAGGAAATTGCCGCGCGCGCCATCCGGCATCTTGGGGATCAGAAGCGCGGTTACCAACTCGTCGTCACGGCGTTCGGTGGCACGGTTGCCGGTAATGAACTGACCGACGGGCATGCTGCGCGCCGATCCGGCGGCACTCAACTCGACCGCCGCGTCCAGCACCAGCAGGTTCGGTACAGCGTCGGCTGCAGGCGAGGCATTGCAGACATTGCCGCAGATCGTGCCGGCATTCTGCACCTGCGCGCCGCCGACCTGCCGCGCTGCGGCCTTCAGCCCGTCGAAGGCGGCCGGCAAACCGGCCCGGGCCATGTCTGCCCAGCGCGCCAGCGCGCCGATGCGCCAGTGGTCGCCGGCATCCACGATGCCGTCAAGACCGTCGATCGCCGTGATGTCCAGGATATCGTCATCGAGCGGCCGCCCGACCCGCGCGGGATAATAGTCGGTGCCGCCGGCCAGCGGAATGCGCGTGCCGGCTGCCAGTTCGGCGAGTGCTTCGTGAATCGTTCGCGGGCGCAGATAGCTGCCCATGATCGCACCCCACTAAATCCCGCGCCGCGGCGCAACGGACCCGGCACGGCAAGGCGTTTATCATTTGCACGCAAATGGATTAGAAGCCCACGGCGCCCTCATGTCAAGGACGCGGTATGCAATCGCGTCAATTCAGGTGATCTTGGAGAGAAGGACCAGGAACTGCCTCTGTTCTTCCGGCGTCAGCGGATCCAGGGTTTCCGCCGTGACCTGCTTGCCCAGCGGGATCAGCCGCGCGACCATCGCCTCGCCGTCAGGCGTCAGGCTCAGCAGCGTGCGCCGGCGGTCTTCCGGGTCGTCCTTGCGGTGGATCAGGCCCTTGGCGAGCAGGCGCTGGGTCACGCCCTGGCTGGTTGCCGGATCCATGGCCACCGAGCGGCCAAGCCGGTTCTGCGAAACCGTTCCGAAGTCGCGGATCTTGACCAGCGCCGCGAACTGGGGCGGCGTCAGGCCTTCGGTCATGATTTCCTGGAAGATAGCGCTGGCCCGCTGATGGGCGCGGCGCAGCAGATGGCCGATCTGGTCCTCGAGAACATAGCTCCCGTCGGCGGCGCCGGCAGGCTTGGTTTCAACTTCAATCACAGTATTTGGGTCCTTCGGCCCACAACGTCCCAATTTGTTAACCGTCTGGCTGTCTAAATAGAGCCGATTCACTACCCCGGCAAGTATCCCGTATGTGATCAAAGGATATTGGCCCTGCGGCGAATCGTACCATAACCTGCGGGAGAGACAAATGTCCCGGACCATTTTCAGGCACGCCACGCTGCCGGCGCGGAAGGCGGCACGCCAACCGGCCTGCGACATCGTATGGTTGTGGGCCAGCCTGCGAAAAACGATGGCCAAGGACTGACCCGCCGCTTTGTGCCATACTGCGCCCCTTGGGACCGATTCGCGGGGAAGATTCGATGAGCAATGTGGCGCCGTTTCGGCGCAGAGCGGCGGGGCATCCGGACCTGCTGGCGGGACGCGCCGGCGGGATGGTGGTGATAGCGCTGGCTTCCCAGGCCGGCGGCACGGGCCGCACCATGCTGGCGGCCCATATCGCGGTGCAGGCGGGGTTGACCGGCGACGGGCCGGTCGGCGTGCTGGACGCCGACCCCAAGGGGGCGCTGTTCCAGTGGTGGAACCGCCGCCAGGGCAAGGTGGACGCGCCGGCCTTCGGCGCCCACTGCGAGGCGGCCGGGCTCGCGGTGACGCTGGAGGGAATGCGCGTGGCCGGGGCCAGGCTCTGCGTCATCGATACCGCGATGGGCGACGCCGCGGCGCTGGACCCCGTCGCAGCACTAGCCGACATGGTGGTGATCCCTTCCGATGCAGGCGACATGGACGAGGCCGCGGCACTGGGCCGGGCGCTGTCGAAGCAGACGACGGTCGCCTTCGTTTTCAACTGCCGCGCCCATTCCGGCGCGGAGGAGGGCAACGCGCTGGCCGCGATGAGCGCGGGCGGCGGCTGGCCCGCGGGCACGGTGGAACACGCCCGCGCCTACGCCATCGCCATGACCGCGGGGCGCAGCGTCACCGAAAGCGACGCCGGCTCCTATGCGGCGCAGGATATCGTCGAACTCTGGACCAACCTGCGCGGGATACTGGTGGCGGGATAGGCGCGGAATTTTCCCAATTCGCCCTCCGTTAACATAGTTATGCGATAAATCGTGCAGGCCCTGGCGGGCTGTGCTATTCGCAACGGTCTGGGTGAGACAAAGGCATCGAATGAGTGAATCGGCGTATTACGGGCTTTCCGAAGGCGAACTGCGCGAGTTGGCGCAGCGCTATCGCGCCGGGCTGGGCATCATCGCGGTGGCCTCTTGCGCGGCGGGTTCCGGCAAGTCGACGCTGGCGGCGCATCTCGCCATCCAGGCGCCGCGCGCCGGGTTGGAGCCGATGGTGTTGATGGATGCCGCGCGGCGCGGCGGGCTGACCCAGTGGTGGGACCGCCGCCGTGGCCAGAAGCCGCAACTTTCCTCGCTGGGCGGCGCCTCGCGCCTGACCGAGACGGTCGACCGCCTGCATGGCATGGGCGCCAAGTTGATCATCATCGATACCGGACCCATCCTGGACGACATGGTCGAACAGGTGCTGGCCATGGCCAGTCTCGTGGTCATTCCCTGCCGACCGGAACGCAACGATCTGTTCGCCGCCGACATGACCTCGGAAGTCGCCCAGATGCTGGGCACCAAGGCGGTCTTCGTGGTCTCGTCGGCGATCCGCGGGGCGCGCATGTCCGACCAGATCGCGGTGGAGTTGGCCAAGCACGGCACCGTCGCCCCGGCAACGCTGTTCCGCCGGCCGGAAGTGGCGGAAGCCATGGCCAAGGGCCAGACCGTGCTGGAAGCCGATCCCGAGGGCAACGCCGCGAAGGAATTCGAGCAGCTGTGGGAATATCTCCACGAACGGCTGGGCAAGATCGTCCAGCTCAACTTCCCCGCCTGACGGCGGCGGGGGAACCCGCCACCCTTGTTCTTTTGCGGGGTGGGCGGTAAACCAGCGCCGTCATGGCGCTCGATCTTTCATATGAAGTTACCGGCGAGGGGCCGCCGCTGATCGTCCTGCACGGGCTGTTCGGCGCAGGGCGGAACTGGCGCGCGATCGCGAAGGGGCTGGCCGATCGCCACCGCGTCTGGACGCTGGACCTGCGCAATCACGGCGACTCGCCCTGGGACGAAGATATGTCCTACGAGGCGATGGCCGGCGATATCCGCGCCTTCATGGCCCGCCATGGGCTGGAGGGTGCGGCGGTGATGGGCCACAGCATGGGTGGCAAGGCGGCGATGACGCTGGCCCTGGCCCGGCCGGAAACCGTCGGCAAGCTGATTGTCGTCGATATCGCGCCGGTCGGTCGGCCGCCGGACCTGCGATCCTACGTCAAGGCCATGGCAGGCATCGACCTTTCCACGGTATCGCGCCGCGCGGAAGTCGGAGAGCTGCTGGCGCCGGCGGTGGAAGACCGTTCGGTGCGTGCCTTCCTGCTGCAGAGTTTGGTTATGAAGGACGGGGCCCTGCAATGGCGGCTCAATCTGGATGCCATCGGCCGGCGGATGGAGGCGATCGGCGGCTTTCCCCAAGACCTGCTCGATCGGCACTATGCCGGCCCCACCCATTTCATCGCCGGCGCGCTGTCGGCCTATGTAAAGCCCGAGCATCGCGACCTGATTCTGCGGCTGTTCCCGAACACGACGATGAGCGTCATCGCCGGCGCCGGTCATTGGGTACATGCCGAGAAGCCGGTTTCCTTCCTGCGCGCGGTCCGGCGCTTCCTGGACGGGCAGGGTTAGGGGATCATCAACGCGAGAATCCCGAAAATAGATCGAATCACCACAAAATGTAGTGGCTACGAGCCGGAACTGATGCTATATACAGGGCGTCCGGTCGAAAGGGGCTTATCCGCCTCGCGGCCGTCCAGCCATCGGGAAACCCGCCCGGCGCTCGCGTCGCGGCGGGTTTTTCCGTGGCCGGAACCGTGCTGACCGCTTTCGCGCCGCGGGTTGGAGGCCGAAGTCAGGCGCCGTGGCGCCATGGCGCCTCGCGGGAGTCCGTCATGGCGCCAAAACTGTTGCTTGTCTGCAACAGTACATGAATAATCGACACCATGATCGTCGAATTTCTGTTGTGTTTGCCTGCGAACGCGATATAGAGTTCGCGCCGTGACATCGGCGATGCCGTGACGGCTATCTGAGGGGATGGGTCCGCGCGGCGTTAGGCGGACAACCGTATCGCCGGTGGCATGAGAGGGTACATGAAGAAGGACGCATCCGGCGAAGGCCGGACCATTACGATACACTGTACATAACCTGATAACGGCGGCGGGGTGACCCACCGCTTTTTTTTGGTCGCTGATCGGCGCGCAAGGGTCGCGACCGCGGCTGGCCGGGCTGGATCTGCGGCGCTAAAGTCCGGCATGGACAGGCTTCCCAGGGAGGGCGCGCCATGGCCGAGACACCGTTTCCGCATCTCTTCCAGCCGCTGCAGCTACGCCACAGGACGCTGAAGCACCGGCTCAATTTCGGGGCGCATACCGCCAACATGGCCGAGGCCGGGCTGCCCGGCGAGCGGCATCTGAACTACTATCTGGAGCGCGCCATCGGCGGGGCGGCGATGATCGTGGTCGAACCGGTGCCGGTGCACCGCACGGGCGTGCTGACCCGCGGCAATTTCCGCCATGACGACGACAGCATCGTCCCGGCCTTCCGGCGCATCACCGACGCCTGCCACGCGCACGGCACGGTGATGATCCAGCAGATCTACCATGTCGGCGCCCATGGCGATGCGGACAATTCCTGGGTGCCGAACTGGTCGCCCTCGGGCCGGCCGTCCTGGCATGACAGCGACGGTAGCCACGCCATGACCGTAGCCGAGATCGAGGAACTGATCGAGGCCCATGCCCAGGCCGCGCGCCGCGCCCATGAGGCCGGCTTCGACGGGGTCGAACTGTTCGCCAACTACCAGGCGCTGATCGAGCAGTTCTGGACGCCCTGGTGGAATGCCCGCGGCGACGAATGGGGCGGCAGCTTCGAGAACCGTATGCGGTTCTCGCGCCGCATCGTCGAGCGCATCCGCGAACTGGTGGGCGAAGATTTCATCGTCGGGCTTGCGATCAGCATCGATGCCGAGGTCGAGGTGACGCTGTCGATCGACGAGATGAAGGAGATCCTGGCCTGGCATGACGAGCGCGGGCTGATGGACTACGTGACCGTTGGCACCGGCGGCTATTTCGACTTCTACAAGCTGATGCCGACGGTGATGTATGCGGACAAGCTGGGCGCGCCCTTCGCCGAGGCGCTCAAACCCGCGCTGAAACATGCGAAGCTGCAGGTGGAAAGCCACATTCGCACGCCGGAAAACGCCGATGCGGTGATCGGCGCCGGCCAGGCCGACATGGTCTCGATCGTGCGCGGCCAGATCGCCGACCCGCATATGGCGGCCAAGGCGATGGCGGGCCGGGCGGAAGATGTGCGGCCCTGCCTGAGCTGCAACCAGATGTGCTGGGGCCGGCGCTACCGCGACTACTGGATTTCCTGCGTCGTCAACCCGTCCTCGGGTCGCGAATTCGAATGGGGCGGCGACCGTTTCACCTCCGCGCAGGCGCCGCGCGAGATCCTGGTGGTCGGCGGCGGCCCCGCGGGCATGGAGGCGGCGCGCGTTGCGGCCGAGCGCGGGCACCGGGTGACGCTGGTCGAGGCCTCGGACAGGCTGGGCGGGCGCTTCCGCCTGGCCGGCATGCAGCCGCGCCGGGCGCAGATCCTCGACCTTATCGAATGGTACGGGACGCAGTTGGGCAAGCTGCAGGTGAAGGTGAATTACAACAGCCCGATGGATGCCCAAGATGTCCGCGGCTTCGGCGCCGACGCGGTGGTGCTGGCGACCGGCGCGCAGCCCGCGGGGACCGGCTTCCAGAAGGCGCTGCCGCAGGTGGAAACCCTGCCGGGCATCGATCGGGACCATGTCTTTTCCGTCGACGAGGTGATGGCGCGAAGCGCCCGGCCCGGCGAACAGGTGGTCCTGCTGGACGATATCGGCCATTGGGACGGGCTGGGCACGGCGCTGCATCTGGCCGAGGCCGGGCATCGGGTGACCGTCGTCACCTGGCTGCCGGTTATCGGGGCGGAACTGACCCGCACCACCGCCGACTGGCCGATCCGCCGCCGGTTCAAGCAACTCGGCGTCCGGACCTTCACGGAGACCGCGATAAAGGATTGGTCCGGCAGTAGCGCCACGCTGGTCGACCTGCGCGACGGCGAGGAGACCCGGATCGATGCCGACAGCCTGGTTCTGGCCGGCATCCCCGTGGCCGAGGACTGGCTGGCCCGCGACCTGGAGGGCTGTGGCCTGGAAATCCACAATATCGGCGATTCCGTCCACCCCCGCCGCGTCCATATGGCGATCCACGAGGGGCGGAAGGTGGGGTTGGGATTGTAGCAATATTTCCCGTTCGGGATAATTTTTATTGTTATCGACAATGAGTCTATAAAAAATTCCCGAACGGTAAATTTGCCTTGAAATTTCTATCGACTGCCCATATATTTCCCGAACGGGAAATTATTATGGCTTACCAGATACAAAGTACTGCGGCGTTGGGCCGTATGGTCAGGCAGGTCAGGACCGCGATGGGGCTGACGCAGCCGGACCTTGCCATGACCGCCGGCGTGGGGTTGCGCTTCATCGTCGAGGTGGAAAAGGGCAAGCCGACGGCGCAGGTTGGCAAGGTGCTGCGCGTATTGCAAACGCTAGGAATCGCCGTGACACTGACACCGCCGCCGGGATTGGAGGCGGACAATGGCGCGCCAACTTGAAGTCTGGTGGGGCGCGGACCGTGTGGGTGTCCTGGAACAGGATGATTCCGGGCGGCTGAGCTTTCTTTATGGCGATGGCTGGCTGAATGGCGCAGGCGCGCAACCGATCTCGTTTTCCATGCCACTCACGGACGAGCCTTACGGCGACAAGGCGGCTCATGCGTTCTTCGGCGGACTTCTGCCGGAACAGGAAAAGCGCGACCTCGTCGCGCGGTCGCTTGGCATTTCCGCGCGCAACGATTTCGCGATGCTGGATGCGATCGGAGGCGAATGTGCCGGCGCCTTGACCCTGTTACCGCCGGGCGAGGAGCCTCGGGTGGCGCCGAATACGACCGACTATCGGAATCTCACGACTGACGAACTAGAAGGTATACTTGACCGGTTGCCGAACCGGCCATTGCTCGCGGGTGAAGAGGGCGTGCGGCTGAGTCTTGCTGGCGCCCAGGACAAACTGCCGGTCTTTGTCGCCGATGGTGAAATTGCACTGCCGATCGAGGACACGCCCAGCAGCCATATCCTGAAACCACCCGTCCCGCGTTATCCCGATACGGTGTTGAACGAGGCCTTCTGCCTTGCCTTGGCGCGCTCTACCCCACTCCACGCTGTGGAAGCTGAAATCCGGAGTGTGAAGGGGCGGGAATTCCTACTGGTCGAACGTTATGACCGATGGCGCCGGGAAAACCGCCCGCCTGATCGTTTGCATCAGGAAGATTTCTGTCAGGCGCTGGGCGTGCCGTCGGAATTGAAATACCAGAACGACAAGGGCGGTCCGTCGCTTACCGACTGTTTCGATCTGGTGCGCCACGCCACGGCACGTCCCGCCCCGGAGCTTCGCAAGCTGCTTGACGGTGTGCTGTTCAACGCCTTGATCGGAAACAACGACGCCCATGCCAAGAACTTCGCGCTGCTTTACTGGTCCTGGGGGGCGGGAATGGCGCCGCTCTATGATTTGGTCTCGACAGTCGTCTATGAAGGGCTGTCGCCGCGGATGGCGATGAAGATCGGCGGCAAGTACGAGTTCGACGAACTCTATCCGCGCCATTGGGAACGGTTTGCAAAAGAAGCGGGCCTGGGCGCGCCGCAGGTCAAACGCAAACTGCTCGATTATTGCCGAGGCCTGCCGAAGATCGCGGCGGCAAAGCGTGACGAATTCGAAGCCGAGGAACATCGCAGCACAGTTATTCACAGGATCGTCTCGGTTGTCGAAACCCGCTGCCGCCAGACTCTGGAGCGTTTCGGCGAATCGTGATTGCCTCTCCGCGCTCCATACAGCAGGAACCCCCTATCGCTTTCGCTCATACTGAGGCACACTGCCACTGGGTGAACGGAGGCAGGGGAGGCCATCCGGTATGAAGCTTATGTATGCGCCGCAATCGCCGTTTGCGCGCAAGGTGCGCGTGGCGGCGATCGAGTTGGGGCTGGCCGGCGAGATCGAACTGGTTTTCCAGGCGGTGGCTCCGACCAAGGAAAACGAGGATTATGCGGCGAAGGTCAATCCCTTGCGCAAGATCCCGGCCCTTGTGCTGGATGACGGGCGGGCGATCCACGATTCTACGGTGATCTGCGAATATCTTGACGATCTGACCGGCGGCGGGCGGATGATTCCGGTCTCGGGCCCCGACCGCTGGGACGTGCTGACGCAACATGCGCTGGCCCAGGGCATGACGGAGGCGGCGGTGCTGGTGCGCTACGAGACATGGCTGAGGCCGGAGGAGCGACGCTGGCCCGACTATGTCGACGATCAGTGGAACCGCATCGAGGCCGGCCTTGACTGGTTCGAGGCCAATGCCAGGGGGCTGGAAGGCCCGATGAACATCACCCATATCGCGCTCGGCTGCATGCTGGGCTATCTTGATTTCCGCTGGCCCGACGCCGGCTGGCGTGACGGTCGCTCGCGCCTGACCAGCTGGTCGACCTGGCTGCTCCGGCGCAACAGCTTCAAGCAGACCGTACCGGAAGATGTGGTGCCGGCCTGAATGAACCGCAGGTCATCAACTGCGTCATTCTCCACGCACCCTGGTATAAGGCGATCCCGTGAAAAGGAAAAACCCGGAAGGCGGGTGGACCTTCCGGGCTTTTCACATTCGGGAGAGCTCATCGCTCCCCCGCCCCTAGTTTGGATTTAGCCGGCCGGCCAACTCGTCGACGATCAGGCGGCGCCGGCTGGCATCGCGATAGCAGAAATGGATCAGGATATGGGTTGCGCCCAGCATATGTCCCTGGACGATGCGGGCGTAGCGGGCGTCGATCCGGTCACGCATGCCGGCGGTTTCGCCTATACCCAGCAATGACCAGTTGGGGGTGATCCGGCAATGCAGGTCGGCGACCGGGCGGGCGAAAATATAGATCGCCGGGCCGCATGGCGCCTCGGACAGCGGGAAGGCCGTGAATCCATACAGCATGCCGGATTGACCGCGCAGCGAAACCGCCGCCTGTCCGGGCGGGGTCCTGCATACAGTGTCGATCTCGCGCATGGTTGGATGCTCCTCGTGTATCAATCCACGATACTTTATCGCCTAATAATTGAATAAAAGTTAACATAATTGGATTCTTTCCAACTTATTCCTATCAGCCTTCGTATCTGCGGAATAAGAGAAACCCTCTCCCGCGCACGGGAGAGGGTAAGTTTGGGGAAGCAATTTCTGTGTTGGTCAGGCGGCGGTGCGACGTCCCTCGGCGTTGAGGGGCGGTCGCAGTGCGGCAACCAGATCTTCGGCGATGGCGCGTCGCGCATCCTCGCCGCGATCGCAGAAATGCACCAGCACATGGGTGGCACCCATCCGGCGCGCCTGTTCGATAATGCCGCGGGGCATAGTGGCCCTGTCTCCCATGGCCTGGGAGCCGCGGACATAGAGCGGGGTCCAGTATGACGGTGCAAAGGCCGCCGGGTCTTCCGGCGGACGCACCAGAATGCATATCCCGGCCCCATTGATCGGGGCTGCCAGCGGGAATGCGGTAAATCCGTATATCTGTCCGGTAATGCCCTGCAGGGTGACAACCGCATGGGCTAACGGGGTAGTATAATTGTTGTGAAGTTCGCTCATTAGTTTTTCTCCCGAGAAGGAGAAGCTAAATCTAAAAAGTTATCTAAAAGTTAATGTTTCAAATATTTCTGGGCGCCATGGCGCCTCGTACCATCACGCCGCCGTGAAGAGCCGCTCCCGTTTTCGGACCAGCATCCCGATATTCAACGGAATTCGACGGGCTGGTCGCGGGGCACGGGGCGGCGGGCTGCGGTCCGGGCCGTCCTCACTTCAGGTTCAGCTTCATGCCCTCATGGCTCGCCGTGAATCCCAGTTTCTCGTAAAAGCGCAAGGCATCCGGGCGGGCCTTGTCGGTCGTCAACTGGACAAGGCCGCAGCCCGCTGCCCGGGCGTGATCGACGGCCTCGCGGAACAGCGCCTCGCCGATGCCCAGGCCGCGATGCGAACCGGCGACGCGCACGCCTTCGATCTGGGCCCGGCTCATGCCGGTGCGGCTGAGGCCGTGAATGACGGTAAGCTGCAGGCAGCCGACGACTGCGCCGGCGATCTCGGCGAGGAGATAGATATTCCCGGGCTGGGCGGCCATCCGGTCGAAGGCCTTGCCATAGGCCCGGGGCAGGGGATCGGCCGGGCATTCGCGGCCCTTTCCCAGCCCGTCGTCGGCCAGCAGCCGCACGATCGCCGGCAGATCGCCGCGTTCGGCCACCCGAAAGGCGATGTTGACGGGCGTGGGTTTGCCGTTCGTCATGTCTTCAGCATAGCGGAGAAAATTATTCGATGCGGCATTGATGCTTCGGCTTCATATGCATTGTTGCCGAGCAGATGGCGGAAAAACACGGACGCTACTGAATGTCGCATTATCCTTCGGTAAACCGGATGGCCCTCGTCCCGTCCGATTTGCGAAGAAGAATGGTGCCGCCGGAGTGAATTGAACACTCGACCCCACCCTTACCAAGGGTGTGCTCTACCCCTGAGCTACGGCGGCTCCGTATGCGCGGGACTGCGCCCCACGGGGAAGCGCGGGCGGTTTATGCCACAGCGTATGGCAGCATGCAAGCGGCCTGTTGACCCATCAACCATGCATGTCCCGGAGCACCGATAAACGCATTGCGCCGCCTTCGCCTCTTGTCGACGCTATGGCCCATTTCGCGCAAAAACCAGATAACGTCCTTGAAGGTGCTCTTGTCCTGGCCGCAATCCAGACGACGGGTATCCCTATAAAGTTATAATCGCAATATTATCATTTTTATTAAGTTATTTTACCCACTAAATTTAAGGTTTTAAACTTATGAGCGAGCGGAATTTATCCCATCGGTTGTGCGTTCTAAGCATGTAGATGTCAAAGGGGGAGCTCCGGCTGATGAATTTCATTTCCATGTTTTTTTCGTCCATGCGCGTTGCCAGCAAGCTCGATCTCGCATCTCATCGCGCGAATAAGGGCGATTCCGAGGAGTTGATCGACGAGCTATGTACGGCCGATCCCGGCGGCCGGGGCGCGACCCGCTCACCGGCGAGGAGTGTCGAAATCGACGACGAGTCGCTGCCGCATCCGGCGTGAGCCGGGGCTGTTTCGCGGCGGTCGGCAAGAGCGCCGCCGCCCCGTGGTGCGGTTAGACAGTCGCTTCAGACAAGAAAGCCGCCGGTCGCAAAAAACGCGGCTTGCGGCTTTTTTTCCGCCAAACCTGCTGTTGGGCGGATGCCGGTCAGTCCTGACATGTGCAATCCGGCACGCGCCGGCGCCAGCCGCCGCTTCATAATCCACAGGATGGCTTTGGCGAGAAATTTCATTCCTGCTATGGTCCTTCTTGCCGCCGCTCGGCAGCCCTGTTCGCGGCCGCCGGCGCCGTCAATCGGCCGCCACCATGGCACAGGGAGTGTTTCTTATGGGTGACGACAGGAAGGATCCGCCTGCCGGGGGCCGCAAGACGGCATCGGGCAAGGCGGACGATCGCCAGGCGCGCAAGGCGGCGGCGCTGCGCGAGAACTTGCGCAAACGAAAGGCCCAGCAGCGTGGACGCGAGGAAAAGCCCGATTAGCGCGCGGCAGCGGCAACCTGCCTTGTGACCGCCAGAGTCATGGGCTAGAAACAGCCTTGGCCGTGCAGCTTTCAAGAACGGCCACCCAGTTTCCTTAAGGACAAGCATGGACCAGATACGCATTCGCGGCGGCAGGCCGCTCGAGGGTTCGATCCGGATCAGCGGCGCGAAGAACGCGGCGTTGCCCCTGATGACGGCCAGCCTGCTGACCAATGAGACATTGACGCTCACCAACCTGCCGTTCCTGGCGGACATCACCACGCTGGTGCAACTCCTGATGCAGCATGGCGTGCAGATCGGCATGCGCGATTCCGGCGCCGGCCATGTGCTGGAAATGACTGCAAAGGAGATCGCCAGCACCACCGCGCCCTACGACCTGGTGCGCAAGATGCGCGCCAGCATCCTGGTGCTCGGCCCCCTTTTGGCGCGTTGCGGCGAGGCGCGTGTGTCGCTGCCCGGCGGCTGCGCCATCGGCACGCGGCCGGTCGATTTGCATCTGAAAGGGCTGGAGGCGCTGGGCGCGAAAATCGAACTGGCCAGCGGCTATGTCCATGCCAAGGCGCCCAAGGGGCTTACGGGCGGGCATTACGTCTTCCCCTTCGTGTCGGTGGGCGCGACGGAAAACCTGGTGATGGCGGCCAGCCTCGCCAAGGGGGAGAGCACCCTGGTCAATGCCGCGCGCGAGCCCGAGGTTGCCGACCTGGCGAAATGCCTGGTTTCCATGGGCGCGAAGATCGAGGGCATCGGCACGGACACGCTGACCATCCAGGGTGTGGATGCGCTGCACGTAGCGGAGCACCGTGTGGTCGCCGACCGCATTGAGACCGGCACCTTCGCAATGGCCGCGGCCGCGACGGGTGGTGAGCTGGAACTGGTAGGCGCGGAGCTGGCTATTATCGATTCGGTAGCCGAAGCACTGGACAAGGCGGGCGTCGAGATCGCCGAGACGGAAAACGGGCTGAAGGTCAGCCGGCGCAACGGGCTGGTCGGCGTCGATGTGATGACCGAACCCTATCCCGGCTTTCCCACCGATATGCAGGCACAGATGATGGCGCTGATGAGTGTGGCGCAAGGCGCCTCGATGATTACCGAGACGATTTTCGAAAACCGTTTCATGCATGTGCCGGAGCTCGCCCGCATGGGCGCCAACATCAATGTGCATCACGCCTCCGCCATGGTGCGCGGAGTCAGGAAGCTGACCGGTGCGCCGGTGATGGCCACCGATCTGCGCGCCTCCGTGTCGCTGGTCATCGCGGGGCTCGCCGCGGAGGGCGAAACCGTGATAAACCGCGTTTATCACATCGACCGCGGCTACGAGCGGATCGAGGAAAAACTCAAGGCCTGCGGCGCGGATATCGAACGCGTCGGCAGTTAAGGAATTGCATGAATGAAACCCGCCATAAACCGCTGCGGCTGCGCGCCGAGGACCTCGGTGACCTGACGGTCATTGCGGCGGCGGTTCAGGATGCGCTGGTCCCGGCCGGCGACATCGCCTGGCTGCGCGACGAGGGCAGCTTCGTCATGGCGCTGAATCGGTTCCGCTGGGAAGCGGAAGACAAACAGCATGAGCGCGTCCATGCGGGCCTGCGATTCGACCGGGTCCGACAAGTCCAGTATCGCGGCATCGACCATGGCGACCGCGGCAGTTTCCTGGAACTGCTGACCATCGCCTGCGACGAGGGCAGGGTGGTGCTGCATTTCGCCGGCGGCGCCGCGATCCGCCTGGAAGTCGAGGAACTCGTCTGCGCCCTGGCCGACCTCGATGAACCCTGGCCCACGGCCTGGAAGCCGGAGCATGGGGAGGACAAGGGGGAATAGGCCCCAGCCCCAGTCAGAATGCGACCTGGTCGCCGCCTTTCAGGCTCAATATCTCGCGCGCCTCGTCGGGCGTGGCAACCTCCAGTCCCAGCCCCTCGATGATCTTGCGGGCCATTTTCACCTGGTCGGCGTTGGATTTGGCCAGAACGCCGCGCCCGGCCCAGATGCTGTCTTCCAGCCCGACGCGGACATTGCCGCCCATGGCCGCCGCCTGCGCCGCGACGCGCAGTTGCGCCGCGCCCGCGCCCAGTACCGACCAGCGGTAATCCGAGCCGAACAGCCGGTCCGCCGTGCGCTTCATGTGGATGACGTCTTCCGGGTGGGCGCCGATGCCGCCCAGGATGCCGAAGACAGACTGGATGAAGAAGGGTGGCTTGACCAGCCCGCGGTCGGCGAAATGCTTCAAATTATAGAGATGCGAGATATCGTAGCATTCGAACTCGAAGCGGGTATTGTTCTCGTAGCAGGTCTCCAGGACGTATTCGATATCCTTGAAGCTGTTGCGGAACACCATGTCTCGCGTCCCCTCGAGGTGCTGGCGCTCCCACTCGTGCTTGAACTCCTTGTACTTGTCGAGCAGCGGGAAAAGCCCGAAATTCATCGAGCCCATATTCAGCGACGCCACCTCCGGCTTGAACTCGGCCGCCGGGCGCACGCGTTCCTCCACCGTCATATAGGGGCTGCCACCGGTGGTGATGTTGACCGCCGCGTTGGTGCCCTGCTTGATGCGCGGCAGGAAGCGCGCGAAGGCCTCCGGCGTCTGGTCCGGCTTGCCGGTCTCGGGGTCGCGGGCGTGCAGATGCAGGATCGCCGCCCCGGCCTCGGCCGCCGCAATCGCCTCGGATGCGATTTCGTCCGGCGTGATGGGCAGATGCGGCGTCATCGTCGGCGTATGGATCGAGCCGGTAATGGCGCAGGTGATGACGGTTTTACCCTTGATGGACATGAATTTTCTCCCTGCATTCGGTAACTAATTCCCAATTTCGTCGTCGGCGCGGCGCTTGTGGGCGGCCAGGGCCATCAGGCGGCGGTCGCGCCAGACCTGGCGTTCGGCCAGTTTGTCTTTCGGCAGTTTTTTCCGCCGGTCGGCCTCGATCCCGTTCAGCAATTCACCCTTCCAGTCGGCCATGCGCTGCTGTGTGGCGTGCATCCGCGCGAACAGCGGCTCGTAGCGTTCCACATAGTCGCGCACCCCGCCGGGCGCGTTCAGGTCGATGGTCTCGAACGGCCCCATGAAGGACCAGCGCAGGGCCAGCCCGTCGCGGATGCCGATATCCACGTCCTCGACGCTGGCGTAGCCGTCCTCGACCAGGCGGAAGGCCTCCTGCATCAGCGCGCCCTGCAGGCGGTTCATCACGAAGCCGTCGACTTCCTTCTTCATCACGATCGGTGCGTGGCCGGCGGCGATCAGGAAATCGCGAGTACGCGCCACCACCGCCGGGTCGGTCCAGGGCGACGGCACCACTTCGACCGCCGGCACCAGATAGGGCGGGTTGATCGGGTGGACGACCAGGCAGCGGGCGCGGCCTTCCAGATGCTCGGTGAAGGCCGAGGGCAGGATGCCCGAGGTGGAACTGGCCAGCACCGTCTCCGTGCCCGCCAGAGCATCCAGCCGGGCATAGACCTCTCGCTTCACCTCGACCACTTCCGGCGTGTTTTCCTGAACATGGTCGGCGCCCTCGAGCGCCTCCTCCAGGCTCGCCGCCGCCGACATGCGCCCGCCTACATCCGCCGGGCTATTGCCGTCCAACAGGCCGTTTTCATCCAGCGTGCCCAGCACGCCGTCGATATAGTCCAGCGCCTTGTGCGGTGCGTCGGCATCCTGGTCCCACAGCACCACATCGTTGCCGGCGCGGGCATAGCTGATGGCCCAGGCGCGGCCGATGAAACCGCTGCCGATTATCGCAACACGAGACACAGCGGTTCCTCCCTAAAGCGTTTCCACATTGGCGTCGACGGCGATCGACTGGCCGGAGACATTGCGCCCCGCGTCCGACAGCAGGAACAGGATCATCGACGCGATATCGCGGGCGTCCACCATGCGGCGCATCGACACCTTTTCCAGATATTTGGCTTCCGTCTCTTCATAGGTCTGGCCGGTCTCTTCCGCCCGCGCGCGGATCACCGCCTCGATGCGCGGTCCCTTGACGAGTCCGGGCAGGATGGCGTTGACACGAATTTCGCTGGGCCCCAGTTCCTTGGCCAGGGTCTCGGTCAGGCCGATGACGCCGTATTTGGCAGAGGCATAGGGCGTGCGGAACGGATAACCGTATTTGCCCGCGACCGACGAAAGATTGACGATCGAACCGCCGCCCGCGCTTTTAAGCATCGGCACGGCCTTGCGTGCGCACAGGAACGATCCCGTCAGGTCGACATCGATGCAGCGCCGCCAGTCGGCGGGGTCAAGCTCTTCGATCTTGCCGGTCGGCCCCGAGACCCCGGCATTGTTGACCAGCGCGTCCAGCCCGCCGAGGCCGCCCGCCGCCTCGTCGAACAGACGGTCGACATCCGCCCCGCTGGAAACATCGGCCCTGGTCACGCCGGCTTGCGCATGCGCCGCGGCGAATTCCTCCATGAACCTGTCCTCGACATCGCAGATATGGACCCGCGCCCCTTGTCCGATCAGCATGTCCGCAATCGCCCGCCCGATGCCCGACGCCCCCGCCGTCACCACCACGCGCTGCCCTTCGATGCCCTGGTATGGCTTTTCCATGAATTATCCTCCCGTCCTTTCAGCCATAGTACAAAGCCGGGCGGACCGACGCCAGACAATCGGGGCTCGACTTCGCGGGTTCCCCTGCGGCAATATCCGGGCTCTGCAATACCGCGAGGAAAACGATGGCCGAGATACCGATGGGAAGCCCGGACGATGCTGCGGGTGCGCCTGGAGCCGCGATAAACAGCGGCACGATCCGCGCTCCCGTTCCGCCGGAAGAACTGGGAACGGCGACTGTCACGCCGGATGGGGCGTTCGAGGCCGGGTCGTACCAGTCCTTCACCCTGACCTATAAGGCCGGCAAGTTCGGCATCGACGATTCCGGGTCGCTGCGCATCTGTTTCCGTTTCGCCTCCGACCAGACTCGCCCGCAGTTCGAGGATCCCAAGCGGCCGAACTATACGGTGATCGAGGCCTCCAACAACGCCGTTCTGGAATATCGCTACGACCCCAAGGGAAATGTCCGGCCCTGGGACCGCACGCTCTATATCAAGGTGGTGCGCGGCTTCCTGCGCGAGGGCGATACCATCACCGTGCACTTCGGCGTCACCGACGACGGCTCGCCAGGCATGCGGTTACAGACCTTCTGCGAAGACAGTTTCGAGTTCCGGGTCCTGGTCGACCCGATCGCCACCTTCAATTATCAACCCCTGCCGGTGCAGCCGGTTATCCGCATCATCCCCGGCGCGCCCGAGACCTATATCGCGGTGCTGCCGACGCTGCGCCGGGTCGGCGAAAGCTTCAACCTCAAGCTGAAGGGCGAGGATAAATGGGGCAACCCGTCGGACAAGTGCAACGCCACGTTTCGCTTGCGCAGCAATATGCCTGTCGCCGGCCTGCCGGACAGAGTGACCTTCGCGCCGGGCGCCTTCGCCGTTGAACTGCCCGGTCTTTCCGTGGCCGAACCGGGTGATGTGGAGGTCTGGCTGGAGGACGATTCCGGCGAACGCGCCGCCACGGCCAACCCGCTGCGCATCGTCGCCGAGGCCGCGCTGATCCCCTTCTGGGCCGACCTGCACGGCCAGTCGGAGGAGACCATCGGCACCGGCTCGGCGGCGCAGTATTTCGCCTTCGCCCGCGACCGCGCCTTCGTCGACGCAACCGGCCACCAGGGCAACGATTTCCAGATCACCAATGAATTCTGGGACGAGCTCGACCGGCTCTGCGACGCGTACGACGAGCCCGGCCGGTTCGTCGCGCTGCCCGGCTACGAGTGGTCCGGCAATACCGGGCTGGGCGGCGACCGCAATGTGTTTTTCCCGGCAAAAGGCCGGCAAATCCGCCGGTCCTCCCACGCGTTGATCGAGGATTTTTCCGACGTCCATACCGACAGCAACTCGGCCGCCGAGCTGTTCGAGGCCTTCGCCGACAACGGGGAATGGGACGTCGTCGTCTACGCCCATTGCGGCGGCCGCTATGCCGACGTGAAGCTGGCCCATGACGGGCGTTTCGAGAAATCGATGGAGGTCCATTCCTCCTGGGGCACCTTCGAATGGCTGGTAAGGGACGCCTTCGAGATGGGCTACCGCACCGGAATCGTCGCCAATTCCGACGGCCACAAGGGGCGGCCTGGGGCCAGCTATCCCGGCGCCTCGCTGTTCGGCGCGGTCGGCGGCCTGACCTGCCTGCTGGCGCCCGACCTCAACCGCGACTCGGTCCTCGACTGCCTGCGCAAGCGCCGCCATTACGCGACCACCGGCGGCCATGGCGGGCGCATGGTGATCGATGTGCAGGCGCGGCTCGACA
>CAMYNJ010000134.1 GCA_947259795.1 uncultured Alphaproteobacteria bacterium | reverse complement strand
GCCATGAAGATGGGCGCCACCAAGGCCCAGTTCGACGCCACCATCGGCATCCACCCGACGGCGGCCGAAGAGTTCGTAACCATGCGCGAACCGGTGGTCCGCGCGAGGGACGAGGCGGCGGAGTAGGGGGCTACTCCGCCCGCCCGATCAGCAGCAGGCCGGTGCCGTAATTTACCTCGTTGCTACCGGGGCCGGTTCGCCGGCCGTTCATACTTTGGATATGGAGCTGCGCATGCAGACCGGGTCCGCCGGCCTGCAACGTCATCGCCTCTGTCGATTCCGGGTCGCCGTAAGCTAGCTCCACCGGGCGAAGCCGTTCGGCCAGGGCGCCAAGATCGAAGCTGACCCCGTCTTTCGGCCGGCCGGCATCGGCGACGGACAATATGCCACCGTCCCAGACCACCCGATAGCGCCTGCCGCCGTCCGTGCTGAAGTTGGACGAGCCCTCCGCGCCGAAATTGACCTTGTGGGCAATCTCGAAACTGGAAATGTCGACAGTCACCGGCTCGCTGACGGAATAGGAAAAATAGCCCTGGTCCTCCCATTCCTCGACATAGTCGAGGCCCATGAGGGCGAGCAGCGCCTCGTAGTTCTCGCCGCCCGCCGGTTTTGCGCCGGCGTCTTCCAGCCAGGCATGGAGATTGTCGCGCCGGCTGCCGCGCCCGAGATACCGCACGATGCTGCTGATCCGCTGAACTTCGTTCGGATCGGCCAGGCCTTCCAACCGATTGATCTTTCCGTCGACCAGGATACCGGCCTCCGCCAGTATCGATTCAAGCTGACCCAACTGGCTGCGGATCGATATGGATGTTGCGCCCCAGGGGCCGGCGGCGCCGGCGATCAGCATCAAGGCGAAGGCGGCGGGCGCGACGGCGAGACGC
Source organism: uncultured Alphaproteobacteria bacterium (assembly GCA_947259795.1). Lineage (GTDB taxonomy): Bacteria > Pseudomonadota > Alphaproteobacteria > UBA8366 > JADFVY01 > JADFVY01. Next base: position 49,510 of record CAMYNJ010000134.1, on the reverse strand, counting down.
GCCGGCCGGGCCAGGATGCCGTAGAGCGCGATGCCGCCCAGCCACAGGGTCAGCAGAATCAGCGCATACCGTTTCTCGGTGATGCCGTATTCGGCGATGCGCACGCCGACCCCGACGGCCAGCAGGATCACCGGCACGACCAGCGCATAATGGAAGTATCGGGAATAAAGCCGTGCCAGCCGGTTGCCGGTCTCGCGGAACGGCCAGGCGGCGCTCCATACCGCCAGCCCGAAGGCCGCGAAACCGCCGACCAGCCAGCCGACGGTGCCGCGCGGCAGCTCCCAGATCGCCAGTGACTTGGCCGCGAACCCATACAGCAGGACCAGATAGATCAGCGCCAGAGGAATCAGCATCCAGGAGGCCACATATTCCGTCCAGCGCGGCGGCGCCTTGTCCGCGGGCGCGTCGCATTGGCCCGGTATTCCGGCCAGGGTCTGCCAGGGCCAGATCAGGCTCATACAGATGACCCAGGTATCCGTGTAATAGTCGCCGTGGATATTCAGGTCGAACAGCATTTCCAGCCCGCCGAGCACGGCCATCGTCCCCAGCCCCAGCCCGACCGCCACGATGCCGCCGAACAGGACGCTCAGCCCGCTCTCCAGGTTGAAGGCCCATACCGCCCGGTCGTCCGCGCCGCGGCGCAGGAAGGGGGCGACGATCATCAGCAGGATGCCGCCGGGCGTGAGCAGATAGAAACCCGGGCTTCCCCAAGCGTCCGGGCTATCCTGCAGGTAGACGACGAGGCCGGCAAGCGCCAGGGCCGCCGCGGCCAGACCAAGCGAGCCAGGCCGGCCCCAGCCCCGGCCTTCCGCAAACAGTGTGGCGGCCAGCGACAGGAACAGGCCGCCGATAAGAAACACCTGCCACGGTTCCACAATGCCCCATGTCAGGTCGCCGACCCCATGTTCGCGGGCGATGGTGATGCCGGCCCAGGCCGCCGCGCACCCCAGTGGCACCGGAAAACGCAGCGGCGCGCGCATCAGGCCGGAAAACAGGTTTCGGAAGGGCGAAAAGCCCGTGGCGTCGGTCATCGCAACCCCCAAATATTATTACGCGAAATAGTTTTGACGATCCGGGGTGGATATTCGGTTAAGATTGTGGCGAGAGCCGGGCCGAAGACCCGCGGTTTTTTTGCATCGCCGCATTTCCTGTGGAAAACTTGCCGCCAAAAGCGTATATCGGGCATCCGCAAAGCGATTGAATGCAATTCAAAACACGAGGGCATAGCCCGGAAGGACAAGAAAATGGCCGCGAACTGGACGCCGAAAAGCTGGAAGGACAAGCCGGTCCAGCAGGTGCCCACCTATCCGGACGCAAAGCGCCTGGCGCAAGTCGAAGAGACCCTGGCCAAGCAGCCGCCGCTGGTTTTTGCAGGCGAGGCCCGGCGCCTCCGGGAAGACCTGGCCGAGGTGGCCCAGGGCAATGCGTTCCTGCTGCAGGGCGGCGATTGCGCCGAATCCTTCGCCGAGTTCGGGGCCAATACGATCCGCGACACCTTCAAGGTGCTGTTGCAGATGGCGGTGGTGCTGACCTATGCGGGGGCCTGCCCGGTGGTCAAGGTCGGCCGCATGGCCGGCCAGTTCGCCAAGCCGCGCTCCGCCGACACCGAGACGCAGGGCGGCGTGGAATTGCCCAGCTATCGCGGCGATATCGTCAATGGCATCGAGTTCGACGAGGCGTCGCGCGTGCCCGACCCGGCGCGCATGTTGAGCGCCTACCACCAGTCCGCCGCGACCCTGAACCTGTTGCGTGCCTTCGCCCAGGGCGGTTTCGCAGATTTGCACAAGGTTCATCAGTGGAACCTGGATTTCGTCGACGGCAGCCCGCAGGGCGAGCGCTACGAGGAACTGGCCAACCGCATCGCGGAATCGCTGGGATTCATGGAGGCCTGCGGGGTGACCGCGGAAAGCGTGCCGCAAATCCGCGAGACCAGCTTCTATACCAGCCACGAGGCCCTGCTGCTGGCCTATGAGGAGCCGCTGACCCGCCAGGACAGCCTGACCGGCGACTGGTACGACTGCTCGGCTCATATGCTTTGGATCGGCGAGCGCACCCGCGACCCCAACGGCGCTCATGTGGAATTCCTGCGCGGCGTCAACAACCCGATCGGTTGCAAGGTCGGCCCGACCGTGGACCCGGACGAGTTGATCCGCCTGATCGATATACTGAACCCGTCGAACGATCCGGGGCGGCTGACGCTGATCAGCCGCATGGGGCACGACAAGGTCCGCGACGCCCTGCCGGCGCTGGCACGCAAGGTCGCGCGCGAGGGCCGCAACGTGGTGTGGTCCTGCGACCCGATGCATGGCAATACGATCAAGGCGACCAGCGGCTACAAGACGCGGCCGTTCGACCGGGTACTCGACGAGGTGCGCGGCTTCTTCGAAGTGCATCGCGATGAAGGGACATATGCTGGCGGTGTGCATTTCGAGATGACCGGCCAGGACGTTACCGAATGTCTTGGCGGCGCCCAGGCGATTACCGCCGAGGATCTGTCGGCGCGCTATCACACCCACTGCGACCCGCGGCTGAATGCCAGCCAGTCGCTGGAACTGGCGTTCCTGATTGCGGATTCGTTGAAGGCGCAACGCGCCGGCCGGCGCTCACGCCTGGCAGCGGCCTCCTGAGCTCCGTGACCCTGGCCACGAGAGGGACGACATGACGCCGAAGCCGGAAGCGATCGGCGATTGGACCGACGCCTATTTCAACCGCACGCGCGGTATCGTCGAGAAATTTGGCGACTGCCGCGTGACCTACGCCATCTTCATGCGCCGTCCGGTGGTTTCGGCGCCGCGGCTGGCCATCCAATGGTTGGAAGGGGTATCGCGGGAGAGGGGCGCCGCAGTGGAAATCGACCTTCGCTACGCGGAGGGCCGCTGGGTCGGCGCGGGCGAGGCGCTGATGTATATCACCGGCCCGTTCGCGCTGCTGGTCGATCTGGAGACCCTGCTGCTGCAAAAGGTCGGCCCAACCTGCGTGGCGGCCTATAACGCGGCGGCCATGTGCATGGATCTGCCGAAGGTCTCGTTCCTGGCCATGGATGCGCGCCACTGCGCGGGCACGGAAATGGCGGAACTAATGGCCTATGCGGCCTCGGTCGGATCGGCGCGGGCGAAGAGCAAGGAAGACGCCGTCGGTTTCATCGGCAACGCCACCGACGCCACGGCCCATTATTTCGGGCTGCAGCGCGGCCTGGGCACCATGCCGCATGCGCTGATCGGCTATGCCGGCTCTACGCTGCGCGCCGCCGAGATGTTCCATGAAACCTACCCGGAAGAAAATCTCACGGTCCTGGTCGATTATTTCGGCAAGGAGGTCACGGACTCGCTCGAGGTGTGCCGGCGTTTCCCCGAGCTTTCGGCGGAAGGGCGTATTGCGGTGCGCCTCGATACGCCGGGCTCACGCTTTTGCGAGGGCCTGGACCCGGCCGCCTCCTACGCCGCGCTGGAACGCCATGTGCCGCGCGCCATCCGCGGTTACCGTACCGAGGAGGAACTGCGCGACCTCGTCGGCCCCGGTGTTTCGGCCGCCGCCATCTGGTATATGCGCGAAAGGCTGGACGAGGCGGGTTTCAAAAAGGTCCGCATTGTCGCTTCCAGCGGTTTCGGTCCGCATAAATGCAAGACCATGGCGATCGCCGAGGCCCCGGTTGACCTGATTGGCACCGGCTCCTATCTGCCGGATCGATGGTCGGAAACTTACGCCACCGCCGACATCGTCGAATATAACGGCGAACAGCGCGTCAAGCTGGGCCGCGAATTCCTGCTGCGCCGCCGCGACGAAGTGGCCGCGGAGTAATACCAAGCCTCGCTGAGGCTTGGGTTGAATCAGGGCGCGATGCGCTTCAGCGGGGTTACGTTGTGCGGCCGGTCCAGTTCGGCGAACAGGTCGGCCAGCAACTCGCAGGCGACTGTTCCGTAACGGTCCTTGATGCGCTGCTGGCCCTCGCCGGTTTCCATCTGCTTGCGCAGCGGCTTGAACAGGGCCGTCATCAGCAGGTGGAATTCCGCCTCGCGAAAACACCAGTCGCGCTCGACCGTATCCTCGCCCAGCGGCATTTCCGCGGCGATCACGCCGATCAGCCAAGTCCGCCGCCGTTCGAAATCGGTGAAATGCTTACTGACATGGACGAGCACGTCATTGACGATGACCCGGCTGGTGGGGTCGGTATAGACATCCCTCCACTCGAAGTCGTTGCCCCGTGCGGTCTGGATAATGCGCACTAGTTCCCGGCAGCGATTCTGGTATTGCTCCAGCAGCACCGGCCCCAGCATCTGCTGCAGGGCCGACAGGAACCCGGGAACAACCCGTCGCGACAGCCCCTTACCCGGTTCCACCGGCTGGTGGACAGCCGGCAGCAGGTCCGAGAAGGGCTTCACCATCAGCCGTTCGAACGGCATGCGTCGGCTGCTTTCCCGGCGCACCTCTTCGATCACCGCCAGGCATTCGTTCCAGCCGGTGCGATAGAAATCGATGATATCGGGGTCCGCGCGCCGCCGAAATTCGTCCAGCGACGCCTTGATTTCCGCCGGGTCGAGCTTGCCGCCATTGTCGGCCGCCGCGTTGCACAGATGGTCGGCGATCCGTTCCAGCAGGATCTGCGCCAGGCTCTTCAATCTCGTCGGACCGGGACCAAGATCCGGCCCGTCATCATCCATCATTCCCAACAGTCCCTATCCCTTTGTCGGCGGCAGCTTGGCTTATTGATCCAAATTCCTGCCGTTCAACGGGTAATTCCACTACACCAAAGAAGAACGCTAACGGGAAATCGTAAACAATCCCGTAACATACAATGAATTGGATAAAATGTCGGATATGGGCGATGCCGCAGTCAGTTCTCGTCGAGCTCTTCCCACAGGGCCAGGATCCTGTCGACGGCGGGCCGGCTGTGTCTTGCGGCGACCAGGGCGTCGCCGTCTTCCGTTTCCAGTTGCCCGGCCAGATCGCGGTAAAGGGCGCGCATGATGGCGGCGAAGCCTTCGTCGTCCAGGGCCGTCGCGTGGCCCGACCCGTTGGTCGGCAGCGGCATGGCGTCGTTGACCAGGCCGATGAACCAGTCGCGCTGTTCCTCGAAATCCCCGAATTCCATGGCCAGCGTAACCAGAATGTCGTCGACGATGACGCGTGCCATCGGATCGCCATAGACATCGTCCCAGCTGAAGGCGCCGCCGCGCTGGTTGCGTATCCCCTGCACCAGCTCCCGGCAGCGCTCCTGCTGGCGGCCGAAGGCGACGGGGCCGACAATATCCTCGATGGCGGCCATGAAGCCGGGGATGATCCGCCGCGAGATCGTCTCTTCGCCGCCGTCCCGGCCACCGCCGGCCGGCAGCAGATGCGCGAAGGGCCAGACCATCAGCCGCTCGAAGGGGGCCTTGCGGTCCTCCTTGCGCGCCTCCGACGCGAACAACCTCTCGCATTCCTGCCAGGCGGCGCGGCAGATGGCGCCCATGACCGGGGACTTCGGGTCCTTCATGCCGGCCAGCGAGGCGGCGACCGCGTCGCCGTCCAGCGCGCCGCCCGTCTCGCCGGCGCGTTCCTGCAGGTCGCGGGCCATGATCTCCAGCGCCCGGTAAACGAACCCGCGCATGATCGCCGCCCCCGGATCGAGTTCCTTTTCGTGTTTCTCGTCACTCATGCTGTCGCTTCCCCGAGCCGACCGTGGAAAACCGAAAACGTTGTCGTCTCAGGCTTCGGTCCTTGGTATTAGATATGCCGGGATAGGATAGTCGGGCAGATTACACAATAGCGGATTATGGTTAGCCAGGACGGAGCATGACGGACAGCCTCAAGATTTATCTGGCCCAGCGGAATCCCACCGTCGGCGACATTACGGGGAATATCGCGCTGATCCGCGAATCGCGTGCGGCCGCCGCGAAAGCCGGGGCCGATCTGGTGGTTTTTTCGGAACTGGTCGTCTGCGGCTATCCGCCCGAGGATCTGGTCCTGAAACCCTTCTTCCAGGACAGGGTGGAGGCGGCGGTCTATGAGCTGGCCCGCGATACGGCCGACGACGGCCCGGCCATGCTGGTCAGCGCGCCCTGGCGGCGCGAGGACGGTTTATACAGCGCCGTCATGTTGCTGGATGGCGGCGAGATCGCAGCGACCCGGCTGAAATACGACCTGCCGAACTACAGCGTGTTCGACGAAAAGCGGGTATTCGAGGCGGGTCCGCTGCCCGGCCCGATGCCGTTTCGCGGCGTGTTGCTGGGAGTCATGATCTGCGAGGATATGTGGCAGCCGGATGTCACCGAATGCCTGGAGGAATCGGGCGCCGAAATCCTTATCGTCGTGAACGGTTCGCCCTTCGAGAGCGACAAGACCGACCTGCGCATGCAACTCGCCACCCAGCGCGTTACCGAATCCGGCCTGCCGCTGGTTTATCTGAACCAGGTGGGCGGGCAGGACGAGCTGGTCTTCGACGGCGCTTCTATCGTGTTGAATGCGGACCGCAGCGTCGCGGCCTGGATGCCCGCCTTCTGCGAGGCAGGCCGGCTGACCGAATGGGCAAGGGGGCCGGACGGCTGGTCCTGCGCGCAAGGAGAACGCACCCTGCCGCCGGAGGACGAGGAAGCGATGTACCGCGCGATGGCGCTGGGCCTGACCGACTATGTGCGCAAGAACGGCTTTCCCGGCGTCATTATCGGTCTGTCCGGCGGCATCGATTCGGCGCTGACGGCGGCGGTGGCGGTGGATGCGCTGGGTGCCGACAAGGTGTATTGCGTGATGATGCCGTCGCCCTATACCAGCGCCGAGAGCCTCGAGGATGCGGCGGCCTGCGCGAAAGCGCTGGGCGTGCGACTGGACGAAGTCGGCATCGAACCGGCGATGAAGGCCTTCGATGAAATGCTGAAGCCGGTTTTCGGTGACCGCGCCCAGGACACTACGGAAGAAAATATCCAGGCGCGCAGCCGAGGCATCGTTCTGATGGCGCTCTCCAACAAGCTGGGCCATATGCTGTTGACCACCGGCAACAAGTCGGAGATGTCGGTCGGCTACGCCACGCTTTATGGCGACATGGCGGGCGGCTATTCGGTACTGAAGGATGTCTACAAGACCGAGGTCTTCGCGCTGTCGCGCTGGCGTAATGAAAACCGGCCTGATGATTTCCCGGGACCCGATGGCGAGGTCATACCGGACAGAATCATCACCAAACCGCCCTCGGCGGAATTGCGCCCCGATCAGACCGACCAGGATTCCCTGCCGCCCTATGACGAACTGGACGATATCCTGCGCTGCCTGATCGAGGGCGAGATGGGGCTGGACGAGATCACCGCGCGCGGGCACAAGCCGGAACTGGTGCAAAGGGTCTGGCGCATGCTGGACATCGCGGAGTACAAGCGCCGGCAGGCGCCGCCCGGCGTCAAGGTCACCAGCCGCGCCTTCGGCCGCGACCGCCGCTATCCGATCACCAATAGCTTTACGAAGATTCTCTGACATGAGCGCAAGCATCAAGGTCCGTTTCGCCCCCAGCCCGACGGGGCTGTTGCATGTAGGGAATGCGCGCCTGGCGCTGGTCAACTGGCTGTTCGCGCGCCATGGCGCTGGGGTATTCCTGCTGCGCCTGGACGATACCGACCTGGAACGCTCGCGCCCTGAATATGCAGACGCGATCGAGCAGGATTTGCGCTGGCTCGGGCTCGACTGGGACGAATTCGCCCGCCAGTCCGACCGGCTGGACCGTTACGACGCGGCGGTGGAGCGGCTGAAGGCCGCGGGCCGGCTCTATCCCTGCTACGAGACGCCGGAGGAGCTGTCGCTCAAACGCAGGCTGCAACAGGGCCAGGGCCGCCCACCGGTCTACGACCGCGCGGCGCGGAACTTGACGGATGCGGATCGCGCGAAGCTGGAGACCGGGGGCCATCGCCCGCACTGGCGCTTCCTGCTGGCCGAAGAGATAGTCGAGTGGGAAGACCTCGCGCGCGGCCCGGTCCATTTCGAACCCGGCCATATGAGCGACCCGGTGCTGATCCGCGAGGACGGCCACCCGCTTTATACCCTGTCATCGGTGGTCGATGACGGCGAACTCGGTATCACGCATGTAATCCGGGGCGAGGACCATGTCGCCAACACCGCGGTACAGGTTCAGCTCTTCCGGGCACTGGGCTTCGATGTCCCGGGATTCGCACACCTGCCGCTGCTAATGGGCGACGACGGCAAGCCCCTGTCGAAGCGACTGGAAAGCCTCAGCCTGAAGGCCCTGCGCGAGGTGGGGCTGGAGGCGCGCGCTCTTTGCGCCTATCTCGCCCATCTGGGAACATCCTTGGCGGCGACCGGCGAGGAGACGATGCAGGCGATGTCCGCCGGTTTCGATATCACCGGCTTCGGGCGCGCCGCGCCGCGCTTCGACCGCACCGAGCTTGACCACCTGAACGCCCGCGCGCTGCATCACCTGACTTTCGAGGAGGTGTGGGACCGGCTGGGTATCGAGGGCGCAGACGAGGCGTTCTGGGAAGCGGTTCAGCCAAACCTAGCGAAACTCTCCGACGCCGCCGAATGGTGGCGCATCCTGCATGGCGACGTGACGCCGGTCATCGAGGACGCGGATTTTTGCCGCAAGGCCGGTGAACTGCTGCCGCCGGAACCCTGGGACGAGACCACTTTCAAATCCTGGACCGAGGCGGTGAAGGCGGAAACCGGCGCGAAGGGGAAATCGCTTTTCATGCCGCTGAGACAGGCCCTGACCGGCATGGAGCATGGACCGGAACTGCGCGTTCTGTTACCTATGCTCGGCCGCGCGCGGGCGCTCGCCCGCCTGGCCGGGGAAACATCCTGAATTTCGGAACCGCAATATTGTGACATTACGAATTTACGATACGCTCAGCCGCGCGAAGGTCGACTTCGAGCCCCTGGATCCCAAGCATGTGCGCTTCTATGTTTGCGGGCCGACGGTCTACGACTTCGCCCATATCGGCAACGCGCGCCCGGTGGTGGTGTTCGACGTGCTGGCGCGCCTTATGCGGCGGCTGTACCCGAAGGTTACTTACGTCCGCAACATCACCGACGTCGAGGACAAAATCAACGCGCGGGCCAAGGAACTGGGCGAGGATATCCGCGACCTTACCGAACGCACGGCCAAGCAGTTCCACGACGACATGGCGGCCCTGGGCACGCAGCCGCCGGATGTGGAACCGCGCGCGACCGACCATATCGCCGAAATGATCGTGATGATCGGGGCGCTGATCGACAAGGGCCATGCCTACGAGGCCGACGGCCATGTGATGTTCGACGTGCCCTCGATGCCGGACTACGGGAAATTGTCGCGCCACAGCCGGGACGAGCTGGTGGCAGGTGCGCGGGTCGAGGTCGCGCCCTACAAGAAGGACGCCGCCGATTTCGTGCTGTGGAAGCCGTCGACACCCGACCTGCCCGGCTGGGACAGCCCCTGGGGCCGCGGCCGGCCGGGTTGGCATATCGAATGCTCGGCCATGAGCATGAAATATCTCGGCGCCGAGTTCGATATTCATGGCGGCGGGCAGGACCTGATCTTCCCCCACCATGAGAACGAACTCGCCCAGTCGCGCTGCGCCCATCCGGAGGCGATCTTCGCGAAATACTGGATGCATAACGGCTACCTGATGGCCGAAGGCCAGAAGATGTCCAAGTCGCTGAAGAACTTTTACACCGTGCATGAGTTGCTGGAGGAATTCCCCGGCGAGGCGATCCGCCTGGCCCTGCTGCAGACCCATTACCGCCAGCCGCTGGACTTCACCAAGGACGGCCTCGCCCAGGCCAAGGCGACGCTGGACCGCTTCTATCTGGCGCTGCGCGACAACGCGGGTGTCGTCGAGCGGACCAAGTTCAAGAAAGCGCCGGACGTGCAGGCCGCGCTGGAAGACGATATCAACACGCCGCTGGCGCTCGCGCACCTGCATGAGGCGCTCGGCGCCCTCAACAAGGCGCAAACCACCGGCGAAAAGGCGGCCGCCAAGGGCCGGTTGCTGGCGGGCGCGGACCTGCTGGGCCTGCTGTGGCAGGATCCGGAGTCCTGGCTGCGTGGCGGCGCTGGGACGTCCGGCATGGATGACGCCGAGGTTGACCGGCTGGTCGCCGAACGTATAGAGGCCCGCAAGAACAAAGATTTCGCCACCGCCGATCGCATCCGCGACGAGCTGACGGCGGCCGGCATCCTCATGGAGGACGGCCCCGAGGGCACGGCCTGGCGGCGGGCATGACCGCGCCGGGGAAAAGCGACTTTCATCCCTGATTCGTCATTACGAGGCACAAAGCAACGAAGCAATCCAGCCATCCGGTGGATTGCTGCGGCGCTTTGCGCCTCGCAGTGACAGATAAGACTGCGCTCACCCCTCGTAGATGCCGGTGGCGACGGCAATAATGAAGATGGGCAGCGTCAATACGTCCAGCACGACCGCCGCGGGCAGGGCGGCGATATAGGCCGGGTTGCCCCTGGCCGGGCGCAGGCCGGGCTCGATCAGCACGGCCCGGGCGCCGTCGAAGCGCGGCTGCGGATCCACATAGACGATCTTCGGGTCGTGGTTTTCGCGCCACCAGCCCTCTGGCTGGGGATCCGGCGGGCCGCCGCCGCGCCACCAGCCTCTCGACATGAACACGATAATTGTCGGCACTTTGGGCTGGCGCGCAATCGTCTCGGCCACCGCCGGTTCGGGAAACAGATCGAAAACCCGACTATTGAATTCTTTATTGTCAGCGATATGAACCGGTAGTGCGGTCCCAAGCGCGCCCGGTTCGGCACAGGGGCCTTCGACCTCGGTGGCGGTCATTTCGTACCGTCTGACCGAGGCGTGGTCGCCCAGCTCAACCCGGTTCGCGGCGTCCGGCGGCAGGATCAGGCTGAACGGCTCGACGGGAAGCCACCCAAACAGGAGCGGCGGGGTTGCGGCGCGCTGACCGGTTCCACAAACGACGATGCTGCCGTCGCTCCGCCGATGGGCCGCCGTCACCGACTCCACGTAATCTCGATAGCCTTCGGGGTCGGGAGAAACCTTTTCCCATGTGTTGGGGACGGCGCAACCGGCTGCTGCAAGCGCAAACAGCGGCGCCAGGATCCAGACCCTGAAAACGCCCATCGGCTTCTCCTGCATTCGCATTGATCGCGCGGTCGTCTCAGCCGCGATAGGTCAGCGCGAACAGCAGCTGCACCGGAAACGTCACAACGTCGAAGGCTGCTGCGAAGGGCAACAGCAGGACGTGGCCGGGTTCACCCTCGACCTTGCGCGCGCGCGTGGCGATCTCGACCGCGCGGGCGTTTCCGTGCAGCGGCGCCTCATGCACGTAAACGACATTCGAAAGCTCGCTGTCGGATGACCAGCTCACCCGGTAGTCGAACATATAGATTGCCGGCGCCTCGGCGCGGATTTCGAAGAATTCGGCCAGCGCCTCGTCCGACATTTCGGAATAGTCTCCGTCGCCGAATTCGCGCGCATGAATGCGGTGGATCGGCAAAGGCGCCATGCTTTTCATGGTTTCCGCGCACTTGCCGCCCACATCCGCCGCCTTGACCCGATATTGCGGGATCGAGTCGTGATAGAATACCTCCAGCGCCAGCGACGAGGCGCCCGGATAGCGGATGCTGTAGTCGCGGCTGTTCGAAACCCAATAATTGGCGCCAGCCGGCATGCCGGTCACGCAGAGCGTGACGTTGCCGGCCGCGTCCCGCCAGGCGGTCAGGACGTCGTACACGGTATCGAATTCATCTTCCTCGTCGCCCGGGTCGATCGCGTCCAGCGTCAACAAGGTCGCGCAGCCGCCGGTCAGAAACGCCATGAGCAGGGCGATTGTCACGCCGGCAATTTTCATCGTCTCTCTCCCGGTCGTCCGCATCGTATGGACGGGTGTTCGATCCGAAAGAGAACGACAGCGGGCGTGAAATTCGAAGCCATATGCGTTTCCGCCATATCCACCGGGCCGGGGATATTCTCCTCATGCGCGACTGTCCCATGGATCCCGTTAAAATTCACTGAATGCTCGCGGGACCTGATATATATTCGAAAAATCCTATATAAATGTTCGAGAACACGGCGGAACCGGCCGGGTGAAGACGGGAATGCGGCAACTGGCGGACAAGACAGGCTTGATCGCCGCCATCTTGGTGGCGGCGCTTGCGGCCGCGCCCCAGCGGGCTTCGGCCGGGTCGGCGCTTCCCGCGCCCTTCAATTCCTGGTCTCCCACCGACATCGCGGCCCGCGCCTTCGGCCTGCTGGCCGGTCAGCGCGAAGTCTGGCTGACCGATGCCAGGCTCTGGCAGGTTGGGGACAAGTCTCTTCTCGCTGTCCTCGCCGAGGCCGAGCGGCCGAATGTCGACGGGGCCTTCTGCGATTGCGCACGCCCCGCCAGGCTGGCGCTGATCGATGTGGCGAAGAGCGAACTTCACACCGTCGCCGCCGCGCTGATCCCTGGCCTGCGGCCGGGGACCAAGCTGTCGCTGAACTCGCCTTTGCTCGCCGGGCCCCTGGTCCGGGGCGGGGTCTTCCGACTGTCCGGGGCCGAGCAATTGCTGCCCGTGCTGCGTGAATGGGATACGGGCGATCGGCCGCGGGCGGAACTGTCGCTGTACCGGCTGGGCGAACGGCGGTTGTCGCCGGTTTTTTCGCGGCTGGTTTTCGACGACCCCACGGTCGGCGACCCCGACCTGTCCGGCATGCGCGCCCGGATGCGAATGGGCGAACTGGATCCGGGCGGCATGGGTGGCTTTGCCGATATCCGCTTCGTTGAACGCTATTTCACGCGGTTCGACGAGGATGTCATCGAACTGGACGACCGGCGGGTCGAGGTCTGGGTATTCGGCGGGGATCGCTATTCGCTGGTTCAGTGCGAGTTGTACGGCCCGATGGGCTATGGCGCCTGTGTGCAGTGACGGTGCAATTTACGGTGGGAATCCGACCCGGTTTCGTGCGACAATTCTCCCCATGAGCAAGCGCAAAGACATCGATATCCCGGCCATGAAGGCTCGGCTTCTGGAAATGAAGGCGGAGCTGGAAACGCTGACCCACGAGCATGAGCATGACGCCGACGTCGTGGAACTGGACCAGACCACGCAGGGCCGCCTGTCGCGCATGGATGCGCTGCAGGGGCAGGCCATGGCGCAGGAAGTCGCCCGGCGGCGCGAGGCCGAGCTGAGGCGTATCGAAGCGGCGCTGAAACGCATCGAAGTTGGCGACTACGGCTACTGCAATTCCTGCGGTGAGGAAATCCAGCCCAAACGCCTCGATTTCGACCCCTCGGTTCCCAATTGCATCGATTGCGCACGTGACGGTGAGGCGTAGCATCCGACGCGAACAAATGCTAAATGGACGGCCGGTGTTAATGGCGGCGCCCGCGGCGGGGAAAGAAATCATATGGATCCGGAACTGACGCAGACCGTCGGCATTCTGATTGGGGCGTCGGTCGGCGCCATTATTGTCGTTGTCGCGATCCTGGTGGTCGCCCGACGGCGGCTGGAGCGGGCCTGGCAGGGGACGCAGCATCAGCGTAGCCAGCTCTATGACCGGCTGAAGAACCAGGGTGTCCTGGTGCACCGATTCATCGAGACCGCCGACCACCGACTCACCAGCGAACGCGAATCGCTGGAAGTGCTCGGCCGACGGCAGACCAAGGTCTCGGCCGGCCGCTCCCCGCCGGAAAAGGCGGTCGCCGTCATAGAACTCAACGGCCATCTGGAACGGCTTATTTCCATTGCCGACAGCGACCCGGGCCTTGCCGGGCTCAGCGAATACGAGGCGCTGCGCGAAAAGATAGAGCAGGCGGTCGACGATGTCGGCCGCGCCGCCGCCAACTACAACGAGACCGTGGATGCATACAACAGGCAGGCGTTGGGCTTCTTCGGCCGCCTGTTCAACTCGCATCAGGCCGAAAGGTTCGACGCCAGCAAGCAGAAGCGCGCCGGCCGGCTGTAGCTGTCCCCGATTAACGCAGGAAATAGATCATCGACGGGTTCGGCCGGCCGATGAAGCAGATTTCGTTGAAATTGTATTGCCGGATTGCGGCCAGCGCCTGCTCGGCGTTGGCACGAGTTGGACCCAGCGCCATCAAGGGGTCCGATCCGTCGGTCAATGCCCACCCGCTGTCCCGTTCCATGATTCGCGCCCTGCTGTTGTCGAAGTGAATGCAGTCCTCGCCCGCGATTCTGCCGTTCGGCGCATCGCGGTTGGCCAGCAAGTACATCATCGGCGAGCGGTCGCCGCCCACATAACAGATCTCATCCATCCGGTAATGCTGCATGACATGCAGCGCAACACGGGCCTCAGGCCGGCTGCCGCCCACATTTATGATCCAGGTCTCATTGTCGGCAACCCCGTAACTGCCCATGTCTTCGACCACGGTCAGATGGTTGAAGTCGAATTTCAGGCATTCTTCCTGTTGCGCGAGCGCCGGCGCGGCAGCGAACAGCGGTGCAGCAAGTAATGCCGGCAGCCAGATCAGGCGCCATGGATTTCTATTGCCCATAACAGTTCCTCCGGTCGTTCTTTCCGTCGAAAATAGTAGAAATAGACTGAACCACACATGAATTCCCATCGGGTCGGCGTTCCAATCCAGGCAGCACGGGCCCATCGGATAGGCAAGATTAGCCGCCGTCCCAGCGCACCATCCACTCCGCAGCTACGCCCTCAGACGAACAGCAACACAATCGACGCGACCAGCAGGGCGGCCATGGCGCCGTTGAAAAGGCGCAGGGCTCTCGCGGACTTCAGGATGCGCCCGATGGCGCTGCCGAAACCGGTCCACAAGCCGCAGGACGGAAACGCGATCGCGAAGAAAATGGCGCCGAACAGAAAGGCCTGGGACAGGGGTTCCACCTCGGGCGTGGAATAGACCGCGAAGGCGCTGACCGCCATGATCCAGGCTTTCGGGTTGACCCACTGAAAACCGGCGGCCTGCAGGAAGGTAAAGGGTCGGCCGCGGTTTTTCGCTTCGCCCATGCCGGCCGCGCCGGCGATCCGCCAGGCCAGCCACAAAAGGTATGCGCCGCCGGCCCATCGCAGGATTTCGTGCAGGACCGGCAATTGTTCGAAGACGGCGCCCAGCCCCAGCCCGACCGCGAATACCATGAGGGGAAATCCGAACGAGATGCCCAGCATATGGGGCAGGGTGGCCCGCACACCGAAATTAGCGCCGGAGGCGAGCAGCATCACATTGTTCGGCCCCGGCGTCACGGTGGCGGACAGGGCGAACATGAGGAAGGGAATCAGGGTTTCCAAAATACACCAGGCTGTTTTTCCGGTTTCGCCATCCATCGTATCGGGCGGCCGGCAGGACTATAAAGCTTTAGAGCCCGGTCCGAAATATGCGAAAATCCGCGCGGTATTAACCATTTCCTTGCCTGCAAATGGTTCAATGCGTGCGTTCGTTCCGGCAGGCGGGACTTTCTGGGGGACAAAAGCCATGGAATATATCGTTCCGATCGTGATTCTGGGCCTGCTCGGCCTGTGGGGCGTCCTGATCTACAACAAGCTGGTCTATAACAGGAATCTCGTGGAGGAGGGCTGGAGCGGTATCGAAACGCAGTTGAAGCGGCGTTCGAACCTGATCCCCAACCTGGTCGAGGCCGTCAAGGGCTATGTCGGCCACGAAAAGGGCGTGCTGGAAAAGGTGACCGAGGCGCGTTCGCGCACCGGCCAAGCGAGCTCGCCGGCTGAGCGCGGCAAGCTGGAGGGCATGCTGGGCCAGGCGCTGGCCAATGTTTTCGCCGTGGCCGAGGCCTATCCGGAACTGAAGGCCAACGAGAACTTCATGAACCTGCATGAGCAGCTTTCCTCGCTGGAAGACGAAATCCAGATGGCGCGACGCTATTATAACGGCACCGTGCGCAACCTGAACGTCCTGATCGAATCCTTCCCTTCGAACCTCATCGCTGGCAGCTTCGGCTTCGTGCAGGCGGAGTTTTTCGAGATCGAAAACGAGGCCGACCGCGCGGTGCCGCAGGTCAGTTTCTCATAAAGGGGCGGACCATGGCGCGGTTCCTCCGCATCCTCGGCTTCTGTGCGGCGCTGCTGGGCCTGGCCGTGCCGGCGCTGGCGGAAGAGCGCATTATTTCCTTCGACAGCGATGTCACGGTCGCCGACGACGGCGAGTTGACCGTGATTGAAACCATCAGGGTGCGGGCCGAAGGATACGAAATCAAACGCGGTATCTACCGGGACTTTCCGACGGTTTATAAGGGGCGCGGTGGCGAGACCCATATCGTCGGATTCGAAGTCGTCGAGGTTCTGCGCGACGGCAGGGCGGAGAACTGGTTCACCAAGAACATGTCGAATGGCATGCGGGTCTATGTCGGCAAGAAAGACCTTTATCTGCCGCGGGGCGAATATACCTATCGCCTGACCTACAGGACCGACCGCCAGATTGCCTTTCACGAGGACTTCGACGAGCTCTATTGGAACGTCACCGGCAATGGCTGGGTGTTCCCGATCGACTATGCCAGTGTGACGATCCATCTGCCCGAGGGCGCCTCGGTGATCCGCCAGGCGGGCTATACCGGCATCCAGGGTGCCAGGGGCACGGCCTGGTCCTATCGGACCGACGATAACGGCAACCCGACCTTCGCGACCACATCCATGCTTCGTCCCTATGAGGGACTGACCGTCGCCGTCGCCTTCCCGAAAGGGATCGTGGCGCCGCCGACGCCAATCGACGAATTCCTGTGGCGGCTGCGGGCCTATACCGGCTATGTGGCCACGGTCTTTGCGTGGCTGTTCATTTTGGCCTTTTATGTCTTCATCTGGCGGCGTGTCGGCCGCGACCCGGAGGGCGGCACGGTCATTCCCCGATGGCGCCCGCCGGTGGGCATATCGCCGGCTGCTGCCCGCTTCGTGACACGCATGGGTTTCGACAGCAAGGCGATCGGCGCCGCCATCGTCAGCCTCGCCGTCAAGGGCAAGCTTGTCATCGAAGACGAGGGCGGTGACGAATACCGGCTGCGGCGCAACGACAAGGGCTTCGGGGTGAAGCTTTCGCCCGGCGAGAACGCGCTGGAGCGCGCGCTCTTCATGTGGGGCGACAGCGCCTCGATCCGCGACGGCAATCACGCACGCCTCAAACCGGCCGTGGACGCCCTCAACACTGCCCTGTCGGTCGATTTCGAAGGCGCCCATTTCCGGCGCAACCTGGGTTGGTTTGCCTTAGGGGTCGGGCTCAGCATATTGGCGCTGTTTTTCCTGGGGGTCTTAGCCGTCAATATGCTCGGGCCGGAGGGAATGACTGCAATGATTGTCGGCATCGGTGGCCTGGTCCTGCTCAACGGGCTGTTCTTTCTCCTGTTGAAGGCGCCGACCCTTCAAGGCCGCGCGATCATGGACGAGATCGAGGGCTTCAGGATGTATCTGGCCACGGCCGAGCAGAACCGCCTCAACCTGCTGCACCCGCCGGAGCGCACGCCGGAACTGTTCGAGAAATACCTGCCCTACGCCATGGCGCTGGATGTGGAAAACGAATGGGGCGAGCAGTTCGCGGATGTCTTCGCCGACGCATCGACCGGCGGCGAGGAGGTCGGCTATCATCCGCGCTGGTATCACGGCCGGCGTGGCTACGGAGGCTGGTCGTCGCCCGGCCGCTTCACCAGCAGCCTTGGTTCCTCGATCGGCGGTTCCATCGCATCGGCCGCAACGCCGCCCAGTTCCTCCGGCTCCTCCGGCTCCTCGGGCTCGGGCGGCGGCGGCTCGTCCGGCGGTGGCGGTGGCGGCGGCGGCGGTGGCGGTTGGTAGGGCCGCGCCCAGACGGAAAGGATTTCCAAATGCGCGGTCTGGCCGCGATTACTGTTCTTTTTCTCGCGCTCCTGTCATTTGCGCCGGCGCGGGCGCAGGAGGAACGTATCCTCAATTTCGACAGCCGCATCGAGGTGGGCGCCGACGGGGCGCTGACGGTCACAGAGACAATTCGCGTTTTCGCCCGCGGCGACAGGATCAAGCGCGGCATCTACCGGGACTTTCCCACAATCTACCGCTGGCCCAATGGTCGCCGGCACAGCGTTGGATTCACGGTGCTGGAGGTGCTGCGCGACGGCGAGCCGGAGCCCTGGTTCCAGAAACCCCAGGGCAATATGCAGCGTGTCTATATCGGCCGGAAGAATGTGCAGCTGCGGTCCGGCGAATACACCTACAGGATCACCTACCGCACGACCCGCCAAATCGGCTTCTTCGACGGGCATGACGAGCTCTACTGGAACGTCACCGGCAACAGCTGGGAATTTCCGATCCGTGACGTGCGCGCCACCGTTATTTTGCCGGACGGCGCCAGCGTCACCCGCCGCGAGGCCTATACCGGCGCGTTCGGCAAGCGCGGGCGGCACTGGCAGCTTGTTCCCGATGAGGAGGCTGGCTCCGCCTTCGAAAACACCCGTGAACTGGCGCCCGGCGAGGGCTTCACCATCGTCGTCGCCTGGCCCAAGGGCCATGTGGCGACGCCGACCCGGGCCCAGGAGTTGCGCTGGTGGCTTTGGGACAATCTGCACTGGGTGATTGCGGCGGTCCTGTTCGCCGCGCTGCTGCTCTATTACCTGATTGTCTGGGTTCTTGTGGGCCGCGACCCGGCGATGAAGACCATCATCCCTCTGTTTGCGCCGCCCGATGAGGTATCTCCCGCGCATGCGCGCTACGTCATGCGCATGGGATATGACGACAAGGCGCTGACCGCGGCGGTGGTCAATCTGGCGGTTCACGGATTTCTGACGATCGACCGCACCGAGGATGGCTATCACAGGCTATCCATGGGAAATGGAGATTCGGCAGACGAGCCGGCTTGCCGCAGCGAACGGGCTTATCTCAATTCAATCTTCAGGGATTCCCGCCGGGTCACCCTGAAAAAGAGCAAAGCACGCAGACCGTGGCTGGCGCGCCGCACACATGAAAACACCGTGACGCGGGAGTGCGACGACGTCTATCACACCCGCAATGGCGGCCTCTACGGTTTCGGTTTCTTTGCCAGCCTTTTCGCGGGCGCACCATGGATCTACGGGGCGATCAACGAGACAAGCTGGCGTGCCGCCGGGATCGCAGCCTGCGGCATCGCAATGCTGGTGTTGACCAACATGCTGTTCAAGCGCCTGCTGCCGGCACCCACCGCGTTGGGGCATGAGGTCAAGAAGCATTTGAAAGGCTTCCGGATGTATCTGGCGACGGCCGAACAGAACCGCTTGGACACCTTGCACCCGCCCGAGCGCACGCCCGCCCTGTTCGAGAAATACCTGCCCTATGCCATCGCTCTGGACGTCGAGAACGAATGGGGCGATCAGTTCCGCAACGTGCTGGCGCTGGCCGCTGCCGGAGGTGCGGTGGGGATGGCGGCGGGCGGCTACCAGCCGCACTGGTACGATGTCTCGACGGATTCCGAGGGCTTTTCCGCGGCGAATTTCGGCGAGAGTTTCTCGTCGTCCATCGGCGAATCGCTGTCCCAGGCCGCCGTGGCTCCGCCCGGCAGCAGTTCCGGCTTTTCCTCCGGCTCGGGCGGCGGATTTTCAGGTGGCGATTTCTCCGGCGGCGGCTTCTCAGGCGGTGGTTTTTCGGGCGGCGGGGGCGGAGGAGGGGGCGGCGGTGGCTGGTAGGACCGTCCTTGGTGCCCGGTATTCATGGCCATGAAACACCACATCCTCAGGCTCTCGGCCCTATCCCTCGCCGCCACGGCGGGGGTTGCGGTGGTGGTCTTGGCGGGGGTGCTGGTCGGCGGATTTTTCTACGAGAACTGGAGCCCGGACTGGTCGATCGGCGATAGTTTCGTGTGGGCGCCGAACGAGGCCCCGCAAGCCGGCGATCCGGCCCGGCCGCCCGTGCCCCCCGCGCAGGCCTTCCGGAACGGCGTGTGGGTCTGGGCACTCGCAGTCGCCGCGCCCTTTGCCTGGTACATGCTGATCTGGAGCATTTACGGGCGTGATCCGTTGCCCGGCGTCGCCTTCCCGCGCTTCCATCCGCCCGATGGACTGTCGCCGGCCTCCGTGCGCCAGATCGTCGGCATGGAGTTCGACGAGAAGGCGATGGCGGCGGAACTGCTCAGCCTGGCGGTTCGCGGGCATGTCAGGGTCATCCGGACCAAACGCTGCCTCTATGGCCTGCGGCGCACCGACAAGGGGCCCAGCCAGTTGACGGCCGCCGAACGCCATTTGATGGCTGCACTGTTCCGCGGCGTTACCGAGATCGTGATTGGCCGCAAGCAGGGGGTACGGCTGAGGGTCGCCATGGAGGCCTTTCGCAAACGTCTGGAGGACGACCTGGAAGGTCCCGTCTACGCCACCAATGTCGGGGCGACGCTGACCGGCGTGATGATCAGCGGCGCCGCCTTCATGCTGGCCGCCATGACCTACGAAGATGCGGCGATGCAGAATGTCGAATTGACGATGGCGGGGGTCGCCGCCTTCCTGATTGCCGCCATGAATGTCCTGTTTTTCACGCTGATGAAGGCGCCGACGGCGGTGGGCCGCGAGCTGCTGGACGAGATCGCCGGTTTCCGGATGTTCCTGGCGACCGCCGAACATGAACGCATGAAGCTGGCCGACGCCCCCGAAATGTCGAAGCATCTCTATGCGACCCATCTGCCCTATGCCCTGGCGATGGACCTTGAATTCGCCTGGTCGGACCGGTTCTCGACCCTGCTGAAACGCGCCATCCCCGACCCGATGGATTACGACTGGTACGCCAGCGGTGGTGACGAGCAATTTTCGAACGGCCTCGTGGGCATGGCCCGCTCGCTCGGCGCCGCCATCGCCGGCGCCTTCGAAAAGGACAACGGGCACCCGGAATAGGGGGACGCCCCACTTGCGTTTCGGCGTCGCTTGCCCCATATCCTGCCCATGCCGCGCCCCTGCAGTTGGGCGCTGTTTTATTGTTGGAGAGCTAGCTCACCATGGCCACGCAGAACGACGTCGTTTCGCGCCGACGGACATTCGCGATCATTTCGCATCCGGATGCGGGCAAGACGACGCTGACGGAAAAGCTGCTGCTGTTCGGCGGCGCGATCCAGGCGGCCGGCGCGGTCAAGGCGCGCGGCGAGCAGCGGCGCGCCCATTCCGACTGGATGAAGGTGGAACGCGAGCGCGGCATTTCTGTTGCCTCGTCGGTAATGACCTATGAATATCAGGGCTGCACCTTCAACCTCCTGGACACGCCGGGCCATGAGGATTTCTCCGAGGACACCTACCGCACGCTGACCGCCGTCGATTCCGCCGTCATGGTGATCGACGCGGCCAAGGGCATCGAGGCGCAGACCCGCAAGCTGTTCGAGGTCTGCCGACTGCGCGACATGCCGATCATCACCTTCGTCAACAAGTTGGACCGTGAAAGCCGCGACCCGTTCGAACTGATCGACGAGGTCGAGCAGACCCTGGCGCTGGACGTAACGCCGGGTAGCTGGCCGATCGGCATGGGCCGCAATTTTCTGGGCTGTTACGATTTGTTGCATGACCGCCTGGCGCTATTGTCGCGGGCCAAGGAAGGACGCCCGGAAGAGACCGAGCGCTGCGAGGGCCTGGACGACCCGAGGCTGGACGAGCTGTTGCCCGACTACGCCGTGGCCCAACTGCGCGAAGAAGTGGAAATGGCGCGCGGCCTGATGCCGGAATTCGACATGCAGTCTTATCGCGAGGGCCATATGACGCCGATCTTCTTCGGCAGCGCGATCAACAATTTCGGCGTTGGCGAGTTATTGCAGGGGCTGGTCGATCTGGCCCCGCCGCCGCGTCCGCAACCGGCTGCGGAACGCACGATCGAGCCGACGGAGAAAAAGGTCAGCGGCGTCGTCTTCAAAATCCAGGCGAACATGGATCCCAAGCATCGCGACCGCATCGCCTTCATGCGGCTGGCCTCGGGCCATTTCAAGCGCGGCATGAAGCTGAAACATGTGCGTAGCGGCAAGATGATCGCGATGAGCGCGCCGGTGCTGTTCCTGGCGCGAGACCGCGAACTGGCCGAGGAGGCCCATGCCGGCGATATCGTCGGCTTGCCGAATCATGGCAATCTGCGGATCGGCGACGCGTTGACCGAGGGCGAGGAGATCCATTTCACCGGCATCCCGGCCTTCGCGCCGGAATTGCTGCAGCGCGTCCGTCCGGAAGACCCGATGCGGGCCAAACATCTCGGCCGGGCGCTGACGCAACTGGCCGAGGAGGGCGCGGCACAGGCGTTCCGCACCCGGCTGGGATCGGACTGGATCGTCGGGGTGGTCGGGCCGCTGCAGTTCGATGTGCTGGCCGACCGTATCCGCACCGAATACGACATCCCCGTGCGTTTCGAACAGACGGAACTCTATACGGCGCGTTGGATCGAAGCCGACGACAGCCAGGCGATGAAAAAATTCTCCGACGCCAGCGGCTCAGCGCTGGCCGACGACCATGACGGCGCGCCGGTATTCCTGGCTCGCAACGCCTGGCATCTGGATCGTACGGCGAAGGACTTCCCCGATATCCGCTTCCTCAAGACCAAGGAACAGGTGGCGTAGGGCGACGGTACATGGCCCGCGCTAACGCAGCGGATAGTTGGTCCACAGCCCGATGCGGGCGTCGCGGGCACGTTTTTCGGTACGGTCGTAAACGCCGGCCAGGACAGAGTCCACATCCTGGCCTTTCTTGTCCACCCGGTTGACGACCGCCCACCCGTTCTGCAGCATCGCCCGGCCAACATCGCCGACCTTGTTGTTGGAACAGATGGCCTGGTCGCGCCGTTTCCTGCGTTTGACCTTGACGACGCAGACAAGCTCGCCGCCTTCGCCGATGAACCGGTCCAGGGCGGCGCGGGAAAACCATCCGTCACTGCTGCTGAGGCTGGGCGCCTCGATACCCCACAGGTCCAGATTACGTTTTTCGATCATGACGGTATCGCCGTCCATTGCGACGGCGAACCCTGATACTATGTCCTGCCGCGGCTTCGGTGCTTCCGGTGGCGGCGTTGTGTCGGCATCCTTGGGGGCCTCCTTGGTGGTACAGCCTGCAAGAATGGACAGCGTTGCTATCGCTGCAAGAATTGAGATTCCCCTGTTCATATATTCGATCTTCGATTAATTCATTGCGCGCCGCAAGCGGGAATTTCGGCGTCTGCAGCCGGGTTCATGCGGTCGGGGGCCGTTTGGTCGCCACGAACAGATAGCGGTTCATGCTGAAAAAGAAGCCGCCGTCGCGGCTCATGCGGTCTAGCGACGCCACCCACGCCTTGCCCTCGTCCTTGCTGATGCGGCCCTGTTTTGCCGCATAGACCGACATGCTGCGCGCCATGTGGTAGCCGAAATTGTCCGGCGTGAATTCGCGGTTCAGGATGACATGGACCCGGTGGTCAATCACTGAAAACCCGGCCTCGCCGAGCAGTTGCGGCAGTTCGCGGGGCAGGAAGGGACGCGCGCAATGCCGGGGCCAGGCCTCGCGGATCCGCGCCGCCGTTTCGTTATCCCGGGAATTGAACAGGATCGTATCCGCGTCGGTCGCCATGATCACGGCGCGCCCGCCGGGCTTCAGGACGCGGTCGAGCTCGGCCAGCGCAGCGGCGAGGTCGGGCACATATTCGTAGACCTGCGTCGAGACGGCGCGGTCGAAATGCGCGTCCGGCCAGGGCAGGGCGGTGGCGTCGCCGGTTGCGATCTCGACATTCGTCAGGTCCCGGCAGCGATGCCGCGCGATCGCCACCATCGACTCGCTGATGTCGATTCCGGCCGCAAGGCCCCGCCGTCCCACGGCGCCGGCGATATCGCGCAGCAGCAGGCCCGGCCCCGACCCCACATCCAGCACACGCTTGCCCGGGCCGGGCGCCAGCAGTTCCATCACGCCGGCGCGGGTAGCGACGATATCGGCGGTCAGGTAGGATCGCTCAGTCTCAGCCGCTTCCTTCTCGTCGAATTCGATAGCGCCGCTCATTCGGTGTTTGCCGCAAGCCGGCCGGTCTGGCGTGCGTCTGCCACTTCCAGGATCAGTTTCCTGAGAATAGCATCGGCGAATTCGTCGCGCGATTCCGCGGTCATCATGAAGGCGCCGGCGCCGCCGATCACGTCGTTGGCGTAATGTTCGCTCAGCGGCTCGCCGCTGGGGCCGGGATAGCCGCCGCCCTCAGAGATCACCACCAGCGCGTTGATCGTAATACCCTTCAGCAAGGTCGTCTGGCGCACCAGTTCCAGCGGCCTGCCGTTGCGCTGCGGGCCGTCGCCGGAAACGTCGATCACCTTGCGGGTGCCTTCGAACTCGTTTGTTTCGATCAGGTTGGCGGAATAGTGGATGGCGTTGCTGATGGAATTGGAGCCCCAGACGGCGCGCGGCGCCGCCATCAGCTTGGCGCCGAACGCCCGAGCCGAAGCTTCGTCCTCGATCACCGTCCAATCGACGATGGTGTGCTGGGATTCGGGCGCCGCCCATTCGACGAAGGCGACGGCGATCTTCTGCAGGTATCCGCCGCGGATCGCCGCCAGCACTTTGGGATGCGCCAGCGCCGCCGCATAGCCGGCGCGCTGCAGCGCCATCTCCTCATCATCGATCGACCCCGACCCGTCGGCCGCGAAGACCAGTTCGAGGTCGACCGCCTCCTGCGCCGGGGATGGCGTCGCGGTGAACAACAACAACGGCAGGATCAATAATGCGCGATGCATGGAAGCCTCCAGTGACGGTAAATTTGCCACGCCCGTCATGCGAATGGAAGCATCGGCGCATCACGAAGGGGTCACCGGGCGTCCACTGTGAGTACGATTTTCCCGATATGCTTCTTGGTCATGAATGTGGCCTGCGCTTCGGCGATTTTCTCGAGCGGGAAAGTTTCGGCCACGACGGGGGATATGCGCCCGCGCTCGATATGGTCGATCAGGTTGGGGAATATCTCGGGCTCCAGGATTGTGCAGCCGAACAGGCTCAAATCCTTCAGATAGAGGGTTCGGACGTCCAGCTCGACGAGAGGTCCGCCGATCGCGCCCGCCACGGCGTAGCGTCCGCCCGGGCGGAGCACGTCGAGGAGCGCCGGCCATTGCGGTCCCGCGACCAGGTCGACCACGACGTCGATGCTGTCCCGCCCAAGCTTTTCGACAGTGCTGTCATCTCGTGCGAGCGTCCGTTCGGCGCCGAGGCGGCGCAGGGCCTCTGACTTCGCGGGGCTGGTCACGGCGATGACTGCTGCCCCGCGGGCCTTCGCCAACTGAACTGCCGCAGACCCGACGCCGCCCGACGCGCCGGTGACGAGAACCCGGTCGCCCGGCCCGGTCTTCGACCGTGTCAGCATATTTTCCGCCGTGGAATAGGAGCAAGGAAACGAGGCAAGCTCGGTGTCGCTCAGCGCGCTCTCGATCCTGCAGGCGTGCCGCGCCGCAACCACGGCGTATTCGGCAAACCCTCCGTCGCATTCCGAGCCCAGGTACCAGGGCCGTTCCAGCTCTTGCCCGTTCGCTTCCCTGAGGCACGGCTCGATCAGGACCCGCTCGCCGATCCGGTCCGCGCCGACCTCTTCCCCGACCGCAACGATCCGCCCGCAGACATCGGCGCCCTGGATGCGCGGAAAGTGGAGAGGCTCGCCGGTCCAGCTCGCGTCCTCGCTGGCGCCGTCTTCCTTCGAATACCAGCCTATGCGGGTGTTTATATCCGTATTGTTGACGCCGGCTGCCGCCACGCGAACGAGCACCTCGCGCGTGCCCGGTTCGGAAACCGGAATGTCGTCGCGCAGCTCGAGCTTGTCGAAGTCTCCATGCCCGGTGAGCCATACGCCGCGCATGGTTTTCGACCGTTCATTCATACTGTGTCTCCCTTGATCGGCCTATGTGCGGCATCCCGGGGTGTCGACACCGCCGTCTCTATTCAGATTGTCCGTCCTTGGTTAACCTCGGAGTCAGTCACCGCACAAGAACGATAATCGTTTTCGGACTATAAGTAGACATGGGAGTCTGCGTAGTCCGTTCGCCATGTCCAAATTCAAACTGGAACACTACCCAGTCGCGCTGTCCGGCTCTACAGCGGCCAGACCCATAGCAGCATGGGGATCGACACGATGACGATGAGGATTTCCAGCGGCAGGCCCATGCGCCAGTAGTCGCCGAACTTGTAGCCGCCGGGGCCGAGGATCAGGGTATTGTTCTGGTGGCCGATGGGAGTCAGGAAGGCGCAGGATGCGCCCAGCGCCACGGCCATCAGGAAGCTGTCGGGATTGACTGACAGGCGCTCGGCGATGCCGATCGAGATCGGCGCCATGACAACGGCGGTCGCCGCGTTGTTCATGATGTCCGAGAGCGTCATGGTGACCACCAGCACGAGCGTCAGGATCACCCAGGCCGGCAGGCCGGCGGAGATATCGACCAGCCCGTTGGCGATCATCGCGGTGGCGCCGCTGGCCTCCAACGCGCCGCCGACCGGGATCATCGCGCCCAGCAGCACGATCACCGGCCAATCGACGGCGTCATAGATTTCCCGCGCCGACACGATATTGATCACCACCATCAGCGCGACGGCAGTGGCGAAGGCGGCCGGCAGGCTGACCAGCCCGACGCTGGTGGCGGCCACGGCGGCCACGAAAAGGCCGATGGCCAGCATCCCGTGGCGCTGGCGCTGGATCTGCAGGCCGCGTTCGGCCAGCGGCAGGCAGCCGAGGGAACCGATCACCGACGGCAGACGTTCTGGATCGCCTTCCAGCAGCAGCACGTCACTGGCGCGGAAGCGGAAATCGCGCAGCCGCCCCCTGAAAGGCTGGCCCTGGCGCGACACCGCCAGCAGGTTGACCCCATGGCGGCGGCGCAGCCGGAGCATCTCCAGGGTACTGTTGATCAAAAGCGATTTCGGCAGCACCACTGCTTCGGTCAGGGCGACGTCGCCGCTCTCGGTCGCGGGCAGGGCGACTTCCTTCTTACGCTTCTTCACCATGTCGGCGGGGTGCAGATGCAGGGCCGCATGCACCGCCGATAGGGCGTCCGGCCCGGTCTCCAGCACCAGCACGTCGCCCTTCCGCAGCACTTCCTTACGGTGGCCATGCTCGATGCGGCGGTCGCCGCGAATCAGGCCCAGCAGAACGGCGTCATGTTCCTCGGCCAGGTCGTCGGCCTCGCTCAGCGTCTTGCCGACCAGCGGGCTTTTCGGTTCAACCACGGCCTCGCTGAGGTAGGATTCGATCTCGAACAGTTCGCGCGCTGACATTTTCGCGCGCCGCGATTCCGGCACCAGCCGCCAGCCGATCAGCGCCACGAACAGAATGCCGGCCAGCGCCACTACTCCACCGACCGGCGTGAAATCAAACATGTGGAAGGGCTCGCCGGTGGTGTCCTCGCGATAGGTGGCGACGATGATGTTGGGCGGCGTGCCGATCAGGGTCACCAGCCCGCCCAGGATCGACCCGAAGCTAAGCGGCATGAGCAGCAGCGCCGGCGACCGCGCGGCCTTCGCCGCCGACTGCAGCGCCGCCGGCATCAGCAACGCCAATGCCCCGACATTGTTCATCACCGCCGACAACGCCCCGCCGATCGCCGCCAGCACGCCGACATGACGCGACGTCGACCCGCCCGAAGGGATCATCCTGCCGATCGCCTGAACCGCGCCGGAATTCTGCAGGCCCCGGCTGACGATCAGCACCAGCGCGACCGTGACCGTGGCCGGATGGCCGAAGCCGGCGAACATCCCGGCGAAGGGCACGGTTCCCGCCAGCGTCGCCGCCAGCAGCGCCCCGAAGGCCACGACATCGTAACGCCAGCGCCCCCAGACGAACAGCACCAGCACGGCGACGAGCAGGAACAAAAGAAATGTCTGGTCGAATGTCATGAGGGGTCCTTTAGTCGAGCCGAAGCGGTAGCCAGGGTCGCGGCATGTTATCGGTTACAGGATGGCGTTGTGGCCAGTTATTCTTGAGAGTAGGCAATGCTGAAGGATCCACCATCCCGAACCTCGTCGATTAATCTCGCGAGGCCCTCGGTGCCGGCTGAATCGAACCAGCGCCAGACCCGGCACGCCGCCTTCGCGTAGAGGTTGTCGTCCTGCCCCGCACGTTTGCGCCATTCGTGAAGTCCGGTCGGCAGATCGTCCAAACTCTCGATCACACAACGATTTTGTTCTCCCGCCGCCTTGAGGTATCTCGGGTCGCCTGACATCAGCGCCGCCAGTCCCTCGTCGAACCAGGTGGGTATCGAGCCGGTCAGCCATCTCAGCAATCCAATGCGATATTTAAGCTCGATGTGCGCCATTTCGTGGGTCAGGATTGTTGGTGTGATCCCCCGCGGCGAGAGCCGGATGCCAATCGAGCCCCAAGCGGCTCCCTTGGCGCTGACGCCGCCCAATCGCCAGTAGCAGTCTTCGCTGCCGCAGCCGAGGATGCGGGGATCGCTCAAACGCGTCCCGTAGAAATCCACGATTCGTTCACGTGCCGCTCCGACCGATTGGATGAGTGTTTGCCGCTGGTCCGGCGCCATCGATTTTTCCACATAGATATTCGTACTGATGTGTTCGAAGCCGAAGCAACCGGGGCACAGCAAAACCGCGGCAGCCGGACGGATGGCGAGCCATGATCCGGCAACCAGAACAACAAACGCCGTTACGGTCAGAAGGATGCGACGTTTCCTTGAATATCTCATTCCGTCAGGATAACCGCCATGCATGACACTCGACAAGCAAGACAGATGGGAAAAATGTCTCTGCGTTCTCTCTGCGGCCTTCTGCGTTCTCTGCAGTAAACAATAAGCCTCAAAGAACGCAGAGGGCTGTAGAGATACGCAGAGAATCTATATTCTCTCTGTGTCTCCTTGCCAATTATCCAGACAACCCGGCCAACTTGCGTTGCCGGGGGGGGCGGCTTATTTGTTAGTCTGCCGAACAATAGACTGGCGGGTAAAGAAAAGACGATGGAGATGGATCCGAAGGTTCTGCGCCAGGCGCTGGGCTGTTTCGCGACGGGAGTTACGGTGGTAACCGGGCTGGGCGCCGAGGGCGAGAAGCTGGGCGTCACCGCAAGTTCGTTCAATTCCGTGTCGCTGGACCCGCCCCTGGTGCTGTTCAGCCTGAACCGGCGCGCCCATTCCATGCCGCATTTCCTGGATAGCGGCCATTTCGCGGTCAATGTGCTGCGCGAGGGGCAGGAGGAACTGTCCGACCGCTTCGCCACGCCGCTGGCCGACAAGTGGGATGGCATTGAGTTCGAGATCTGGGATTTCGGCTGCCCGATCCTCACGGGTGCGCTGGCGGTCTTCGAGTGCCGGACGCGATATACCTACGACGGCGGCGACCATGTGATCTTCGTCGGCGCGGTCGAGCGCATGCGCGCCGACCCCGACGGCCAACCCCTGCTGTTCTATGGCGGGCGCTACCAGTCGCTGGAGAAGGCGCATTCCACTTCCCGGTAGAGCAGGACTGTGGCAGGCTGTCTCCATGACGGGCGACGTTGAACAGGGCCGCGAGGTCTTCATCCTCTTCGGGATCGCGGCGGTGCTGCTGGTGATATCCGGCATCGGGCCGACAGACCGGGCGACCTGGTGGCTGGAAGTGTCGCCGGTTATCGCGGGTATTCCGTTGCTGCTGTGGCTGCGGCCGCGCTTTCCCTTCACACCGCTTTTGTACCGCCTGCTGTTCATCCATGCCTGTATCGTCATGCTGGGCGGCCATTACACCTATGCCCAGGTGCCGCCGGGCGACTGGGTACGCGACTGGTTCGACCTGTCACGCAACAATTACGATCGGCTGGGCCATCTGGCGCAGGGCTTCATCCCGGCAATCCTGATGCGCGAGTTGCTGTGGCGCACCTCGCCGCTGCGCGGCAGCCGTTGGCTGCCCTTCCTGGTGGTCTGTTTCTGTCTCGCCTTCAGCGCTTTTTTCGAAATGATCGAATGGTGGGTCGCCCTTATCATGGGCGGGTCGGCCGACGCCTTCCTGGCGCTGCAGGGCGACGTATGGGACACCCAGTGGGACATGTTCCTGGCGCTCTGCGGGGCCATCGCCTCGCTGCTGCTGCTGACCCGGATGCATGACCGGCAGTTGCGCGAAGTCATTGGTGTGCATAACAAAAAGTGATGGCGCCGCATGCCTTGCGAAGTGGTGAAGCGGCGCCATCAATGATATATTAACCATAATGGCGGGTTGGGCCTGCGGTCAGGTCCAACCGTCTATCAACCGGCGGCGCGGAACGCCGGTTCACCAGCAATAAAAAAGACAATAGCGGGTACGGGCGAGGGGACGACCCTTCGTTCGTTCACTGCTTCCTGGCGGGTTCCCCCGGCGGTCCGCGGCGCCTTGGTATTAGCCAATGGAGATGAAAATGCTAGTCAAGGAAGCGATGCGGCTCGGTACCGAGTGGGTCGAGCCAAAAGCCACCGTCAAGGACATGGCCGTGAAAATGCGCGATCTCTCGATCGGCAGCCTTGCGGTGTGCAACAAGGACCGGCTGGTCGGAATCGTCACCGACCGGGACATTGCGCTGCGCTGCTGTGCCGACGCGAAGGATCCGGCAAAGACCACTGCGAAGGAGATCATGACGGAAGATATTGCCTGGTGCTACGACGATCAGGATATCGAGGACGCCACCCATCTGATGGAGGGAAAGCATGTCCGGCGGCTTCCGGTGCTTGACCGGAGCGAGCATCTGGTCGGTTTCCTAAGCGTCGACGATCTCTCCCGGAAGGGATCCTATAGCCTTGCCGGAGAAGTGATCCAGGCAGCGGCCGCGCACTGAGACAATTCAGGCGGGCGGTGGGGGACTGCCGGGCGGCCATTACACCTACGCCCAGATGCCGTTGCGCGGCGGGTGACGGGAGAGACGTAAAGAAAAAAGATGGGGCCGCGTAGTTCGGCCCCATCTCGTCAGCGAACGTGTTAAGGGGAAAATCTCCCGGCTTGTCAGTCCCGGTCGTCGTCGTCGTCGCCGGAGTCGTGGTCGCTATCGGAATCGCTGCCACCGCTGGAATCGTGGTCGTCATCCGAATCGTGGTCGTCATCCGAATCGTCGTCGTCCGAATCATCGTCGTCCGAATCGTCGTCGTCCGAGTCATCATCGTCCGAGTCATTGTCGTCCGAATCGTCGTCGTCCGAGTCATCATCGTCCGAGTCATTGTCGTCCGAATCATCGTCATCCAAATCGTCGTCAGTACTGTCGTCGTCGATTATCACGATGACGGCGTCGTCGTTGGAAATGCCGTCACTCGAGTCGTCGGCGCTCTGGGCAAAGGCCGTGGCGGTCAGACCGCTCGCGGCCGTCAGCAGCAGGGCAGCGAGTATAGAAAAAAACCTGTGTGTCATGGTAGTAACTCCTTGATCTGCGATCTGTTCAAAGTTGCTGTTCGATTACCGGTGTAAATATGTATAAGGCGGGTTGGCTTAACCCAGCCTGAGGCCGAATTTCAGGTTGTGTTCAGCTTGGCTGCTGTAATATCGGGACCCTGGTCACCACATGGGCAGGCATGAGGAATATCGCTGAATTTACCGGTTTGGCATGCAGATCGGCAGCAGGGCTGTTTGTCCTGATGTTGATCCTTTCGGGCTTGCCAGCCGCGGTTCGGGCGCAAGTTGCGCCGGAGGCAGACGTTGCCGCCGGTACGCAGATGACCAAAGTGCTGCAGCGCGTGCAGGCGGCGTTCCCCGGCCGCATACTCAAGGTGGAACTGGAACAGGGCGATGACGCAGGCGGCGGGCCACCGGTCTACGAGGTCAAGCTGCTGACCGCCGGCGGTGACGTGTTGAAGCTGTTTTACGACGCCAGGACGCTCCGGCTCGAACGCATATTGGGCCGATATGACGATGATGGCCGGGCCGGCGGCAGGTCGGCGGGCGCCGGGAATTTCCCGGCCAGCGATGACGACGATGATGATGACGATGATGACGGCAGGGACGACGACCGCGGTGGTGGCGATGACCATGGCGGTGGCGATGATTCCGATGACGATTAGTTTGTAGGGGCGCGGGGCCGTTGCGAATACTTGTGGTGGAGGATGACACGCGCATCGCGGGACAGGTCATCGAGACCCTGCGTGGCGCCGGCTATGTCGTAGAGGCGGCCGGGGCCGGAGAAGAGGCTCAGTTCATGGGCGAGACCGAGGATTACGATGCGGTGATTCTGGATCTCGGCCTGCCGGGAGTCGACGGGCTGACAATCCTGCGGCGCTGGCGCCATGACGGGCGGCGGATGCCGGTACTGGTGCTGACGGCGCGCGACACCTGGCGCGACAAGGTGACGGGGCTTCGTGCGGGGGCCGACGACTACTTGGCCAAGCCTTTCGAACTGGAAGAGATGCTGGCGCGCGTCGAGGCTTTGATCCGTCGATCCAGCGGCCACGCGAATCCGGTGATGAGTTGCGGTCACGTTGAGCTCGATCCCGCCACCAACCGGGTGACGCTGTCGGGCCGCCCGGTTGCGCTGACGGCGCTCGAATACCGTACATTGTCCTATCTTATGCATCATGTGGGACGCATCATTTCCAAGACCGAACTGACCGATCATATCTATGGGCAGGATTTCGACCGGGATTCCAACGTGATCGAAGTGCTCATCAACCGCCTGCGTCGAAAACTGGGGCGTGGGCTCATCGAAACCAGACGCGGTCAGGGATACCGGCTCGCCGGGCCGCCGGCGCAGAATGCGGCGCGCTAGCCTTTCCAGGCGTCTCGCGCTGGCGGCGGCGGGCTTGATCGCGGTCAGTCTTTTCGCCGCGGACATGGTTCTGGTCCTTATGTTCCGCGATCACGTCGAGCGGCGCTTCGACCGCGAGCTGTCGGACCAGATCGAGGAGCTGGTCGCGGCCGGCGAAATCGACGTTTCCGGGCGGTTTCAGCTAACCTGGACTCCCGTCGACCCGCGTTTCAATCGGCCCGGTTCCGGTTGGTACTGGCAAATATCGCGCGGGGACCGGATGGTCGCGCAGTCCCAGTCCCTGGCCGGGATGGCGCTGCAACCGCCATCCATGGGCGATGACGGCCTGCTGCAGCTGATCGGTCCGGCCGGCGCCCGATTGCGGGTCATAACGCGCCCGATAACCCTGCCCGGAGGGGCGGAGCCTTTCCGCTTCGCGGTGGCCGGTCCGGTCAGCGACATAACGAACGATGTCCGGCGCTTCTCTGCGATTACCGGCGTAACGCTGCTCGTGCTGGGGATCGGGCTGGTTGGCGCTGTGATCTTCCAGGTGCGGTTCGGCCTGCACCCGCTTACCGATCTTCAGCGATCACTTGCCGATATCAGGTCGGGCCGGGCCCAGCGCCTGCCGGAGCAGTACCCGGCCGAAATAGAGCCTGTCGTGGAGGAACTGAACGCCGTGCTGGACCATAATGCGGCCCTGCTGGCCCGCGCGCGGACCCAGGCTGGAGATTTGGCGCATGCTCTCAAGCATCCGCTTATGGTGTTGGCGCAACAGGCGCGCGAGATCGAGGGCGAGGCAGGCAAGCTGTTGTCCTCGCAGGTCATCGCGATGAACAGCTCGATGAACCGCCATCTGTCGCGCGCGCGCGTCGCCGGACCCGGCGGGGCGATTGGCGTTCGCACGTCGGTCGCCGAGATTTTCGATGGGCTTTGCTTCTCCCTGGAACTGCTCTACCGCGAGCGCGGCCTCGCCATGGATGGCGCGGGGATGGTGGGGCTTTACTTTGCCGGGGATGCACAGGATTTGGAGGAGATGCTGGGCAATCTGATGGACAATGCCTGCAAGTGGGCCCGCAGTCGGCTTAAGGTCTCCGCGGCACTGGACGGTCGTTGGCTTCGGATCGCCGTGGAGGACGACGGGCCAGGCATAGCAGCGGAACATCGCGAGGCGGTGCTGGCCCGCGGCCGCCGGCTTGACGAGGCGGTGGCCGGGGCCGGGCTGGGGCTCGGGATTGTTTGCGACATCGCCGAGATCTACCGGGGGCGGTTGTCGCTTGAAGAGTCTGCGCTTGGCGGGCTGAAGGCGTTACTGGAACTGCCCGTGGCAGAGTAGCCCCGGTGGCGTTGCGGCCCGAAGGTCGCCGACCAAGGCCTTAATCCGAAAAATCCCGTTCGGTGCAATCGGGTTCGACGTCATAGCCGAGGTAGTAATAGGCGCGCCAGCGCCGAGCGCCTTCCAGCGGCTTGCCCGACCAGACGGAATAATGCAGCCCCTCGCGGCTTGCGCAGACGCGGAAAAACAGGGGCGGGCCGTCGGGTTCCAGATCGCACGATACGACTGTTTCCGATGCCTTGCAGCCATCGGCAACACCGGCGAGGCCGAACCCCACGGCGCCCGGCCGCAGTTCGGCGTCGCCGATTATCGCCAATTTGTAGCGGGCCGTATCGCCATTTGCGCCATCGAGCGCCAGCCGGTCATCTCCGGGCGGAACGATGATGGCCGCACCGGCTGTCTTTGCCTGAACGAGGCGCTGTACGCCGCCGAATCCGACAGTCACCACATTGACGGTCGTGCCGACCTCCAGTAGCGGCGGTCTTTCGGCATCTGTCGACGGGATTTCAAAAAGCGGCGCCCCGGCCTTGTCGAGATAGACGATGCCGGTCCGCGCGGTGTAATCGAAGCCGTCGGCCAGCGACGGCGCTACGGTCGTGACTATCAGAAAAAGCGCGATAATGGCCGTGCGGAGCGACAATATTACGGGCATTTCATACCTCGACAGATGTCATGGTCTGTCCGCGATCAGGCGGACGAAGGCAAGACGGCCGTCTTCGCCGAAAGCGAATTCGAAATAGTGGTTCGCGTGGTCCCAGACCAGTTCGCCGCCGCGCCATTCCGGGCAGCCGCTGAAACTGTAGACGCCGTCATGCAGATGGTCCGGGGCTGGCTCGTGACCGAGCAGGGCGAGTGTCTCGGCCCGTTCCATCCCGGCCATCAACCCAGCCGGCGTTGGCCAGGCCGGTGCGCGCGCCTCGATCCGATCAATGCGGCCGCGCACCACATCCACCTCCAGTCCGCCGTAACGATAAGTCGTCAGAACATAGCCGCCGTCGTCGTCTTCACCGAATCCGCGTGCCAGGGAATTCGGTGTGCCCAAAGCTCCCAGCGCCGCCATTTCCTCATAGAGTTTCAGCCCCGCGATTGAGAACTCGCTATTCGCAACGCACTGGAACTCGGGCTGGTCCGGCAGCATCCGGGCCATGCGAATGATCCCGCTTTCCCGCTCTTGCGAGTCGACGGGCGCCGAAACCCCGGCGGTGATCGCCACGGAAACCATAAAGGCCAGGGACATGCGGTACGAAGTAGTATGCTCCATGAAGCCACGGTACAGCCGAAAGTTGACGGTATCGTGGCCATGTATCGTTAACGGGGGTCGCTCCCAACTTGCGCCAGGCCACATGTTCCGGGATGTTGCGGGGTTGGCTGTCGCCTTTAGCGGGCATGCCACGGAAACTTTATTTCCTTCGCTCCGTGAAATGATTATTGTCGGGCAAATGGCGGAGTGAAAAAAACCACGGTACGGAGGGAAGACGGGAAAGATGGCCAAAGGCGGGAAAAATCGCAAACAAGCCGGCGCGGCGCCAGGCAAGACCCGGTACAAGGTGAAACCTTGGGAATGGGCGGTGATCGGTGGCGCTGTGATCCTTGCCGCATGGTTCGGCTGGCAATGGCAGCAGGGCAAGGGTGTGGAAGCTGCCTTCCTCGAACTTGCGCGGTCCGGCCGGGCCGCACTGGCGCAGGTCGAGACCGGACGTAGCGCGGGCGGCGGGCATATTGCCCTGGGGCAGCCCATGGGCTATCCGGATCAATTCCCGACATCCGGCCCGCACGACCAGAACTGGATCAATCCCGGCGTCTACGATAGGGTTCAGCCTCCGACGAAACTGGTGCATTCCATCGAGCATGGCATGGTGGTGATCTATTACGATGCGCCGCCATCGGAAGCGATGGCGATGCTCAAGCAATGGGCCGGCCTGTACACCGGCCCCTGGAGCGGCGTCGTCCTTACCCCGGCCCCCGGAATCGGCGAGGAATTGGTTCTGACCGCCTGGAACAGGACGCTGCGGATGAAGCCGTTCGAGGCCGCGCCGGCAGCCGCTTTCATCGACCAGTTCCGCGGCCGCGGCCCGGAACATCCGGTGCGGTGAGGGCCTACCGCCCCACGGCGTAGCCCTGCATGCCGCGCGGGTTGGCGGCGGCTTTCAGCAGGCCGTCTTCCTTCTTGGCGGCGGTCAGGCGGCCCTCCGACCAGTCGAGGCCGACCTCGACTTCGTGGCCGCGGCGGCGCAGTTCCTCAACCACTCGCGCGTCCCAGCGCCCTTCCATGACCAGCACGCCGGGGCGAGATCCGCGGGGGTAGAACGAGCTGGGCCAGTGCTCGCTGTGGAAAGAGGGTATGTCGATCACCTCCTGCAGATTCAGTCCGTGATGCAGGTGCCGCAGCAGCATGATCAGCTGCCACTGGTCCTGCTGGTCGCCGCCCGGCGTGCCGAAGGGCATCCAGGCCTCGCCGCCGCGCAGCACGAAGGACGGCGTGAGCGTCGTGCGCGGCCGCTTGCCCGGCGCCAGGCTGGCCGGCAGCCCTTCCTCCAGCCAGAACATTTGCGCCCGCGAGCCCAGCGCGAAGCCCAGTTCGGGGATCAGCGGCGAGCTCTGCAGCCAGCCGCCGCTGGGCGTGGCCGACACCATGTTGCCCCAGCGGTCGATGATGTCGATATGGCAGGTGTCGCCCCGGGTGCTGCCGTCGGGCCGGGTGCCTGGGTCGTCGTCGGTCGAGCCATAGCGCGCCACGGTGGGCTCGCCGGCGCCGGCGACCATCGGGGTGACGGTGCGGCCCTCCAGGATGAAATCGGCCAGTTTCGGCGCATGCCCGCTCGGCGTGCCGGGGCGCAGTTCCAGCGAGGCCGTCTCGCCGATCAGCGCGCGGCGTTCGTCCGCATAGGATTTCGACAACAGGTCGTGGACCGGCACTTCGACGAAATCGGGGTCGCCGTACCAGGCCTCACGGTCGGCATAGGACAGCTTCATGCATTCGACGACCGTATGCACGAAGTCGGGCCCCAGCGGGTCCATGGCGGCCACATCCATGCCCGCCAGCAGCGAAAGGTTTTGCAGCAGCGCCGGCCCCTGGCTCCAAGGGCCGCATTTGCAGATCGTGTGGCCGTGGTAGTCCAGTGTCAGTCGCCGCTGGCGTCCAGCACGGCATTTTCGCGACAGAAGCGGTCGATCGCCTCGGCGACGAAGCCCTCGGCCCAGATGCGCCGCGCGGCTTCGACCTGTTCGGTGCGGTCGGCGGACGCGGCCTTGGCCTCGTCGATCAGGCGCCGCCAGGTCGCCGTCAGCATCTTGTTGGCCAGCAGCGTTCCCGCCACCGGCAGCCTGCCGCCCGGCAGCCATTGCGCCGCCGAGGTCGGCCATTCCACGTGGAATAGCGCCTCCACCGTTTCGATGGTCTCGATGATGCGGGGCACCAGCGGCACGCCGTTCTCCGCATAGCCGACCGCCGCCTCGAACACCTCTTCCAGGCGCATCGTCCCATGGTCGCGCAGCATCAGCATCCAGGCGTCGAAGGCGCCTGGGATGCAGGTGGCCAGCAGGCCGGTCCCCGGCACGATCTCCAGCCCCAGGCCCCGGTAATGAGCGATGGTCGCGCCGGCCGGCGCCGCGCCCTGGCCGCAGATCACCCTGGTCTCGCCGGTCTTCGCGGTATGCATGATCAGCGGCATGTCGCCGGCCGGCCCGTTCAGATGCGGCTCGGCCACCTGCAGCACCATGCCGGCTGCCACCGCCGCATCGAAGGCGTTGCCGCCGCGCTCCAGGATGCCCATGCCGGCGGCAGAGGCCAGCCAGTGGGTCGAGGCGACGACGCCGAAGGTGCCGAGGATTTCGGGGCGGGTGGTGAACATGCGGTGAGTCTCCGAATGCAAAAAGAACCGCGATGTTAGCGGCAAGTTCGGATTCCGCAAGACCGGTCAGGGATTTTCGGCCGGCCGCGAACCGTGTGGTTTGCGGGCCGTATGAAGCGCGACGATGCCAAGGGTCATATTTTCGAAACGGACATCCTCGAAACCGTGCGAAGCGAGCTCGTCGGCAAAGCGGGTCTGCGACGGGAATTCGTGAATGCCGTGAAGCAGATAACCGTAGGCGGCTGGGTCGCCGTTGGCGGCGATCCGTCCGATAACGGGCAGGCACCAGTCCATATATTTCAGATAGGCGGCATGCAGGAAACCGTTGGGAATGCGGGCGGCTTCGAGGCAAAAGAACACCCCGCCCGGCTTCAGGACCCGCATGGCTTCGCGCAGAACCGGCCCGCGGTCGCAGATCTTCATGGCGAACGAGATCGAATAGAGGTCGACGGAACCGGACTCGACGCTGTCGAGGCGATGCGCATCCATAATCGCGTATTCGAGCCAGGGATCGCTGTCGCCCAGGTTTTCACGGGCGATCGCCAGCATTTCGGGGCAGAGATCGGTGACCAAGAGTTTTTCCGGTGCTGCCGCGCCCGGCCGCTTCCTCATGATGCGCTGCACGCGCAAGGGAATGTGACCCGTGCCGGAAGCGACATCCAGGATGGTCCCGGCCCGAAGGGCGGCGATCCTGGCGGCCATGCGCGACTTCCAGATGCGGTGAACAAACAGGCTGAAAATGTCGCAAAGCCGGTCATAGCGCCCGGCGACGCGCGCAAAGACATTGTCGGTTCCGGCGCTGAATGCCGCCGCGTTCCCTGTCGCGGCAGGTGTCACAAGGTCCGCCGGCGGCGTATGCGGCCTGTCGGACATCCCGCTCGGTCAGTCCAGGAATGTCAGTGATTTCGGGTCCACACGGACAACATCCGGCACGACGATAACGAGGGGCCCATTCTTCGAGTCCTTGCGAAGCGGCGAACGGTATTCCCAGACGATTTCGCCTTCGCGCGTCACTTCGATCGCCCTGCCATTGTTCGATTCCACGATCAGGGTATTCCCGTTGGCCAGCCGTTGCTGTGACCCGTAAACTGTGCTGATCAGGGGCTCCTCGGCCGTTCCCGCGTAGCTCCAGTCCAGTCGGCCCGTAACCGGGTCGAACTCCACGACCCGGGTCATGCCGCCGGCGCCGCGATTGCCCTGATTGTCGTACAGGAGTATCCGCCCGTTATCCAGCATCTGTGGTTCGTGCTGGCCCTTCCACATGCCGGTCATGGCCCAGACGATGCGCTCTTCTTCGGGGTCCAGCACGGCGATGATATTCATTTCGCGCATCGAAATCAGTAATTGCCCGGGCTCCGCGAAGGGAAAGCGCGCGGCGGTCCGCGCGTCTATATACTGCACCGTATTGGTGTGCATGACATCTCCCAGCAGGTAGTCCCGGTTCAACAGGCCCAGCAGCGGCGCGAAATCGGAATTCAGCAGCGCCGACACGATGGAGATTTCCTTTTGCATTGCGCCGTCCGGCGACACCACCGCCACCATGTCGTCGATGAAAGGCGCCTTGAGTTCCGGCAGGCCGGCATAGCCCGCCTCGTTTATATTCTGGGTCAGGGTATAGATTTCGCCGGCCGGACCGACTGCCAAATCGTGGTGGACGTTCGCGTTGAGCTTCCAGACGACATTCGAGTCCTTGTCGATCTTCGCCAGACCCAGCCCATAAGGTGTCAGGTGGGGCGTTTCGAAGACCACCAGAAGATCGCCGTTGGAGAGTAGATGCGCGCGCCGCCAGTATATCTTGTCTTCCCAGTTTTCCGGTTCGTCCGCGTCGATGCTCGGCGACTGGGACGGGTTGTCCCAGATGTCGACAAAAGACTTTGACCATTCGTGGACGGTTTCGCCGTCCATGCCGATCAGGCGCGCGCCCTGTGTTCCGTTGCTGACTACCAGATTCAGTCCTTGCCAGGCCCGGTTCGGATCGTGGCGGACAATCGGGGCGCCGTCTGCGGCGGCGGGCATGTGTTCCGGATACCAGAACGGATCGAATTCCTCGTTTTCGAAGGTAGTCTTGTAAAAATAGACGGCCACCATCGACGTCTTTTGCACGAAGTCGGTAACCGGCTGGACCCCCATATAGGTGGCGACGCCACCGCCGACGAAAGCCAGGAAAGCGACTGCGACCATTAGGACGAACAGCTTCAACCCTTCGACGAATTCGCTGGATTTGCCGTCGGCCCGCGTCGTCTGCTTTGTGGCATCGGCCATTCTTGCGTTTCCCGGTTGTACCTGGTTGATTAAGGGCGTGTCAGCGGTGCATGGTGTCGCGGCCGGGTGAATCGTCGATATGTCGCGCGTCGCGCATTACCGGTTCAGGAAGGTCAATGCGCCCGGTTCGAACCGGACGACATCCATCAGGGGCGCAACCAGCTCCTCACCATCCTCGGTCTTGCGGTTGGGCGAACGATAGTCCCAGACGATCTTGCCTTCAGGCGTTACTTCCAGGGCGCGCCCGTTGGTCGATTCCACGATCATCGTATTGCCGCTCTCAAGGCGCTGGACCGAACCCCAATAGGGTGAGTCCAACGGTTGCTCCACCGTTCCCTCATGGCTCCAGTTGATGGCGCCACTGATCGGGTCGAATTCGATTATCCGCGTGGCGCCGCCGTCGCCATCGTTACCCTGATTATCGAACAATATGATCCGGCCGTTGTTCAGCATCACCGGTTCATGTTGCGCCTTCCACGGACCGGTCTGGGCCCAGACGATGCGTTCCGCCACCGGGTCCAGTACGGCGATGACGTTCATCTCGCGCACCGAGATCAGCAGATGGCCTTCATCGGCAAAAGCGAATTTTTGCGCCGTCGCGCCGTCGATATATTGCACGGTGTTGGCATGCACGACATCGCCTCGCAGATTCGAGCTCATGAAGGACAGGAAGGCAGAATACTGGGAATTCAGGAACGCCTTGATGATCGAAAATTCCTTCTCGACCTTTCCGTCGGCCGAAACGATCAACACGGAATCATCGATGAAGGGCGGCCTCAATGCCGGATAATCTTCGTAGCCCGTTTCATTGATTTCCTGTCCGAGGGTGTATATCTCGCCACGCCGGCCAATCGCCGTGTCATGATGGACGTTCTCGTCAATCTTCCAGATGACATTCGAATCCTTGTCCAGCTTGGCCAACCCCAGCCCATAGGGCGTGCGGTAGGGCGTCTCGTAGATCACCAGGATATCCCCGTTCGGGTAAAGGTGCGCGCGCCGCCAATACACCTGTTCGGCCCAGTAATTCGCTTCCTGCCTGTCGTAGTCCGCCAGTTGCGGGGCTTCGTACCAGATCTCGTCGAAGCGCCGGGCCCATTTGTGGACGATTTTGCCGTCCATATCGATCAGCGTCGCTGCCTGCTCGTGGGTGCCGATAATCAGATTGTATCCTGTTCCGGCCCGCGTTGCGTCGTTCAGCACCACGGGGTTTTTTCCTTTTGGCCCCGGCAGATGGGCCGGATACCAAAAATAGTCGAAGGTGTCGGCATTGACGTTGCTCTCGTAAAGATAGAACAGGCCCATGGAGACGCTTTGCATGAAATCGTCGACAACCGGCGCCTTCAAGATGGTGCTGACCCCGCCGGCCACGAATGCGAGAAACATCACGAGCACGGCAAGGACAGTAAGCCTCAGCCTTTCCAGGATTCGTCCGAAACGCTGCCTGTTCTGATTTTTCGGTTCCGCCAGTGCGTTCATACGATGTATCCCGCGTTTATGTCGTTATGTCATTGCTAAGAAAGACGGTCCCGGTCGGCTCGCATCCCACTGTGCCGCCCGGGCGAAAATGCCACGTCGCGGTGAAAATAGCGTTAACCCGGATTTGTTTGCCCGATATTGTTATCCTGCCCCCAGCCAAGCGAGTCGCGGGAAAAGCGTTGTGATTGAATTGCCTTACAGTTCGGCGACTGATGGGATTGCCTGGCCTGCACTGCCCGATGCGCAGGGCGCCGGCATTCTGTCTATCCTGTTCCAACTGGACCAAACGCAATGGTGGCCGGAGGCGCGCTTGCGGGCGGCCCAGCATCGCCAATGCGAGGCGCTGCTCGACCATGCCTGGCGAACGGTACCGTTTTTGCGCCCACGCCTGGAGAAAGCGGGATATCGCCATGGCGAACCCTTCGACATCGGGAACTGGGCCAGTCTGCCTCCGCTGACACGGGCTGACGTGGCGGAGGCCGGGGACGCCCTGTTAAGCACCGCCCTGCCGGCGAGTCACGGCGCGGCGGGCGAGATTTTCACGTCCGGGTCGACCGGGCGGCCGCTGCGGGCGATTCGCAGCCAGCTCTGGGAATTGTTCTGGCGTGCTTTCACCAATCGCGACCATATCTGGCATCGCCGGGACCTGACCGGGAAACTGGCGGTGATAAGAGAATCCGGAGAGGGCAAGGCCCCCTGGCCGGACGGGTCGGAGACTCCGCGCTGGGGTTCTTCAAGCGGCGCGCTGTTCGATACCGGCCCCTGCGTCAGCCTGAATATCCGGACCAGCACCGAGCAGCAGATGGACTGGCTGGTGCGGCAGGATCCGGATTACCTGCTGACCCACCCGACCGTACTGCAGGGCCTGCTGGCCCACAGCCTAGAAAAAGGCACCCGGATTTCCCGGCTCAAGCAGGTCGAGACCCTCTCGGAGATATTGCGCCCGGCGACAAGGGCCTTATGCGCAGAGGTCTGGGGGATCCCTGTCGTCGATATGTATACGACGCGCGAGGCCGGCTATCTCGCCCTGCAATGCCCTGAGCACGAACATTATCATGTCCAGAGAGAAGGCCTGCTGCTGGAGGTCGTGGGGGCGGACTACAAGACCGTGAAACCGGGCGAGACCGGTCGCGTTCTCGTAACGCCGTTGCATAATTTCGCGATGCCGCTGTTGCGTTACGAGATCGGCGACTATGCCGAGCTGGGTGAACCCTGTCCATGCGGTCGAGGGCTGCCGGTTCTCAAGCGCATATTGGGACGAGAACAGAACATGCTGGTCCTGCCGGGCGGCGAACGGCGCTGGCCGATGCTCTCGTCGGCCGATATCCGGCGTATGTTGGACATCGCGCCGATCCGGCAATATCAGTTTCTGCAGAAAAGCACGGAGACGATCGAGTTGCGGCTGGTCGTCGCGCGGCCCCTGACGGAATCGGACGAAACCGCGCTGCGCGATTTCGTCCGGGATCGTTTCGGTCATCCGTTCGAGGTGGAATTCCGCTATCTTGACGACATCCCGCGCGGACGAACCGGCAAATACCAGGATTTCCTCTCGGAAGTCCGGACTAGTTGATCAGTTTCCAGTCGCCATCCGGCTGGCGGCAGGCAACGCCATAAGACTGCTGGGACTGTCCGCCAATCATCACGACCTGCTGGTATTCTCGGCAATATTCTCTGGTTTGGGTATTGGTGCCGTCCCTGGTGGTTCGGACATGTCCAGCGGCGCCCGTATCCGGATTCTCCCAGTCTATCGTGGTACCGACCGGCGCATCGAAGGCGCGTACCGCGGCGGTTTCGGCGCAGGCGGCGTCGCTTGCGTCCAACTGGGCGCCGATTGAATGACCGACGAAGACGCCCATCAGCGCGCCCAATGCCGTGGCCGCGGCTTTGCCGTCGCCCTTCCCGAACTGACTTCCGATCACCGCGCCCGCGATGCCGCCGATGATCATCCCGGCCGGCCTATGCGTGCCGCAGGCGACGGGGATGGGCACAGGAACGACGGCCGGAGCCGGATAAATCATAACGGCGCCTTCACCACCTTCGCCACCTTCGCCGCCTTCACCGCCCTCTCCCTTCCACTTCTTCTTGTCGACATGGTAGAGAAAATACTCGTCGTTGCCGGCGGTCCAGGGAAAACCGGTACCGTTATCGGCCGCGGGGTCATGCCGGGCCGGCGGCTGCAGATGGCCGGCCGGGATCGCCACGCCCGCCAAGAGGCTGTCCGCGAAGCTCGTCGTCGCAATGATCCCGGCCAGGGTGGCCGTGGTAAGTGACTTAAAAGCCATGGCAAAATACCTTCTAAATGAGATTTCCCGGCGGCAGGATACAATCGGTAACATGAATAGCCGCTTAACGGAATTGCGGTCATTTCAAGTAAATCGGGTCCGACCGGCGGCAGTCGGCAAGCTTCCCTCTTGAACGAGCGGCCCGATCAGGGCATTTTCGCCGCTCCCCGTGGGAAAATATGGTAAGGACTCGCCGGGGGTGGGGCCGGATATTCGAGCATGAGCGAAAACAACGACAACCGCATCTATCTGTTCGACACGACGCTGCGCGACGGGGCGCAGACGCAGGGCGTCGACTTCACCGTTGCCGACAAGGTAGCCATCGCGCGCGCGCTGGACGAGCTTGGCATCGATCATATCGAGGGCGGCTGGCCCGGCGCCAATCCCACGGATGACGCGTTCTTCAACGACCCGCCCGCGCTGAATGGGGGTACGCTGGTCGCCTTCGGCATGACCCGGCGCCCGGGCCGCAGCGCCGAGAACGACCCGGGCCTCGCGCCGTTGTTGAGCAGCAAGGCGGGTGCGGTCTGTCTCGTCGGCAAAAGCTGGGATTTTCATGTCGACGTGGCGCTGGAAATCCCGCGCGAGGAAAACGTCGCCATGATCGCCGACTCGATCGCCCTGGCGAAACGGCGCAAGGGCGAGGCGATGTATGACGCAGAGCATTTCTTCGATGGCTACAAGGCCAACCCGGACTATGCGCTGCAATGCATCAAGGCGGCCTACGAGGCCGGCGCGCGCTGGGTGGTGCTGTGCGACACCAATGGCGGCAC
Organism: uncultured Alphaproteobacteria bacterium; assembly: GCA_947259795.1. Taxonomy (GTDB): domain Bacteria; phylum Pseudomonadota; class Alphaproteobacteria; order UBA8366; family JADFVY01; genus JADFVY01. Next base: position 5,098 of record CAMYNJ010000134.1, on the reverse strand, counting down.
GCTGCCGCATGAGGTCGAGCGGATCGTGGCCGAGGTGACGGCCCATGTCCCCGGCAGCCATCTGGCGATCCACGCCCATAACGATACAGAAAATGCCGTCGCCAACAGCCTGGCCGCGGTGCGCGCCGGTGCGCGGCAGATCCAGGGCACGCTGAACGGGCTGGGGGAACGCTGCGGCAACGCCAATCTCTGCTCGTTGATCCCGACCCTGGTGTTGAAGCTGGGCTACGAGACCGGGGTGACGCCGGAAGGCCTGCGCAAACTTACCCATGCCTCGCGCCTGCTGGACGACCGGTTGAACCGCGCTTCCAACCGCCACCAGGCCTATGTTGGCGAGGCCGCCTTCGCGCATAAGGGCGGGCTGCATGTCTCGGCCATCGCCAAGGACCCCAGCACCTATGAGCATATCGACCCGGCGCTGGTCGGCAATCGCCGCCATGTGGTGGTGTCGGACCAGGCGGGCCGCGCCAACATCCTGACGAGGCTGGAAGAGATCGGCGTCGATCTCGACCCCAAGGACAAGCGCATCAACCGGCTGGTCGAGATCGTCAAGGAGAGGGAATATGAGGGCTATTCCTATGACGGGGCCGAGGCCAGCTTCGAGTTGCTGGTGCGCAAGATGCTGGACGAGGTGCCCGACTATTTCAAACTGGTCCGCTTCCGGGTGATGGACGACCGGCGCTGGAACGCGCGCGGCGAACTGGTCACCGAATCCGAGGCGACGATCACGCTGGAGGCCGGCGGCGCGCAGATGATGACGGTGGCCGACGGCAACGGCCCGGTCAACGCGCTGGATACCGCGCTGCGCAAGGCACTGAAGCCGCTTTATCCGGATCTGGAGGACATGCATCTGATCGACTACAAGGTGCGAATCCTGCCGCCCCGCGCCGACAGCACCGGCACCGACGCGGTAACCCGGGTGATGATCGAAAGCACCAACGGCGCCGGCGAGCGCTGGTCGACGGTCGGCGTGTCGGCGAATATCATCGACGCGTCGTACGGCGCCCTGCGCGACGCCATCACCTATAAGCTCTATCGCCAGGGCATCGCCGGGAGGGCGAATTCATGAGGTCGTTGTTTCTTTCCGTTCTGCTGCTGTCCTCCGCCGCGGCGCCCGGGTGGGCTCAGCAACCGACCCCGGAATCGGTCTTCGCCGCCTATGAGTCCCTGATGGGCGTGGCTGAGCAACGCGACGTCTACGCCCTGCCGCCCAGCCGCTACTGGCGCGCCGCAGCGCCGCAGCGCGTTGTGGTCAGCGGCGGCAGTGAGCTGAACCCGGCTGTGGCCCTGACGGCCATCGCCGGCGATTTCATCGCCGCCACCGGGCTGGAGATCGGCGTCAGTGCGGTGGCCGAAGCCGGGCTGCCGGAAGTGCGCGACCTCAACAGCCTCCATATCGTGATAGCCCCCCGGCCGCTTGGCGCGCGCCTGGCGACCGAGATCGGCGTGAACAGCGAAATGCGCGGCCGTTTCCATGATGGGCGCTGGCCGGCCCTGGTCCGTTTTCGCCGCGACGACCTGACCGGCCGGGGCGCGCGCAGCGGTGTCGTCATCATCGCCGACGACTTGGCCGTGGCCGAAATCGAGGCCTTCCTGGGCGTGTCCGTGATCTGGGCCATGGGCGGCGCCAGCCTGGGCGAGGAACTGCGTGTCCTGGAAAAGCCGGGCGGACGCCCCGGCCTGACCGAACTCGGCAAACAGGTCTTCGCGCTGATGTACCGTCCCAACTTCTATACCGGCATGAAACTCGACGAGGCGCGCACCCAAGCGCGGAGCATCCTCGGCCTGACGGAGTAGAGGCCGTGGCGGGCACGGACTCAACGCAGGAATCGCTGGCGGGCGGCGCCGGGCCGGCGATCATCCTGGTGCGGCCGCAGCTCGGCGAGAATATCGGCGCCTCCGCCCGCGCCATGCTGAATTGCGGGCTGACCGATCTGCGCATCGTCAACCCGCGCGACGGCTGGCCCAATCCGCAGGCCGTGCGGGCGTCCTCGGGCGCCGACACGGTCATCGAAAACGCCCGCATATACGAGACCACCGGTCAGGCCATCGCCGGGCTTGAACGCGTCTTCGCCACCTCGGCGCGGCCGCGCGACATGGTCAAGCCGGTGATGACGCCGGACGGCGCGGCCAGGGAAATGCGGGCGGCCGAGGCCGAGGGGTCGCGCTGCGGCGTGCTGTTCGGGGCCGAGCGCATGGGGCTGGAGAACGACGACGTGGTGCTGGCCGATACCCTGATCGAGGCGCCGCTCAATCCGGCCTACAAGTCGCTGAACCTGGCGCAGGGCGTGCTGCTGATCGCCTGGTCCTGGTTCCGCCTGGCCGACGAGACGCCCGAATTGCGGATGGATCTGGGCGGCACCCGCCCGGCCACCAAGGACGAGTTGCTGAACTTCTTCACCCGCATGGAGGCCGCCCTGATCGAAAGCGGCTTCCTGTACCCCGAGGCCAAACGCCCCGCCATGATCCGCAACATCCGCAACATGTTCCAGCGCATGGCCCCGACCGAGCAGGATTTGCGCACCCTGCACGGCATCGTCGTCAGCCTGTTCAAGCACAGGGGTGGGGGGTAGGCCCGTTCTCCAACGGCCCGTTTCTTCGTATTACCCGGCCACTGACGGTTCTGAAGTCGGCGTACCGCCACCCAGTGCGCGGTCGCGGTATTCGTTCAGGGTCGCGGCGATGTCTTCGGGGCGGCCGAGATATGTGTCGGCGATCACGAGGGCCGGGCGGCGGAACAGGAGCCGGCCGGCCAGCCGCCAAAACCGGGAGAGCCGGGAGTCGTCTGGTACCGTCGCGACGATGACCCCGCACCCCAGCGCCCGCCCGATCGGCCCCGCTGCGCGCGCCCGGAACGGCGAGGTTTCGCGCCACGACCAGGTGGTTGTCCGACCGTGGCGGGTCACGGTGAGGCCGTCATCGTCCAGCGCCAGGAAATTGTCCGCCGGTGCCGGTACACGAGAAGCGGTGAGAGGAAAATATTCGCCTACAATCATGCGGATGAACAGAACGACAAAAATCGCGAAGATCGCCCACGCAATCCAGTTCGGTATGTCCGGCCAAGTCACGACGGCGACAACAAAAAGATAGAACAGAACATTCCAAGTACCGATGTGTCCTGATCTTTCTGCGTCGACGAAGAAGACCCGCGCTGTTCCCTCCGGGCCGGCCGCGGGCAGGGGCGGGGCGGCCTTCCCCTCGGCGGCATCGTCCAGCGTGCGGCGGCGCATGTCGTTGAGCGTGGCCGCGATGTCCGCGAGCGGGGCATCGAAATGGCCCGTGATTCGTCGCTCCGAGCGTCCGGGCGCGACGCGGGTTCGCCGGCGATAGGACTTCGATGACTGCGGGTCTTCCGGCACGTGGAAACAGATGAAGCGGCGCTCGGGGCCGAGGTCGCAGACCTCGAACGCGGACAACTCGCGCCACGGCCAGCGCGTATGGCGCCAAGTCAGGCCCTCGTCGTCGAGCAGCAGGGCGCCGGATACGGGCGGCGCCGATTTCGCCATGTTCCGTTGCGCGAACTGAAGCCCGCCCGCTAAAAAGGGAAAGCCAAGCAGAAAGACGATCGCGGCCAGGATACGCCGGTCCTCCGCCTCCGGCAGGTAGAAGCCGAATAGCAGCACCAGACCGATTATGGCGAACACGGGAATGATGATCCGCACGACGCGGTCGGCCCGGGTCACGGGGAATCCCGGCGGCATCGCCTGGTAAGTGATCGTTGTCATGGCGTTAACCGCTCTCTTATGCCGGTTCCGAAGTGCGCGGCCCGCCCGTTGTTGTCCCGCCGCCCAACGCGCGCTCACGGTATTCGTTCAGCCGGTCAACCATCTCCTGGAGCGGTGTGTCGTATTGGTTCGATATCCTGATAATCCGCCAGCCGCGCGCGAACCAGCCACCGGCCAGCCAGACCACCCATGATCCAAGGTAGGCCTGCCAGCCGCCTGCCTTCGGCGGCCGGAATTCAATCACCCTGGCCCCGTCGGGATGAACCGTGATGCTGAACTCCGGCAGGGTCCGCCATGCCCATCGCTGGCGAATGCCCAGACGCACATATGTCAGGTCCGACTCTTCCAGCATCATGAAATTGCCGGATGGCCGAATGGCGCAAACATTCGCCACGATCATGGTCAGAATCCAGGCGAGGGCGACAAGGAATAAGACCAGCAATATGCGCGCCGGCTGAATACTGAGACTGTCGAGCATGGCCAGGTCGTCCGCATGCTGCGACGCATCCAGGCTGTTGAACACTGCAATTGGGACAAGGAGAAATGCAAAAACAATCAATGCCCGCGTACCGAGTTGGAACGCGTGTTTCGTGGAAAGAGAAATTCTGAAGACTGTCGTTTGCATAGGCTTATCCTCCTAAGCCGGTTCCGGCGCCGGCGGCGCGCCTCTCGTGCCCCCGCCGCCCAGCGCGCGGCTGCGATAGGCATTCAGCTCTGCGACGATGTCGTCGGGGCGACCGAGATAGATGTCGGGGATGAAGAGGGTCGGCTTGCGAAACAGGATGCGGTTGGTCCACCGCCTGAGCCGGGAGAGCCGGGCGTCGTCCGGCACCTCGGCGGTTATGATGGTGGTGTTCCCCATCTGCCCGCGTTGAATCAATCCCTCTTCGGAAATGCGGAAAGGTGAAACCTCATGCCACGACCAGGAGGTTTCCTCACCGCGCCGCGCATGGGTCAGGCCGCCATCGTCCAGTTTCAGGAAGTTGCCTGCCGTCGGGGTCGCGGGGGAAAGGAGATAGATCATCACGACCGCCGCCAGGAACAGCAGCAGCGCCACCATGGTCCAGATGTAGGGGATATCAATGACAATCCATATGAGAAACAGTGGAAAAAATACCAACGAAAGGTATAAAGCGATCGGGTTTGCCCTTTCGATGTCGATGAAATAGATCGTTTGCGTTGCCGCTGCGCCGGAGGCCTCTGGGGTTTCTGCTTTGCCGCCAAGCGCGCGGTGTCGGTTTTCGTTGAGCATTGCCACGATCTCCTCGAGCGGCATGTCGAATCGATCTCGAATTCGCTGTTCCAGGCGTCCCGGACCCACCCGGAAGCGGCGGGACGCGATTTTGAAGCGGCCGTCGCCTTCGGGTGTCTCG
>CAMYNJ010000133.1 GCA_947259795.1 uncultured Alphaproteobacteria bacterium | reverse complement strand
TCCACGTTCAAAAGGCCTTGGCGCCCAGAAAGCGCTGCGACAGAATCAAGGCGACGCCCTGCCCACCCTTGAAACACGCCGACAGGGCCGCACCCGCCGCGACCTCCAGCTCATCCTCGGAATCGACACGGAATACCAGCAGCCCCATAGCACCCAGCACGGCATCGACCGCCTGGCCCATGGGATACTGCCAGGGATTCATTTCTCCGTAATCGCCCCGCATCGTCACGATCAGAAAAACCGGAAACCGCCCACCCTTGACAAGCGACAGGTGGTTCACGCAATTGCCGACCCCGGACGACTGCATGCAGACGACACTTCGTCCGCCGACCAGATCGGCGCCCGCACAGATTCCAACACCTTCTTCTTCCGCCGTAAGAAGCACCGCACTGGTTTTGTTGCTCTGCTGGGCCAGTCGAATTAGCGCTGCGTTTCCCGCGTCCGGAACATGCGTGAATAACGTAACGCCCCCTTCAACCAACTGGGAAAACAGGTTCCGGGCCCAGCGTGGTTCCTTGGATTCCGTCATGTCAACTTCTCGCAATGTTCGATATGTCGGATCGGCCGCCCGGGAACAGGCCGGGTATCACGTTTCTGTCTCATCCGAGCGGCCATGGCAGCCTGACAAATTCCTGCAGAAGTCCCGGCGGGAAGTCGCGGTGAAGCCAGCCCGCCATAGCCGAAATGAAACCGATGCCGGCTGCAGACAGCATCAGGACGCGCGCCCAGCCGAGACCCGCGCGCACACGGAAGAACGCAACGAAGAAGATCGCGAGTGCCAGAATAAAGCCCAGGAGAGACGACAGGAGAAGCAGGCCCGCAAACCATGAAAGCGTGCCCCAGAGCCCGTGCGCAGCCTCTGCATCGTCGCCCCCTGCCGCGCGATCGGTGAATATGGCATCCGTCTCCGGCGCCCGCATCATCCGGATCAGAAGCAGCAGGCAGCAGACGAGGGTTATCGACGAAATCGTCACCGGGAAGATCTTGTCGCTCATCAGGTCGATCATCATTGCGTTGACCCAGGCGAACATCAAATAGGCCGTCACGACCAGAAGGAAGATAAGAGGCGCACGCTTCCGGCCGGCGGGAACTTCGCCTTCGGGCAGGATCTTCTTGCCCTGCCGGATGCCAATGATGATAGAGGCGACCGTCAGGGCGAGGATCACGAGCACGATTGGCGAGGCGACGTAATCGAAGCCCGTCTCGAAACCCCGCCGGAATTTCGCGCCGGCAACCTGGTTGGCCATGTTGCTGAAATTCTCGGCCTGATGGGACAGCACGAAGCCGATCAGGAACGCGGGACGCGACCAGTCGAACCGCCGCAGGAAGATTCCAAGAAGACCGACGGAGAAAAGCGCGATCAGATCGCCGAGCGACTGACGGGACTGGAATGCTGCAAACGAGATCATCATGAACAGGAAGGGGCCGAGCAGGGTAAAGCGGATCGTGGTCAGGCGGGCGATCCCGCCAGAAAGCACGAAAGGCCAGCGACCATACGATCGTGTAGGTCACGTCCAGATCGTTCCGGATCATCTGCGGTCCCGCGTCGTATCCCAGAAGCGCGAGACCGCCGAGGAAGACCGCCATCGAGCCGCTGCCGGGGATGCCGAAGATCAGCGTGGGGACCAGTCCACCGCCTTCCTTGGCATTGTTCGAAGATTCCGGTCCGATCACCCCGCGTACGTCGCCCGATCCGAACCGGCTCTTGTCCTTGGCCGATTGCACGGTGTGGCCATAGGCGATCCAGTCCACGACGGACCCTCCAAGGCCGGGAATAACGCCGACAATCACCCCGATGACGGCGCACCGGATCGACAGGAACAGATTCGACGACCAGTCGCGGATTCCGTCAAACCAGCCCGCGCCCAGCCCTCCTGACCTGGAAATCGATCGGTCCTCTCGCAGAAGCGCCACGATTTCGGGGATCGCGAAGATGCCGAGCCCGACAATGACCAGCGACAAACCGTCGATCAGATAGGGAAAGTCATAGGTCGACATCCGCAGGCTGCCACCCGCCCCGGCCTCGCCGATGGTGCCCACCATCAGACCGAGACCCGCCGCCGCGATCCCCTTGATCGGCAGGCGGCCGGCGAGGATCGCCACCATGGACAGGCCGAGAATCGTGATCATCAGCATCTCGGGCAGGCCGAAGGCCAGCACCAGGGGACGCGCGATCAGGATGAAGAACGTCAGGATAGCCGCGCCGAACAGGCCGCCGAAAAGCGACGAGGCGAAGGCCGCCGATAGCGCGCGGGCCGCTTCGCCCTTCTTCGCCAGCGGGAATCCGTCGAGCACCGTGGCCTGGCTGGCCGACGAACCCGGGATCCCCATGAGGACCGAAGCAAAAGTGTCCGATGTCGGGATAACCGCGATCAGGCCCACCATGAGCGCGAGGCCGGAGACCGGGTCCATTCCGTAAATGAACGGCAGCACCATCGACAGACCCGCGATACCGCCGAGGCCGGGAAAAACCCCGACCGACAGGCCGAGCAGGACGCCCAGCATCAGAAACATGATCTGCTGAGGCTGGAAAATCAGCGAAAATGCGTCTCCCAGCGCCGGCAGTGCTGTCGATAAAAGGTCCATGGACTGGCCCTTCGGAACTCTCTGGGAGTAATACCCTCCGCGCAGGCGCGCGGAGGGTACGTGGTCTGGCTTATTTCAGCGAGACACCGTAGCGCTCTTTCAGCCAGTTCTTGACGAAAGCCTTGGCTTCTTCTGGCACGACGGTGCCGAGTTTTAGCGTTGCCTTGGCCTGCTCGCCCGTCATCTGAGGATAGAGGCCGAGCCTGGCAGCCGACAGCTTCGGAAAATCGCTGCGCGCAATGACGTCATCGAATGCTCTCTTGTATGTCGCAATCGCCACGTCTGGTGCGCCCTTGGGCAGGAACACCATCTTCTGCGCCGGGAAGCCGGCGATGAAGAATGCTTTCCAGGCGCTCCAGGAGTCGCCCGACGTCTCGCAGCCCTTGGTCGCCTCGCAGACCTCCTTGAAGGTCGGCATATCGGGGAAGGTCGGGTCGCGCACGATATTGCCATCGGCGTCAAGAGCGCCCCATGACATCATCGGCACCGCCAGTCCCTGTTCGACCAGCGGGACGACGCCCTTCAGATACGCCGCCGAGGTCTGGTAGTCGATGTTGGCTTCGCCGCGCTCGAACATCAGCCGGCCGTCGCCGCGACCCTTGATGCCGAAGACCGGCTCGACTTTCATCCCCAGCATCTCCCAGGCCAGAAGCGGCACGAGGTCAAGACGCGTCGCGCCCTGCGAACCATAGATGAAATCGATTTCCTTCAGGCCGTCCGCGTCGCCGTCGAATTTCTTGGCGATATCGGGCGGCAGGTAGGCGACCCCGCCGGTACCGGAAGCGAGAACCACGTTCCAGTCGCCATATTCATATTTCACGCGCGGATCGCCCAGAAGATACGGGAACTGGGTCGAGCCCGACGAACCGAAGATCACCGTGCCGTCCTCGTAATTCTGCTTC
>CAMYNJ010000132.1 GCA_947259795.1 uncultured Alphaproteobacteria bacterium | reverse complement strand
GAGGAAGCGCCGGTCGAAGCGCCCGCGGCTGAGGCACCCGCTGAGGAAGCGCCGCCGGCTGAGGAAGCGCCGGTGGCTGAGGCCGCAGCGGAAGGGGCGCCTGCAGCAGAGGCACCTGCCGCTGAGGCCGTCGCCGAAGAGGCGCCTGCGGCAGAGACACCTGCCGAGGAAGCTGCGGCCGAGGAAGCAGCGGCCGAGGAAGCGCCTGCCGCTGAGGCTGTAGCCGAAGAGGCGCCGGCCGAGGCTGTTGCGGCCGAAGAGGCGCCTGCCGAAGCGGCCGTCGCCGAGGAAGCGCCGGCCAAAAAACCCGCGGCCAAGAAAAAGCCTGCGGCGAAGAAGAAGCCGGCCAAGGCCAAGGCCGACTGATCACGGGAAATGCGGGCCGGGCGCGGCGTTTCGCCGGCGTCCGGTGCCGGTCCCGACCTGACCTGTAACGCGAAAACCCAAGGGGAATTGAAGGATGGCCGAGATCACGGCTGCGCTCGTCAAGGAGCTGCGCGAGAAGAGCGGCGCCGGCATGATGGACTGCAAGAAGGCCTTGCAGGAGACCGGCGGCAAGATCGAGGAAGCACAGGACTGGCTGCGCAAGAAGGGGCTGGCGACGCGAGGTCAATTCCGAGACCGATTTCGTGGCCCGCAACGAGACCTTCCAGGCCTTCGTGCGCACCGTCACGCAAGTCGCTATGGGCGTCGGCGGCGACCTCGACAAGCTGAAGGCGGACGATTATCCGGGAACGGGGCGCACCGTCGAGGAAGAGCTGACCCATAATATCGCCACGATCGGCGAGAATATGAACCTGCGCCGGTCGGCCGGCCTGTCGGTCGGCAAGGGCGTGGTCGCCGGCTATATCCACAACAAGCTGGCCGACGGTCTGGGCAAGATCGGCGTGCTGGTGGCGCTCGAATCGGGTGGCGACGCCGCGAAGCTGGAGGCGCTGGGCCGGCAGATCGCCATGCATGTTGCCGCCGCGCGCCCGCAGTGGCTGTCGGTCGACGAGGTCGACGCCTCGGCGCTGGACCGCGAGCGCGACGTGCTGAGCGAACAGGCGCGCGCCTCGGGCAAGCCGGAAGAAATCATCGCCAAGATGGTTGAGGGTCGGCTCCGCAAGTTTTATGAAGAGGTGGTGCTGCTGGAACAGGTCTTCGTGATGGATACTGACAGGAAGATCGCGAAGGTCGTGGAAGAAGCGGCCAAGGATATCGGCGCGCCGGTCAAGCTGGGCGGTTTTGTCCGCTTCGAACTTGGCGAAGGCGTCGAAAAGGCGGCCGGGGAGGACTGACCCTCCCGCGACCGCCGAAAGCTGAATATGCAGGGCCTGGCCGGTTGGCCGGGCCCGCGCCAAACTGGCCGCCCAAGGCCCGGAAAGAAGGGATATGCCAGACGACGCCCGACCGTCATACCGCCGCATCCTGCTGAAACTCTCTGGCGAAGCCCTGATGGGCGAGCAGCAATACGGGCTGGAAGCGGAAACCGTCCAGCGGGTCGCCTCGGAAGTCAAGGCGGTGCACGATATGGGCGTCGAGATCTGCCTCGTGGTGGGCGGGGGCAATATCTTCCGCGGCGTATCCGGCGCCGTCGGCGGCATGGATCGGGCCAGCGCCGACTATATGGGCATGCTGGCGACCGTGATCAACGCACTGGCCGTGCAGAGCGCGCTCGAGGATATCGGCGTCCATACCCGGGTGCTTTCCGCCATCCCCATGCAGACCGTTTGCGAGCCCTATATCAGGCGCCGCGCGATGCGCCATATGGAAAAGGGCAGGGTGGTGATCTTCGCCGCCGGCACCGGCAGTCCGTCCTTTACCACCGACACGGCGGCCGCGCTGCGCGCCTTCGAGATGAACTGCGACGTCATCATCAAGGCGACCAAAGTGGACGGCGTCTACAGCGACGACCCGGTGAAAAATCCGGATGCGAAACGCTTCGACAGGCTGACCTACCGCGAGGTGCTGGAGAAGGACCTGCGGGTGATGGATGCGACTGCCATCGCGCATGCCCGTGAAAACAATATACCGATTCTGGTGTTTTCGTTGCATGATGCGGGAGCACTGGTCGATGTCGTGCAATCGAAAGGCAATTTCACCTTGATCGAGGATGGGGGGTGACCGATGGCTGAAGCATTACTGGACATGACGGACATCCAGCGGCGCATGGATGGCGCGCTGAAGGCGCTGGGCGCCGAATTCGCCGGCTTGCGCACCGGGCGCGCCTCGGCCGGGCTGCTGGAGCCGATCACCGTTGACGCTTACGGTTCGACGATGCCAATCACACAGCTTGGCACCATCGGCGTGCCGGAAGCCCGGCTGCTGACCGTGCAGGTATGGGACGCATCCGTTGTAAAGGCGGTGGAAAAGGCGATTCTCAATTCGGACCTCGGCCTCAATCCGCAGACCGAGGGTCAGGTGATTCGCGTGCCGCTGCCGGATTTGAACGAGGAACGCCGCCACGAATTGTCGAAGGTCGCCGGCAAATATGCCGAGCAGGCCCGCGTGGCGGTGCGCAATGTGCGGCGCGACGGCATGGAAACCCTGAAGCGCATGGAAAAGAACCATGAGATTTCCGAGGACGAACATCGCACCATGTCGCAGGAACTCCAGAAACTGACCGACGACCACGTCAAGCAGATAGACGATGCC
>CAMYNJ010000131.1 GCA_947259795.1 uncultured Alphaproteobacteria bacterium | reverse complement strand
CTTTCAGGGGAATGCCCAGCTTTTCATAGGTTTCCAGCAGCTTGGGATCGACCTCGTCGAGACTTTTCGGTCCGTCCTCCAGTTTGGGCGAGGAATAATAGTAAGCGTCCTGGTAATCGATCGGTTCGATCTCCAGCTTGGCCCAGTCGGGCGACTCCATCTCCAGCCAGGCGCGATAGGCCTTCAGGCGCCATTCGAGCATCCATTCGGGCTCTTCCTTCTTGGCGGAGATAAAACGGACCGTATCCTCGTCCAGCCCTTTGGGCGCGACATCGGACTCGATGTCGGTGACGAAGCCGTATTTGTACTTGTCGTCCGCCAGTGTGCGGACCTGTTCGACGGTTTCAGGCGTTGCCGCCATTCTTAGTTCCCCCGTGGGCCAGGTTGAAATTAAACGTCGGCCGGCGCCCGCGCGGGCGCCGCCGGAAGATCGATGAAATTCGGCGGGGTCGCGATTTCCGCCAGCGACATGGATTTCAAGGTGCGGTTGACCGCGGCATTCACCCGGTCCCAGCAGCCGCGGATCGGGCAGAGGCTTTCCACCGAGCAGGCATCGCCCGTGGCGCCATCGACGCAGGCCGTCACCGCCACCGGGCCTTCCAGCGCGCCGATGATGTCGGCCACGCTGATCTCGGCGGCGGGGCGCGACAGCGCGTAGCCCCCGTTCATGCCGCGGTGGGATGTCACCAGACCGCCCTGGGACATGCGCTTCAGGATCTTGGCGACCGTCGGCGCCGGCAGCCCGGCCCCGGACGCCAGACCCGGCGCGGTCACCACCGCATCGGTCGCTTGCGCCAACTGGGCCATCACCACGACCCCATAATCGGTCATCCTGCTGATCTTGAACATTATTTCAATACCGCACTGTTTTAGTACGGTTTAAAGATATACAATTTGGTCCTGATTGCAAGAGGAAAACAGGTACAAATTGGTACAGATTGTCGCAGGTATCGTTTGGAAGACGCGAAACCGCCGCGTTCTATGCCGCAGTCGCGCCCGCCCGTTTGGCAAAATCGCGGTAGGCGGCGACGAATTCGTCGATGTCGGCTTCACTGTTGCCTTTGCCGAGGCTGACGCGAATGGCGCAAGCGGCAATGTCGTCCTCCAGGCCCATGGCACGCAATACGCGGCTGGCCTTTACCTTGCCCGAGGAACAGGCGGAGCCTGCGCTGACAGCGAATCCGGCGAGGTCCAGCGCCATAATCTGCGTTTCGGCGGAAATTCCGGGAAGCCCGATGCAGCTTGTATTGGGCAACCGCTCCGCCTGGCCCGCGACAATTCGGGCGCCCGGGATTTCGGCAAGCACTGTTGCCTCCAGCCTGTCGCGTAGCGCAGCTAGACGGTCCGCGGTCGCGACCTCCGCCGCAGCCAGTTCCGCCGCCGCGCCGAAACCGGCGATGCCGGGGACGTTCTCGGTACCGTTTCGCCGGCCGCGCTCCTGGCCGCCGCCGCGCATGATCGGGACCAGTTGGACATGGTCGGCGACGATCAGCGCGCCGACCCCCTTGGGCCCGCCGATCTTGTGCGCCGACAGGGTCATCATGTCGGCCCCCAGCGCCTGGAAATCCAGTGCCAGCTTGCCGGCCCCCTGCACCGCGTCGCAATGGAACAGCGCGCCCGCCTCATGTGCGACCGCCGCGACTTCCATTACCGGCTGGATGGCGCCCGTCTCGTTGTTGGCCAGCATGACCGAGACGACCGTGCCCTCCCGCAGCATGGCGCGCAGCGCGTCGAGATCGACGATGCCGTCGGCATCCACGGGAATCGTCTCGATATCGTCGGCAGCCTCCAGCACGGATGGGTGCTCGACGGCCGACACGAGGATACGCGCCCGCCCGCAGCCTCGTATCGCAAGGTTGTTCGCTTCGGTGCCACCACTGGTGAAGACGACCGCAGCCGAATCCGCGCCGGCAAGCGCGGCGACCTGTCGTCTGGCATCCTCGACGAGGCGGCGCGCGCTACGGCCGAATGTATGAACCGAGGACGGGTTGCCCCATTGCGCCAGCGCACGCGAAACCGCCTCCACGGCTTCCGGCCGCGGAGGCGTTGTTGCGTTATGGTCGAGATAGCACGCGATCACGGCCTGGCCCTATACCAGGTACCGGTTTATTCGGCGGCGCTTGCCGCGGCAGGCACCGTGGCCGCCAACCCGTCACCGGTCATGAAGCGCCCGCTGGCGCCCAGCATACGGCGGTTCACCACATCGGCCAGCGTCACCGAACTCAGGAACAGGTGGATCTGATTGCTGAGCTCCGCCCACAGATCATGCGTTGCACAGCGCATCTTGGTTTTGGTGCAGCCATGTGGCGACTGCGGGTCACAGCGGGTGGCCCGGATCGGTTCGTCGACCGCAAGGATAATATCGGAAATACGGGTGCCGTCGGCGCCGTGCGCCAGCATGTAGCCACCGCCGGGCCCACGCATGCTTTTCACCAGCGCGTTGCGCTTCAACCGGGCGAAAAGCTGTTCCAGGTAGGACAGGGAGATATCCTGCCGCTCTGCGATGGCGGCGAGCGCCACCGGCCTGCCGTCGCTATGCATCGCCAGATCGACCATTGCCATGACGGCATAACGTCCCTTGGTACTTAAACGCACTGTTTCTTACTCCTGTGCTCTCTATGCCAACGCCGCACCAACCATGGCGGCGGCACGCCGTCTTCTACTCGCTAGTTTTTCGTTGTAGCCGGCTGCTCGCTGCGCGACCGGCCGGGCACCTTTACCGGTACCAGCTGTTCCTCGACCAGGGCGAGTTCGCGTTCCAGATCCGCAATGCGCGACTGGAGCGCGGCCACGTCGCCCAACTGGTTTTTCAGCTCGCCGATCTGCACGCGCAAGCCGTCGATGATCTGCGCATCGGGGTCGGGCATACCGCCCATCGGCGTGCCGTAAGGCTCGAAAGATTCCTCGGCCATCACCTTGGATACCTGCTTCGCAGGAATACCGACGACGGTGACGCAGCAGGGCACGTCCCTGGTCACCACCGCGTTGGCGCCGACCCGCGCACCATGGCCCACATTGATCGGCCCCAGCACCTGCGCGCCCGAGCCGACAATCACGTTGTCGCCGAGAGTCGGATGGCGCTTCTGTTCGCGCTGGGAATCGGAATCGACCGACGGGGACACGCCGCCCAGCGTCACCCCGTGATACAGGGTGACGTTGTCGCCGATCACCGCGGTCTCACCCACAACGACGCCCATACCGTGATCGACGAAAAACTGCCTGCCGATCCTGGCGCCGGGATGAATCTCGATTCCGGTCATGAAACGGCCGACCTGCGAAATCCAGCGCGCCAGCACGCGCCAGCCGCGCTTCCACAAGGGGTGGGCGATCCGGTGAAACACGATGGCATGAAGACCGGGATAGCAGAGGGCGACCTCCCAGCGCGAGCGCGCCGCGGGGTCACGCAACATCATTCCGTCGATTTCTTCCCTCAAACTCTTGAACATTCGCCGTGCCTTCCATTATCTAAGCGGCATCCGCGTGAACAAGCGGTTTGCGCAAACGGCGTTTCGCTGTTAAAGGACGCCACCTTGCAGGTAAGTACAATTCTAGCAAAGATATACAGTTACCTACAAAAACAGTCAAGATGGAATGGGATTTTTGGTCGGTTTTCTGCGCCAGACAACAGAAAAACCAACTGTATTCGTCAGTTTAACGTCGGACCGGCAAACCGACAATTGAAACGACAGGAACAATGCCCGAAGTCATTTTCAACGGTCCCGAAGGCAGGCTCGAAGGCAAATACCATCCGGGTCCGCGCCCGGACAGCCCGATCGCCCTGATCCTGCATCCCAGCCCGCAGCATGGCGGCTCGATGAACAACAAGGTCGTCTACACGCTGTTCCACACCTTCGTGAAACGCGGATTTGCGGTATTGCGGTTCAATTTCCGCGGCGTCGGCCGTTCCCAGGGCGTGTTCAGTAAGGGCGAGGGAGAATTGTCCGATGCCGCTGCAGCGCTGGACTGGCTGCAGGCCTATAACCAAAGCAGCCGCGAATGCTGGATCGCCGGGTGTTCGTTTGGCGCCTGGATCGGCATGCAGCTTCTGATGCGCCGGCCGGAAATCACCGGCTTCATTTCCGTGGCGCCGCCAGCCAACATGTACGATTTCACTTTCCTGGCTCCCTGCCCCTCGTCCGGCCTGGTGCTGACCGGCGAAAAGGATGAAATGGTGCCGTATGAATCGGTCAAAAAACTGGTGGACAAGCTGAACCAGCAAAAGGACATCAATGTGCAGCACGACATTGTGCCCGGCGCCAACCATTTCTTCCAGGGCAAGCTGGAGGAAATGGACGAGGCGGTGACCGGTTATCTGGACTTGCGCGACGAGTCGCCGGCCGCGAGATAACGCCCGCGCCCGGTAATCGGAAAAAAACGGCGGCGCCATGGGCTCCGCCGTTTTTCGTTATTCGGTTAAGACGACGAACCTAATCGAACAGCTTGTCGATATCTTCCTGGGCGATGGCGTCCTCTTCCATCTGCGGGCCTTCCAGAAGGCCTTCCTCGCCCTTGCGCGCGTCCTTGGGATGCTCGGTGACGGCCAGGGTATCGGCGCCCCAGATCTCGATCATCGCGGCCAGCCGCTCCTCTACGAACTGAAGCGTGTTGACCACCTTCTTGATACGCTGACCGGTGATGTCCTGGAAGTTACAGGCCTCGTAAAGGTCGACCGTGGTCTCGGCGATCTCGTCGGCGGTCGCAACGACCGTCGAATCGCCGGTGTGCGACTTCAGATCATGCAGCAGTTCGTCGACTCGCTCGGCGATATCGATGATGGTGAAGGTCGCGCCCTCGGTGGCGCGGACCACCGCCTGCAGTTCGCGCGCCGCGGTCGCAAGCCTGTCGTCCTTGGTATTCTGGGTGATAAGAGTCGCGATTTCCTTCTTGGTCCGCTCCACTTGGTCAAGCAGCGTTCCGGGCGTGGCGCCCTCGACTTCCACATTGCCGATCGCGAGCTTCTCCAGCCGGCCTTCGAGGGATCGAATCTCGTGAAGGATCTGCTCGTTGCTGACCCGGACGTCCCGCCGCTGCTGAAGTTCTGCCGTAAAAGGCTTGCGCGAAACCGGCCTCAATCTCGTTGCTGTCATACTCTGCCGCCTTATTGCGTACGCACGCTCTTTGGATTCCAAGGCTGACATTAACCGGAAATTACTTGGAAATCGTTAATGAGGAATCGCTTAACCATGAACTTTGGCCAGCCGTCCGCCGGTGGCGGGAGCAGCGGTCCCCTCGGTTCCGGGGACGCTCAAGGATAATCCCGCCAATGCGCGTTAGCCATATGCAAAGGCCTGCGCCTCCAGCGCATCGCTAACAGTTAACGCGGCATCAATGCGGTCCAGCGACGTTCCGCTCATCAGGCCGATGGCGGCAATCGGCCGGTCCAGTCCCTTTTCCACGGAGGCTCCGCTCTACATTGTCCACCGGAGGCTAATGTGATAAATCCTCCGCCCGCCGGCAAGAAGCCCCAAAATCTGGACAAACGCAAGCGATGACGACACCAGGCCCGGAATTCCTGAAAACCGCGACGGAACGCGGCTTCATCCATCAGTGCACCGATGAGCAGGCACTGGACGAGCTCGCCTCCAAAGGGCCGATCCACGCCTATATCGGCTTCGACGCGACGGCCGACTCGCTGCATGCCGGCAGTCTGGTGCCGATCATGCTGTTGCGCCTGCTGCAGCGCGCCGGACACAAGCCGATCGTGCTGATGGGCGGCGGCACCACGAAAGTCGGCGACCCCTCGGGCAAGGACGAGCAGCGCCAGCTTCTCGACGATGCGCGAATCGACGCCAACATCCAGGGCATCCGCCGCATCTTCGAGAATTTCCTGACCTTCGGCGAGGGGCCGACCGACGCCGTCATGATCAATAACGCTGACTGGCTGGACGGTCTGCAATATATTCCGTTCCTACGCAAATACGGGCGGCATTTCTCGGTCAACCGCATGCTCGGGTTCGACTCGGTCAAGCTGCGCCTCGACCGCGAGCAGCCGCTGAGCTTCCTGGAATTCAATTACATGGTGCTGCAGGCATATGATTTCCTCGAACTGTCGCGCCGCCAGGACTGCGTCTTGCAGATGGGCGGCTCGGACCAGTGGGGCAATATCGTCGCCGGCATCGAACTGACCCACAAATGCGACCACAGGCAACTCTACGGGCTGACCACACCGCTGCTGACCACCTCGTCGGGGGTGAAGATGGGCAAGACGGCCTCGGGCGCGATTTGGCTGAACGAGGAGCGATTGAGCGCCTACGACTACTGGCAGTACTGGCGCAATACCGAAGATGCCGATGTGGGCCGTTTCCTGAAGCTGTTCACCGATCTGCCGATGGATGAAATCGCCCGGCTGGAGGCGCTGGAAGGCGCCGACGTCAACGAGGCCAAAAAGATCCTGGCCAATGAGGCGACAAAACTATGCCATGGAGAGGCCGCGGCGGCCGCTGCGGCGGAGACCGCGCGCAAAACCTTCGAACAGGGCGTTATCGCCGAGGATCTGCCGACCATCGAGGTGGCGAGCGGCGACCTCGCGGCCGGCCTGCCAGCCTTCGAACTGATGCGGCGGGCGGGCCTGGCGAGCAGCAACGGCGAGGCGCGGCGGCTGATCAAGGGCGGCGGCGGCCGGTTGAACGACATGGCGATCGGCGAGGAAACGGCCCAGGTCACGCTGGCCGACGTCAACGCGGACGGCGTCATAAAGCTCTCGGCAGGCAAGAAACGCCACGCCCTGGTGCGGCCGGCCTGAATTCGGTCAATCGCGCAGCGTTGGTGGCTCGGCCCCGGGCCTGTTGCCCGGCTGGTCGCCTTCCGGATCGCCCTTGAGCCGGAACAGTTTGCGCAGAAAACCCAGCGCAAAGACACTGGCAGCGCTTCCTACAACTTCGGGATCATCCAGCTTTCCGCTGACCTCGAAATTCGCCGCGATCAAGCCTTCCTGAAAAAACAGCCCGAAAAAGGGTATGAATCCGAAAAATTGCTGCAGCGTATTGGCCGGCACCACAACACCTTGCATGGCGACGGTATTCTCGTTGAAGTTCATCCAACCG
The DNA here is from genome assembly GCA_947259795.1 of uncultured Alphaproteobacteria bacterium. Classification (GTDB taxonomy): domain Bacteria; phylum Pseudomonadota; class Alphaproteobacteria; order UBA8366; family JADFVY01; genus JADFVY01. The sequence continues at coordinate 52,670 of CAMYNJ010000131.1, read as the reverse complement.
CCCCTGTCGACATGCACGCCCACCGGCCCCCAGGCCTCGACCTCGCCGAGGGTCAGCAATCCCTCGCCAAAGGTGTAAGAGCCTTCCAGGCCGGCGAAACTGATGCCGTCGCCCGCCGCAGCCGCCGCCGGAAGCCCGACAAGCGTTATGATTTGCAGCAACTTCACGCCGGCCGGGGCTTCCTTCATGCGGAAGTCCGTAACCCAGACATTGCCGGTGAGCGGTGCGTCGACAGTCTTACGGCGGCCCTCGACTACCATCGATCCGCCCCGGACCTCGTCCCACCAGCCCAGCGAGCGTAGCGCCTGGCCGGCATCGTTCGATTCCACAAGGAGTTCGTATCCTTGGTCGCCCTTGCCGTAATTGACCCGGAGTTCGGCGCCCTCGCCCAGCGTGGCATACAGGACAACCGCTTCCCAGTCCCGGCCGTTATAGGCGCCGTTGAAGGTGCCGCGATGCATGCGTCGGCCCTCGCCGGTGATGGCTTCCTTGAAATTCGCCTTGATCGTCAGGGGTTTGCCCTTTTTGTCCGCCCCACCATCCGGGCCGCCTTCGACTTCCGCGATGATGTTTTCGTATTCGTCGCTCAGGAAATGGCGGACATCGACCCGGTCGCCCCCAAGCTCGATCCGGTAGCCGCCATTATCCATCCGGGTGATCTCGCCCTTGACGTCATTGCCGCGGTACCGGAGGTCATGCAGGGTCACACGGCTGATATCCGACATGTCGGGCAGGAATTCGAACTTCACCTTACCCGCGGCGTCGTCGGTCGTCACAGCCAGCCGGTCAAAGATGAGGTTGCCTGCCTTCAATACCCTGGCGTCGATTTCCAGCCGCCCCGGCCTGCCGGGATCCTTCTGCCAGGCGGCCTCGGGTATCCTTATCAAAGCCGGCCTCAGATCCGACCTCACCGTCAGTTCGGGGGCGCGTTTCGCCGCCACCGTATAGGTCAGTTCGGTGGGCGCGGATCCCTCGATCCAGTGAGACAGGTCGGGCAGACCGAGAGCCAGACGCTGGGCGCCGTCCGGACTCGCCTTGACCTCGAAACGGCGTTTGAACTTTGCGTCCGCATCGAAATTTTCCTTCCAGACGATTTCGGCAGATACCCCGTTCAATAGGACATCGCCGGCCAGCCGCATATCGGCGCGGGTAACCTGCAGGTCCAGCGCGCCCTTGCTTATCGCCAGATCGAACGGGCCTCTGGGGACCGATACCCCCGTCAACTTCGCCTTGGCGGCGACCTCCAGCATATCGCCGGTCAGCCCCTTGACCAGCGGCAGTTCGAAATGCAGATCGGAGATGGACTCGCCGTCCAGGTCCGCCGGATCGAAGCCCAGCTTGTCGCCGTAATGCAGCGGGTCCTCATCGAGCACTTTCAGCGCGGTGACGATCGGTCCCTCGGCCCTGACGTCAATGACAAGCCGGGCCTCACCCTTCTTGTCCATGTCGACGACATCGACCTGCCCTCCCGTCACCCTGATATTTTCGGCCAGACTGGCCTCGCCGACGCCAAGGTAAAAGCCATGTCGATCGAAGCTCCCGGCGCCTTCGATGCCGACCACCGGCGTCATCTTCCTGAAATAGCTGATGCCGAGGTCCGTATAGGCGAGCGTGCCTTCCAGCTTTTCCAGGGTGACGCCGCCATCGTCCCCGTTCCCGATGGTAAGTGCCAGGTCGATTGTTCCCTTGTCGACGATTCCTTCATAGATGTTTTCGGTCACCCATTCTCGGGCTTTCGGTTCGGCGCTGACCGGCCAGAATCGGTGTAACTCGCGCATCGCGAAATCTTCCATATGGGCGGCAAGCGACACCCGCACGCCCCTGCCCTCCTCCGCAGGCTCCAGCGAGGCCGTGGCGAAGGCGGTCGCGTCACCCAGATCGACGACGGCCTGCGCGACGCGCACGGTCGAGAAGTCGGCGGTGGCGCTGCCCTGGACCCGCAGCGAACTGACATTCAAGGGTTCGCGGTAAAGATCGATCAACTCCAGCTTCCCGGCGGCGCCGAGCAGGTCGAAGTCGAAACTCTCCAACTCGCCCCTCAACCTGCCGCGCAAATTGACCGAGCCGCTCAGCGGCATGCTGAGCGCGGTAATCGCGGAAAGCTGCGGGGGCAGGCTGGTCGCGAAGGCCGCCGGTTCGACGTCGGTGAAACTGAGCGCCGCGAAATATCCCAGATCATCCTTTTCAATACCGGTGCTTATGGTGAAGTCGGCCTCCCGGGTGCCGTACTGCAGTTTCAGATTGGCCTCGCCGGCAATGCCCGACGCGCCCTTCAGCAGCACAATTTCGGCGTCCGGTGCGCGGTAATAGCTGCCGGCCACGCGGTCCTCGAACATGACCTGTCCGCCGAGAATACTGATGCGGCGCAGATAGCCGAACGAACGCGAGGGATCCGGGTCTGCAAGAAGTTCTTCCACCAGGAAATCGATAACGTCCTTGCCGGCCGCAGGCTCAGCATAGGGTGCGCCGTCAATCGGTGCCGGCTGGCTGTCGTCAACGGCCTCGATGAAGCCCAGCGCAAATTCACCGTTTTCCTGCCGGATGACACGGACATTGGGGCCGATGGCGTCGAGGCTGGTGGGCGCCACATTGCCGCGAACCAGCGCGCGCAGGGACAGGCCCAGCGACAGTTCCGGCACGCGCGCCAGCGTTGAGCCGTCCGGCGCCTTCACGATCACATCGGTGGCGACGATATCCACTGCGTTGCGCCAGCCGGCCCAGACGGCGACGGTCTCGTCGATATCGACGGTGTAGCCGCGGCCCTCGGTTTTCAGCGCCTCTTCCAAATGCGGCGTCAGGAAATCCAGCGGCACCGGCCCGGCATGCAGCCGCCAGGCGACCAGCCCGCCAAGCGCCACCATCCCCGCCAAAAGGCCGGCGATGATTTCAGAGAGGATGAGCGATGTGCGGCGGACCACGGTTCTGTTGTTCTTTTCGGCCAGTCGTGAAAACGCACAACCAACATAATACATTACGTAGCGCTTGACCACGCCCGGAGCATGCCGCAATTTGGATAAGTTCATCGTAAGCGACCATGGTCCTGACAAGCATCCCCATCGATCCCGGCCGGCTGCCGAAACCCGCCAACCCCGAGCGCGCGAAGACGGGATTGATCCGGCTTCGCGAATCCCTGGCACAGGATGAGGAACGGGCAGCCTTCCTGGCGGACGTCGAAACCGATGCCGCCGGCCGCGCGCTGCTGGACGCGGTTTTCGGCAACAGCCCCTATCTGGGACGCTGCCTGGCGCAAGAAATCGACAGCCTTCGGGTGTTTCTCGCCGAGGGGCCGGACGCCGCCTTCGCGGCGCTGATGGCGGATACCGAGCAGGCGCTGGCCCGCGAAACCAGCCAGAACCGCGTTATGACCGAACTGCGCCGCGCCAAGCGCCGCGCCGCGCTGATCGCCGGCCTGGCCGATATCGCCGGCCTGTGGCCACTGGAGAAGGTTACCGGCGCGCTGACCGACATGGCCGAGGAGAGCCTGCATGTCGCTGCCCGTTATGTGCTGGGCGCGGCCGCCGCGCAAGGCGCGATCGAGCTGGCCGATGCATCCGACCCGGAAAAGGATTCGGGCTACGTCATCCTCGGCATGGGCAAGCTGGGCGCGCGGGAATTGAACTATTCCAGCGATATCGACCTGATCGTGCTATACGACGCCGACAAGGTGTGCGGCGCCGCGCCCGAGGCCATGGGGCCGGTCTTCGTCAAGGCGACCCGGCAACTGGTGCATTTCGTTGATGCGCGCACCGCCGACGGTTACGTGTTCCGCACCGACCTGCGGCTGCGCCCCGACCCCGGCGCCACACCGATCGCCGTATCCGCCGAAGCCGCGGAAGCCTATTACGAGAGCGTCGGCCAGAACTGGGAACGCGCGGCCATGATCAAAGCGCGCCCGGTGGCCGGCGATATCGAGGCGGGTGAGCGGTTCCTGCACCATCTGCGTCCCTATATCTGGCGCAAGAACCTGGATTTCGCGGCGATCCAGGACGTGCATTCCATCAAGCGCCAGATCAACGCCCATCGCGGCGGCGCGCGGATCGCGATCAACGGCCACAACATCAAGCTGGGCCGCGGCGGCATCCGCGAGATCGAGTTCTTCTGCCAGACGCAGCAGCTGATCTGGGGCGGCCGCATCCCGAAACTGCGCAGCCGCGGCACGGTTGCCACGCTGGCCGCACTGACCGAGTTCGAGCGGATCGACCAGCCGACCGCCGAGGAGATGACGGCGGCCTATGACTTCCTGCGGCGCCTGGAACACCGGCTTCAGATGGTCAACGACGAACAGACCCACGACATGCCGCGCAGCGACGAGGGCGTCGACGCAATCGCGGCCTTCATGGGATACGATTCGGGCGCCGCGTTCCGCGACGACCTGCTGCATCATCTGGGCCGCGTCGAATATCATTACGCCCATCTGTTCGAGGAATCGCCCGAGCTGGGCGCCGGCGGAGCGCTGGTCTTCACCGGAGGCGAAAATCATCCGGATACGGTCAAGACGCTCGAGGAATTGGGATTTGCCGATGGCGGGTCGATCTCCAACATCGTACGCAACTGGCATCACGGCCGCTATCGCGCGACCCGCAGCGAGCGCGCGCGACAAATCCTCACCGAAATGATGCCCCGCCTGCTGCAGGCCTTCGCCGGCACCGCCAATCCGGACAAGGCCTTCGCGCGATTCGACGAGTTCGTCGCCGGCCTGCCCGCCGGGGTGCAGATATTCTCGTTGTTCCACGCCAATCCCGCGATGCTGGACATGGTGGCGGAAGTCATGGGCGGCGCCCCGCGCATCGCCGACTGGCTGAGCCGCAACCCGTCGCTGCTGGACGCGGTGCTGACCGGCGATTTCATGGAGCCGCTGGGCCCGCGCGAGGCATTGGCGGCGGAGCTGGAGGCGATGCTGGCCCAGGCCAACGACTACGAGGATGTCCTGGAACTGACCCGCCGCTGGACCAACGACCAGAAATTCCGGGTCGGGGTCCAGATTCTGCGCGGGGTGGTTGGCGGCGCGACCGCCGGCGGGTCGCTAACCGCCGTGGCCGATACGGTGCTAGCCGCCCTGCTGCCCCGTGTCGAGCAGGAATTCGCGCGCCGGCACGGGCGGGTTGCGGGCGGCGGCATGGCGATCATTGCGCTGGGGAAACTGGGTAGCGGCGAGTTGTCGCCAACGTCGGACCTGGATCTGGTATTCGTCTACGACCATGCCGAAGATGCCGAGGCTTCGGACGGCAAAAAACCCCTGGCCCCCGGGACCTGGTTCGCCCGGCTGTGCCAGCGGCTGATCAGCGCCATCACCGCCCCGACTGCGGAAGGCCGCCTCTATGAGATCGACATGCGGCTGCGCCCGTCGGGCAACGCCGGCCCCACCGCAAGCCGGCTGGACGGTTTCGAGCGTTACTACCGGGAAGAGGCCTGGACCTGGGAGCATATGGCGTTGACCCGCGCGCGCGTTGTCGCCTCGACTTCTCCGGAAATTACCGACCGCATAGCGGATATCATTCGGCGAATTCTGACCGCGCCGCGCGATGCCGACCGTCTGCTGGTCGACGTCGCCGACATGCGCTTGCGGATCGCCAAACAGCACAAGGGCAAAAGCCCATGGAACGTGAAATATCACCCCGGCGGGCTGGTGGATGTGGAGTTCATCACCCAGTATCTGCAGTTGTTGCACGCGCCGGCGCACAGCGAAATACTCGACGGCAATACGGCGGAGCGCTTGCGCCGCCTGGGCCAGGCGGGCGCACTGGACATGCTGCAAGCCGAGGATTTGGCAAAGGGCCTTGACCTGTGGTGGCGCCTGCAAGACGCGCTGCGCCTGATCGTCCCGAACGGGCTGGACGAAGCGAATATTCCCGACTCTACGAAAGCCGCCCTCGCTCGCGCCGCTGCCCGGGGCGATTTCGAGACACTGACCGCCGCCATGGAAGCTGCCTATGCCAGGAATTCCACGCTCTACCGGGGCATTGTCGGTGATCCGGCCGACGACGCCCGCAAACGCCTGCCGGCGGCCGACGAGGAGGCGCGATAGCCCCCGCCGCGTGACGGGTTGATCTGGCGCATCCTTGCGCTATACCGGGAACTCCCATTCTACAGGACAAAGGAGATCGCACCATGCACGTCGATGCCGGCGACAAGGCCCCCGACTTCACCCTTCCGACCGATGGCGGCGGCGCGCTGTCGCTGTCGTCGCAAAAAGGCCGGAAGGTCGTGCTCTATTTCTACCCGAAGGACGATACCGCCGGCTGCACCAAGGAAGCGATCGGTTTTCGCGATGCGCTGGCGGAATTCGAAAAAGCGGGCGCCACGGTCGTGGGCGTCTCGAAGGACAGCCCGGCAAAGCATGACAAGTTCAAGGCCAAGTACGACCTCAACTTCCCCCTGGCGGCCGACGAGGAAGGCAAGGTTTGCGCGGCCTATGGTGTGTGGGTCGAGAAATCCATGTATGGCCGGAAATATATGGGTATCGAGCGCTCCACCTTCCTGATCGGCGCTGACGGCAAAATCGCCCGGGCATGGCGCAAGGTCAAAATCCCCGGCCATGTGGAAGAGGTGCTGGAGACGACGAAAGGGCTGTAAGAGCCGGTTGTGACGCCCCGGAGCGCGGCGCCCCAAGCGGCGAGGCTCCGACGGCGCCGAGGGCGGGCAATGCCGCCTCCACGACCAGGAATGCAGAATATATTTTCCGTATATAGAAAGTTTTTTTTGACATAGGCAATATTTTTTCCTATATGCCCTTTCATGAATTTATTGGATACCAGCCAGACACACTTGGTAGAGGGGATCGCCCAACGCCTGGAAAAACTGTACGAAACCGCGTTCGCCGGCACCGCGCGCGGCCGCTACCGGCTGTCCATGAAACATCTTCGAATGCTGACCGGCTGCCGTCGCGTCTATCCGGAAACCATTCGGGCGGTGACGCGCGCGCTCTATGAAAGAGGATATGTGCTGGTGGACATGGAGACCTATTTCGTCGTTCTGAGCCAGCGGACCTTTTCCAGCTACCGCCGGGTCAACGATGCGATTCTCGAGAATCTACGCTAGCCGTATCCGCCATGCGAAAATCCCGGAACAAAGAAGGCCCTGTGCCGGCGCCGAAGCGTCGTCGTCTGCGGCCGCACAAGGGCAAGCCGGTGATTGGCTGGCGCGAATGGGTCGGCCTTCCGGCACTCGGCATCGAACGCATCAAGGCCAAGGTCGATACCGGCGCCCGGACCGCGGCCCTGCATGCCTGGAACATCGAGCCGTTCGACCGCGACGGCGAGTCCTGGGTCCGGTTCGAAATCCACCCGGTTCAGCGCGACAACCGCACCCGCATATCTTGCGAAGCCAGGCTTCAGGGGCGTCGCGCCGTCCGCAATTCCGGCGGTAACGCGCAGATGCGCTTTGTTATCGTGACGGACGTGATACTGGGTGGACAAAGCTGGCCGATCGAGGTGACCCTGACCAACCGGGACCAAATGGGATTTCGCATGCTTCTAGGCCGCGCTTCGGTGCGCCGCCGCTTTGTCGTCGATCCGTCGACGTCGTATCGTGGCAAAAAGTCGAATGCCAATGGACGGAATCTTGTCCAGACCGACCGCCATGTTTCCATCGAAAGGAAAAACGGCTCATGAAAATCTTGATGCTCGCACGCAATCCGAATCTCTATTCGCACCAACGCCTTGTCGAGGCCGCCGAACAGCGCGGTCACACGCTGGACATCGTCAATACCCTGCGATGTTACATGAACATCACGTCGCACCGGCCGACGGTAATCTACAAGGGCGAACCCCTGACCGGCTATGACGCTGTCATTCCCCGCATCGGCGCATCGGTGACATTTTATGGTCTGGCGGTACTGCGCCAGTTCGAGATGATGGGAGTCTATCCGCTGAACGAATCGGTCGCGATCGGCCGGTCGCGCGATAAATTGCGCTCGTTGCAGATACTCGCCCGCGAGGGGTTGGGCCTGCCGGTCACCGCCTTTGCAAGCGACGCCAAGCAGACCGATGAAGTCCTCAAGATTGCCGGCGGTGCGCCGGTCGTCATCAAGCTGCTGGAAGGCACCCAGGGTATTGGTGTCGTGCTCGGCGAAACCCACAAATCGGCCAAGTCGGTGATCGAGGCCTTCCGCGGCGCCAAAGTGAACATCCTGGTCCAGGAATTCATCAAGGAGGCCGGCGGTACCGACATCCGGTCACTGGTCGTCGGCGGCAAGATCGTCGCTTCGATGGAGCGCAAGGGCGCCGAGGGCGATTTCCGGTCGAATTTGCATCGCGGCGGCACCGCCAGTACCATCAAGATCACGCCCGAGGAACGCTCGACCGCGATCCGCGCGGCGAAGGCCATGGGCCTGAATGTCTGCGGCGTGGACATGCTGCGCTCGAACCACGGCCCGGTCATCATGGAGGTCAATTCGTCGCCGGGGCTGGAAGGCGTTGAGAACGCCACCGGGATCGATATCGCAGGCAGGATCATCGAATATCTGGAAAAGAATGCCAAGCCGAACAAGACAAAGACCCGTGGCCGTGGCTGACCTCATGATAACGACTCGCGGCAAAAACCGATGAACGCGCCAATGAAGCTGAAAACCGCTCCCCGTCCGGCCTTCAAGATCTGCGGCAAGGAAGTCCCGGCGGGAACACGCGCAACCGTGGAAATGCCGATCAGCCTGTTGTCGACCCACACGCCGATGGCGGTGCCGATCCATGTCATTCATGGCCGGCATGAGGGTCCCACAATGTTCGTCAGCGCTGCGGTTCATGGCGACGAAATCATCGGCATCGAGGTAATCCGGCGTCTGCTGAAAACAACACTGTCACGGAAGATCAAGGGCACATTGCTGTGCGTTCCCGTGGTCAACGTATTTGGGCTGATTGCACACAGCCGCTACCTGCCGGACCGCCGCGACCTCAACCGGTGTTTCCCGGGGAACCCGAACGGCTCGCTCGCCGGCCAGCTCGCCCATAGTTTTCTCGAAGAGGTGCTCAAGCGCTGCGATATCGGGATCGACATCCATTCCGCCGCGATACACCGCACCAACCTGCCGCAAATCCGCGTCAGTCCAGGCAGCAGCCGGGCGATGGAGCTGGCCGAAGCCTTCAGTCCGCCGGCGATCATCTCGGCGCAGTTGCGGGAAGGATCGCTGCGTGCGGCGGCGCTCGATCTGGGTGTCGACGTTCTGCTGTACGAAGCCGGCGAGGCCCTGCGATTCAATGAGGTGGCGGTCCGCATGGGGGTCAAGGGAACGCTGCGGGTAATGCAGCATTTGGGCATGATTTCAAGCGCCCAGGCCAAGCCGAGCCGGGTTCCGCCGGTTCGCTCGACGGCGACCTACTGGGTACGCACGCCGCAAGGCGGAATCCTGCGCATGCTCAGGGCACTCGGCGAGCGTGTCGATGAGGGCGATATCCTCGGCTATGTGTCCGACCCGCTGGGCGAAACGGAATCGGAAATCAGGGGACACAAGACCGGCATCATCATCGGCCATGCCAATTTGCCGATCGTCAATCGCGGCGACGCCGTATTCCATATCGCCGAACCGACCGCGCTGAAAACAGCACAGCAACGGATCGAACAGCTGGAGACAGACATTCTGGCCGATTCACTGTTCGATGAGGACGAGATCATCTGAGCCGATGCCGCATCACGATATCGCTACAGAGGCGCGTCTTCGTGCCCAGCCAGGCCCCATCGAATGTAGAGCGAAGCTCGCCCCCACCCCAGCAATGCTGTAAGAACGCCATCATGGCGAAGACATTATCGGAACTGGCGATCGGCGTATTGCGCACCGCAGAGCCTGCGGAAAAAGCCGGCAAGGCAAAGGCTGCCGCCGCGGTCTGGCGGGAGACGCCCGCCATGGAGATCGGATCGGACGCGCCGCCGGACCGCCCTGCCCGCCCCGCACGCCCGCCTTTGCGCCCGCCGCGCGAGGTGCCGCGCCGGCGCATTACGTCGGGGGCGCCAGGCCGCATCGCGCTGCTGCATGCACTGGCCCATATCGAGCTGAACGCCATCGACCTGGCCTTCGACATCGTCGCGCGTTTCACCGATGAAGACCTGCCGCGCGCCTTTTTCGACGACTGGATCGCCGTCGGCGGCGACGAGGCGCGCCATTTCCTGATGCTGGCCGGGCGCCTGGCGGAGCTGGGCGCGGTCTATGGCGACATGAACGCCCATGACGGGCTTTGGCAGGCCGCGGCGGAGACCGCCGACGATTTGCTGGCGCGGCTGGCCGTGGTGCCGCTGGTGCTGGAGGCGCGCGGGCTGGACGTGACGCCGACGATGATCGCAAAACTGCGGCACGCCGGGGATGATCGTTCGGCCGATATCCTGCAGGTGATCCATGACGACGAAATCACCCATGTCGCGGCGGGTGTGCGCTGGTTCCGTTTTCTGTGCGAGCGCAAGGGGCTGGACGCCGCCAAAACTTATGGCGCACTGGTGCGAGAGCGATTCAAGGGCCAGTTGAAGCCGCCGTTCAACCGCACCAGCCGCGACACCGCCGGCCTGCCCGCCGAGTTTTACGAACCGCTGGCTGCCGATTGACCCTTCAGCAAGGAAGCCTCCATGCACAAGACCTATAGCCCAGACTCTGTCGCTCCCCCCTTCAGCAACTACGTTCATGCGGTCGAAGCGCCGGGTGATGCGCGTTGGCTTTATGTTTCGGGGCAGCTTGGCGTGGCGAGAGACGGATCGGTGCCGGTGGATTTCACCGGCCAGGCGGAACAGGCCTTCCGCAACGTCATCGCAATCCTGGAAGAGGCCGGCATGGGCGTGGCCGATATCGTACGGGTCAATACCTACCTGACCGACACCGCTGATATCGGCGACTATCGCGGCATCCGCGACCGCATGCTGGGCAACCACGCGACGGCCTCGACCATGCTGGTGATCTCGGCGCTGGCCGCGCCGCACTTCAAGATCGAGATCGAGGTGGTGGCGGCGAAGGCCTAATCCTCGTCGTCCCCATCACCCGCAACCCGCTGGGCGAGGGAGGCCTGCAGGAAGGTATCGATATCGCCGTTCAGCACGCCCTGGGTGTCGCTGGTCTCCGCTCCCGTGCGCAAGTCCTTGATCATCTGGTAGGGCTGCAGCACGTAGGAGCGAATCTGGTGGCCCCAGCCGATGTCGGTCTTGGCCTCATGCTCGGCCTGGGCGGCGTCCTCGCGCTTCTGCAATTCGGCCTCGTAGAGCCGGGCCTGCAGCATCTTCATGGCGGTGGCGCGGTTCTTGTGCTGCGAGCGGTCGTTCTGGCACTGCACGACGATGTTTGTCGGGATATGGGTGATGCGCACCGCCGATTCCGTCTTGTTGACATGCTGGCCGCCGGCGCCCGAGGCGCGGTAGACGTCGATGCGCAAATCCTTGTCGTCGATATCGATCTCGATATCGTCCTCGATCACCGGATAGACCCCGGCGGCGGCGAAGCTGGTATGGCGGCGCGACGCGGAATCGTAGGGCGATATGCGCACCAGCCGGTGCGTGCCGGTCTCCGTCTTCAGCCAGCCATAGGCGTTATGGCCGGAAACCTTGATGGTCGCCGACTTGATGCCTGCTTCCTCCCCCGCCGATTCCTCGATCCATTCCACCTTGTAGCCATGCGCGTCGGCCCAGCGGGTATACATGCGCAGCAGCATTTCGGCCCAGTCCTGGGACTCGGTGCCGCCGGCGCCGGCATGGATTTCCAGATAGGCGTCGTTGTGATCGGCCTCGCCCGACAGCAGGCTTTCGATGCGGCGCTTTTCGACCCGCTGCTGCAGTCCGGTCAGCGCCGCCTCGGCCTCGGCCTGGACAGCGGCGTCGCCCTCGGCCTCGGCGAGTTCGATCAGCTCCAGCGAATCCTCGAATTCCCGGGTGATCTCGTCATAGGCCTTCAGCGCGGATTCCAGATGGGTCCGCTCGCGCATCAATTTCTGCGCCTTGTCCGGGTCGTTCCACAGATCGGGGTCTTCGGCGAGCGCGTTCAGCTCGTCGAGGCGACGTGTCGAGGCATCGTAGTCAAAGATGCCTCCTCAGCAGTTCCAGCGACTGCTTGATGTTATCGGCGATGGCCTGGATTTCCGCGCGCATTGGCGCCTACTCCCTAATCGGTCTGTTGATGAACGCCGAGTGGATTTAGTGAATTGCGCGCCACGGCGCAACCGTCTTGGAAAAACGGTCAGTAAAGCCCGCTGTCGGTGCTCTTCTTGATCGCCCTGGGCGGTTCGCCCCCGCCTCTTGGACGGCTCGGCGTAACCGTGCCGTCCTCATTGATGTCGAAAGTCGGCGGCTCGCTGTCGCTATCAGAACCGTCAAGGAACACGATCCCGCCATCCAGGCCCGGTTCGGTGCCGCGCCGGAACGCCTCGTTCACGATCTTTCTCCGCTCGTCGCCGGGCTTGGCAGGCAGGCCGGTTTCGGTATTCATCAGGACCATGCGGACTCCCTCGGGCACGCGGAACGGCGTTGAGCTCTTGCCGGCCAGCGCTCCCTCCATGAACGCCATCCAGATCGGCAGGGCAACGCTGCTGCCGGTCTCGCCGTTGCCGAGGGTGCGGGGCGTATCGAAGCCGACATAGACACCCGCCACCAGATCCGGCGAAAAACCCATGAACCATGTATCCTGGCTTTCGTTGGTCGTGCCGGTCTTGCCGGCCAGCGTTTTACCGAGCCGGCTGGCCCGGGCGCCCGTGCCGCGGCGCACCACCCCTTCCAGCATCGAGACGATCTGGTAGGTGCTGACCGGGTCCGACACGATTTCACGCTCGTCGGGGATTACCGGCGGCGACTGGCCGTTCCAGGCCACCACGCGGCAGGCGCTGCAGGGACGTTCGTCATGGCGGTAGATGGTCCGCCCCGTGCGGTCCTGTACCCGGTCGATGAAGGTCGGGGTAATCTCCTTGCCCCCATTAGCCAGCATCGCGTAGGCCGTGGCGAGGCGCGCCAGGGTCGTCTCGCCGGCGCCGAGCGCCATGGCGAGCTCTCGCGGCATATTTTCCATGATGCCGAACTTGCGCGCATTTTCGGCGATCGGCCCTGTGCCCACTGCTTTCGCGAGCCGCACCGTCATCAGGTTTCGTGATTTCTCGACGCCCAGGCGCATGACGCTGGGGCCGTAGAACCGGTTGCCGTAGTTGGTGGGTTTCCACTTCGAGCCGTCCGGCTGCTTCATGACAAAGGGCGCATCCAGAATCACGGTTGACGGTGTATAGCCGTTGTCCAGCGCGGCCAGATAGACGAAGGGCTTGAAAGCCGAGCCGGGCTGGCGGCGGGCCTGGGTGGCACGGTTGAATTCGCTGCGCGCGAACTCGTAACCGCCCGACATGGCCAGAACGCGGCCGGTATGGGGGTCCATCGCGATGATGCCGCCGTCGATTTCGGGTATCTGGCGCAGCCCGAAAGTACCGTCCTCATAGGGGATGGTCTCACCGTCATCGTCGGGCTCGGACTCGCTCATCGGTGCGACCAGCACGACGTCGCCGACCGCCAGAACATCCGATGCCCTGGTGACTTCCGGCCCCAGTTCCTGCTCCGGCAACCAGGGGCGCGCCCAGGTCAACTCGGACAGCGGGATGACGCCGACCTGCTCCGGCCCGAGGCCGACCGTCGCGGCCTCCACCTCGACCTTCAGCACCACGGCCATCAGCCAGTCGCGGGCGCCCGCGGGCTTTTCCGCGGATTCAAGATACTCGACCCAGTCCGTCCCCTGCTGCAACTGCGCAATCGGCCCGCGCCAGCCGTGCCGCCGGTCATAGGCGATCAGTCCGTTGCGAAGGGCGGCGTCGGCGAGACGCTGGAATTCAGGATTGATGGTGGTGCGCACCGACAGGCCGCCTTCGTAAAGCTCGTCGTCGCCGAACTGCTGCGACAGCTCGCGCCGCACTTCCTCAACGAAATAGGCGGCGGTCACCGGCACGGTGTCGCGGCGCTCGGCGGCCACCAGCGGTTCGGCGGCCGCCGCGGCGGCCTCTTCCATCGTGATGAAGCCCTCTATCCGCATGCGGCTGATGACCCAGTCACGGCGCGACTTCGCCGCATCGGCATTGCGGACCGGGTGGTAATTGCTCGGCGCCTTGGGCAATGCGGCCAGATAGGCGGCCTCGGCGATCGTTAACTCGTCCATGGACTTGTCGAAATAGTTCAGCGACGCGGCGGCCACGCCATAGGCGCCATAGCCGAGGAAAATCTCGTTGAGATAGAGTTCGAGGATCTGATCCTTGGTGAAAACCGTCTCCATCCTGAGCGCGATCAGCGCTTCGCGCGCCTTGCGCTCCAGCCGGCGCTCGTTACCGACAAGAAAATTCTTGGCGACCTGCTGGGTGATCGTCGAACCGCCAACCAGCCGTCGGCCTTCCAGGTAGTTGAAGACATTCGTGATCATCGCCCGTGCGAAAGCCTGGGCATCGATGCCCGGATGTTGGTAAAACCGCTGGTCTTCGGCAGCGATAAAGGCCTGCTTGACGCGCGTCGGGATCACCTCGATCGGCACGAAGGACCGCTTTTCCGTGGCGAATTCGGCGATCACCTGCCCGTCGCCCGCATGCACGCGGGTCGCAATCTTCGGGCTGTAGTCGGCGAGTTGACGATGGTCGGGCAAGTCCTGGGAGTAATACCAGACTCCGTAGATGAACACGACGGCGCCGGCCAGGGCCAGCATGAACAGGACCGAGAACCCGTAAAGAACGATCTTGAAAAAACGGCGCATGCCAGAATTCCGTTATGCTTTTTCGCGCAACCTACACAGCGACATTCGCGCGCCACCCTGACGATGGCCGCGGAAAATTCATTGTTAAATCCGAATTGTGACTAATCTGTGAACAGGAACAGTTATCTGGCGGCCAGATCATCGATATGTTTAAAAAAATCATCCAGCGACGCCAGGACGGCCCTCCCGACCTTCTTTCGGAAAGCCTCGCTCAACAGCATCTTCTTGTCGGTCTTGTTGGAAAGGTACCCCAGTTCGACCAGCACCGACGGAACATCGGGCGCCTTGAGCACGGCGAAGCCGGCGAAGCGATGAGTCTTGATCGGCTGCATGTTGATCTTCTTCTTGCGGAACTGGGCGATCAGCATGTTCGCGAAAACCGACGATTCCTCCATCGTGCGCCGCCTCGTCAGGTCGAGCAATATGCTGCCGGTGTCCGGTGAATAGGGCGTGAGATCGATGCCGCTGATAACGTCGACCTTGTTTTCCTTGGCCGCCAGCCTGGCGGCTTCCTTGTCCGACGCGCGCTCGGACAGCGTATAGATCGAGGCGCCCCTGGTCGTCCGCTTGGGATGGGTATCCGCGTGCAGCGAGATGAAGATATCGCCTTCGTTGTCCTGCGCCAATCTCACGCGGTCGCGGAGCTCCAGGAAAATGTCGCGATTGCGGGTCAGCACCACGCGATAGCGCTTCGATGCCTCCAGCTGCCGCCGCACTTCCTCGGCCACCGCCATGGTGATGCGCTTTTCGTATGTGCTGCCGCGCACCGCGCCCGGATCGACGCCACCATGACCCGGATCGATGATAACCACGCGCCTGGTGTCGCCGTCGGGTTTCGCCCGCGGTACCGGGATCGCCGCCGCGGTCGGCGGCTTCCAGTTGTTCAGCGCCACCGTTTGCCCGGCCTTGAACTTCGATCTCGATACGGGCAGCAAATCGAACATCAGCCGATCGGGTTTCGCCAAGGCCCCATTCGCGGCGATCCGCACCGGCCCCTTAAGGTCCACCACGACGCGGCTGTTGCCGGCGCGGAACAGGCCATAACGCAATCCCTCGACGACACCGCGCTTGCCATCGGCGTCGGCCCCGTCAACGCTCCAGTCCAGTTCCGGCAGGTCGATGACCAGCCGGTAGGGGTTTTCCAGCAGAAAGGCCGAATAGGGAACCGCGGTGGTAAGATCCAGGACGACGCGGGTCTTGCCGTCGTTTACGCCGAGTCTAACGCCTGTAACAGCCGGATCCCTTGCCGCGGCAATATCGGCAAGTGACGCGAATGCTATTGCCGCGAAAAAGACCGCCGCCGCGAAACGAATTGTTTTCAAATATTTACCGTCAGCCATCGCGTCAAACATACTGTGCCTTACAGCCTTGATAAAAAAAGATATATACGAGATAAAGTGAATCTGTCCACTTAAATAGAATACAAGCTTGGCAAAAATTTGGCTACCGGGAGGCAAAATATACGTTGTCCTGTGGACAGTTTCGGGCGTATCTATGGGTTGCGTGTACAGCCGTGAATCGGTCGCGCCGGGAATATAACCCGGTAAGACGATGCTCCGGCCCGCCCCAGAAAGGCTCATTCCGGTTACCGGTCAGGGTTCGAAGGAAGGCAGGCTGAGGCATTGGTGATTTGAACGGTCTTTTTTTGAAGGGTAACTCGAAGCCGATCCACGGGCGGAGCTCCATGAGGGAGCGTCAGCCACGGGATGAGCAGGCACCCAAATGCGCTCCTGTCTTGGCACAAGGTTATGGCGTGCTGTTCGACGGGAGAATTCGGGGGTGCGGCCGGTTTCGCACAATTAGCGCTGCCTGCCGCGGGGTCATTATGTGACGCGCGGCCTCGCGCAGGTGCGCTGGAGTTTGGCCGTATGGCACGGAGAATGTTGATTGACGCGAGTCATCCGGAAGAAACCCGGGTGGCCGTGGTAAGTGGCAAGCGCCTCGAAGATTTCGATTACGAGACATCCCGAAAGAAGCAGCTCAAGGGCAACGTCTATCTGGCGAAGGTAATTCGCGTGGAGCCGTCGCTCCAGGCCGCCTTTGTCGATTATGGCGGCAACCGGCACGGCTTCCTGGCGTTCAGCGAAATTCACCCCGACTACTACCAGATCCCGGTCGCCGACCGCGAGCAGTTGCTGGCCGAGGAAAAGGCTGCGGCCGAAGACGAGGACGGTGAAAACGGCACGACGGTGGAGACGGTCGGCGGCGACGAGGTCGAGGAAGTCGAACGCCGCCGTATCAAGCACTACCGGCATTACAAGATCCAGGAGGTCATCAAGCGCCGCCAGATCATGTTGGTGCAGGTCGTCAAGGAAGAACGCGGCAACAAGGGCGCGGCACTGACCACCTATCTGTCGTTGGCGGGACGCTATTGCGTGCTGATGCCCAACACGGCGCGCGGCGGCGGCATCAGCCGCAAGATCGGCAGCGTCCAGGACCGGCGCCGCCTGAAAAAGATCCTGGACGAATTCAAGATTTCCGAGGGTCTGGCCGTAATCGTGCGCACGGCAGGCGCCGAGCGCACCAAGGCCGAGATCAAGCGCGATTACGAATATCTGGTGCGGCTGTGGGACGATATTCGCAACCGGACCATGGAATCGATTGCGCCGACGCTGGTGCATGAGGAAGCGAACCTCATCAAGCGTTCGATCCGCGACCTCTACAGCAAGGATATCGACGAGGTCTTTGTAGAGGGCGAGGAAGGTTATCGCACCGCAAAGGACTTCATGAAGGCGATGGTGCCGAGCCACGCCAAGCGGGTCCAGCGTTACGACGATCCCGTCTATCCGCTGTTCTTCCGCTACCAGGTGGAAAATCAGATCGACGCCATCCACAACCCGATCGTCCAGCTGCGCTCGGGCGGCTACCTGGTGATGAACTCGACCGAGGCGCTGGTGGCGATCGACGTCAATTCGGGCCGCGCCACGCGCGAACGCCATATCGAGGAAACGGCGCTGAAGACCAACCTGGAAGCCGCGGAGGAAGTGGCGCGGCAGCTCAGGCTGCGCGACCTTGCGGGCCTCATCGTCATCGACTTCATCGATATGGAGGAAAACCGCAACAACGCCGCCGTTGAAAGGCGCTTCAAGGAATCGCTCAAGAACGAACGCGCGCGCATCCAGATCGGCCATATCAGCGCCTTCGGATTGCTGGAGATGTCGCGCCAGCGGCTGCGGCCAAGCCTGCTCGAGACCTCGAGCGAACTCTGCCCCACCTGTGGCGGCACCGGCCATGTCCGCTCGACCGAATCGACCGCGCTGCATGTGATGCGCGGCATCGAGGAAGAGGGCTTGCGCAAGCGCGCCTCCGAGGTCGCCGTGTTCGTGCCGACCGCCGTGGCGCTTTATGTCCTCAACAACAAGCGCGACGCGCTGGCCGCCATCGAGGAGCGCTGCGAAATCGTCATCTCCATCGCGGCCGACGACACCCTGATCCCGCCGGAATACAGGGTCGAGCGCATCACCGCGCGTGAGGGCGCGGAGGAAGAGGACCGCTCGGAAATCGAAGAGATCGTCGGCCCCGAGGATCAGCAGGAGGGCGGTCGCCGCAAGCGCCGCCCGCGCCGCCGCCGCAAGGACCGGCGCGACGACGAGATGCCGCAGGTGGCAGAGGGCGAAGAGGCGGAGGCAGAGGTGGAAGCGCCGGAAGCCGAGGCCGAGACAGAGGCCGTTAGCGAGTCCGGCGAGGAAGAACCCCGCAAACGCCGCCGTCGCGGCAAGCGCGGCGGGCGGCGCCGTGGCCGCAAGGTGGACGAGGCCAGAGAGGAAGAGGCCGTCGAAGGCGCCGAGAGTGCGCCGGCGGCTGAAGCGGCGTTTGTTGAAGCAGGCGCTGAAGCAGCACCCGTGGCTGAGGCGACGCAGGCCGCCGAGGAAGAGCCGGCGCCCGCAAAGAGGAAACGGAGTCCGCGCCGGCGCAAGAAAGCCGAAGTATCCGAGGCCGGCGCCGAAGCGGATTCGGTATCGGCAACGCAAGAGCGTCCGGCCGAAGCCGCCGAGGCCTTAGAGGCCGTGGAGGCCGTGGAGGACGAAAAGAAACCGGCCCGGCGGACGCGGCGTAAGGCGGCTGCGTCAAAAGACGAGGAACCGGCGGCCGAGGCCAGAAAACCTGCGCGCAAGCGAACAGGCCGCAAACCCGCCGCGGGCGACAAGGTGGAAGACAGCGAAACCACGATCCAGCCGCCGGCTGAGTCGGGTCCGGACCTCGAACCGGAAGCAACCACGCGACCTGCGCCCCGGCCGGAACCGGAGCAGGAACCGGAGCCGGAACCCGTCAGGGCGCCGGCCGAAGCCAGGGAGCAGCCGGCGGAGGAACCGCAGCCTGCACTGGCCGACACTCTCGCGGAACCGGCGGCCGAACAGCCACCCGCGGACAGGCCCGCCGAGGACAAGCCCAAGCGGGCAGGCTGGTGGCAGCGGACTATTGGCGGGTAATTGCCGCAGTAATCTCAAGGACCCGGGGGCGCCCAATGCGGCGCCCTCTTCCCTTCTTTGCCGCCCGTCCTCGCCGGCCGTAAAGCGTGATTGACGAAAAATTAACAAATGGTAAAGTTATTTTAGGTACGCCGCATTGGCTGAAGCCATAATCGGCCCGCGGCGGAATCGGATGTTTTAGTCCATAGGGAGATTCCCGATGGCGGGACTGGACAAGCATTACGGCGGCGACCTCTCCAGATCGTCTCGCAAGACCAAGGGCCGCACGCCGTCCCGCGCCGTCCCGCAATGGGCTCTATTGTTGTTCCGCGCCTTCGCCGAAATCATCGGCGCATTCGCGAAAAAGGGCTCCTTGCGCCTGAACTACCGCGGGTTGGAAGAGGTCAGCTTTGGCGACGGGACGGGGCCGCAATTCAACGTGCGGCTGAATTCCCTCTGGACGATCCTGCGAATTGTAAGAAACACCGATCTGGGCAGCGGTGAATCCTACATGGATGAAGGCTGGGTCCTGGAGCGCGGCGATCTCGGCGATTTCCTGAAAATGACGTGCCGCAACCAGACCAGTGCGGAGAAATCGATCCCGGGGGCGGCGATCAGGGCGGCCAGCAACTTCATGTTCAGGGACCGGCGCAATAATCCGCGGAAGAGCCGCCGGAATGTGGCCCACCATTACGATATCGGCAACGATCTTTACGAGGCATTTCTCGATGAGGGCATGAATTATTCCTGCGCCTTTTTCGAAAAGCCGGATCAGCCGCTGCGTGGCGCCCAGCTTAACAAGCTGCGCACCACGATCCGGCGGCTGGCGATTCCCGACGGCGCGCGCGTGCTCGATATCGGATCGGGCTGGGGCGAACTGAGCCGCCTGATCGCGTCGGAAACGGGCGCCGCACATGTCACCGGGGTCACCCTCGCCAAAACCCAGCGCGATCTCGCGCGCGAGCGGGCGGCGGCCATGGACGGCAACAGGCCCGAATACCGGCTGGTCGACTACCGCCTCCATGCGGCGGACAATCCTGGCGCCTACGACCGCATCGTCAGTATCGGCATGTTCGAACATGTCGGTGCCAGGCATTTCGTCGAATATTTCGAAGCGGTGCACCGTATGATGGCCGAGGACGGGCAGGCGCTGATCCATTCCATCATGCGGCGCGAACGCAGCGAAACCAGCTCCTGGTTCCAGAAATATATCTTCCCCGGCGGCTATATTCCAACCCTGGAAGACACAATCGCCGCGGCGCGTGAGGCCGGGCTGGAACTGGCCCACGACCCCTTCATCCATGAAAACTTCCACTACGCCGAAACATTGCGGCGATGGCGCCGGAACTTCAACGAGGCCTGGCCGGGCCTCGACCGGAACCGCTATGACCCGCGCTTCCGCCGCATGTGGAATTTCTACCTGGCGGGCTCGGAGGCGGGGTTCGACGCAAACGGCATGTTCGTGGGTCAGATACTGGTGAAAAAGGCGGATTAGGAAGGGGTTCCTCCTCCCCTTTCATGCCACTGCCGCAGCGCCTTCGCCGCGGCCTTTATATCCGCGGTGCTTTCCGCGAAGGAAAATCGCAGGAAGCGATTGCCGCGCCAGGGGTCGAAATCGACGCCGGGCGTTACCGCAACGCCCGCCTCGTTCAGGATGCGGCGGCAAAAATCCTCGCTGTCGTTGGTCAGATGGCCGACATCGGCATAGATGTAGAATGCCCCGTCGGCCGGGGCGAGATCGGTAAAACCCGCCTTCGGCAACTCGGCCAGCAGCAGCTCGCGGTTCGCAGCATAGCGCGCGACATTGGCCTCTAGCTCGTCGCGGCAATCGAAGGCGGCCACGGCGGCAATCTGGGACAGGGTCGGCGGCGAGATGAAGAGATTCTGCGCCAGTGACTCGACCGGCCGCATCAGGTCGTCCGGAACGATCATCCAGCCCAGCCGCCAGCCGGTCATCGAAAAATATTTCGAGAAACTGTTGATGACGATGGCGTCGCCGCTCAGCGCGGCCGCCGTATCCGGCCGGTGACGGAAAGTGATCCCATGATAGATCTCGTCGGAAATCAGCCGAATATCATGGGCGCGGCAATAATCGACCAGCGCCTGCAGTTCCGCCCGGCCCAGCATCGTGCCGGTCGGATTGGACGGGCTGGCCACCATCAACCCGTGGATCGGGCCTTCGCCGCGCGCCTTGTCGAGAAGCGCCGGCGTCGGCTGGAAGCGGTCGGCGGCTGTGGTCATCAGCGAAACCGGCTCGACTCCCAGGGCGGTCAGGATGTTGCGATAGCAGGGATAACCCGGCGCGGCTAGGGCCACACGGTCGCCCTGGTCGAAGGCCGACAGGAAGGACAGCAGGAAACCGCCGGAAGATCCGGTGGTGGCGACAATCCGCTCCACCGGCACGGCAACGCCATAGTAATCCTGGTAATGGCGGGCGATCGCCTCGCGCAGTTCCGGGATGCCCAAGGCGACGGTATAGCCGATGCGGTGTTCGTCCAGGGCGGTGCGGGCCGCGTCGATAACGCCTTGCGGCGCGCCGGTGCCCGGCTGGCCGACCTCCATATGCCGGACGACTGCGCCGGAAGCCGCACGCTCGGCCGCGGCGCGCATCACCTCCATCACGATGAAGGGGGGAATTTCACCCCGTTGCGCGATCTTTGGCGCCATCGGCTAGTCCGGGAATACCGCGAGGCCGAAGCCACGCGGATCGCTGACAGCCCAGCACAGGGTTTTTTCCGGGTCCACCGGGTAACCCGGCGGACAATGAATCGCGTTTACCCGCCCCAGTGAATTCACCTTGGCCACCGAATGGCCGCGTCCGGTCAATGCCGCAACCGCCCCTTCATCGGCAAAAGATTCCAGAAAAACCGGGTCCCCGCCGCCATGATGAACGCGGGGCCGGCCGATCAACTTATCCAGCCGTTGCTGGTCGATCACGGCCGCAGCCGCGACGTTGACCATCGCCGATGCCCCATCGGCGCCATCGCCGCCGGCCGCAAGGAACTTGATCGACCGCACCTGCGGATTGAAGACCATCATCGGACCCAGCGACAAGGGATTGCGATCCACCGGCTGTGGCGACGGCGCCAAAAGAATGCCCGTGCCCGGCGCGACCCAGCCCGTTCCGAAGGGCTGATAGGCGGTGAAACTGCACGCCGCCGCCCCGCCCAGGTAATCCATCGCCACCACCCCGGTGCTCTCCGGCGCCGCCGTTTGCCGCGGTGCACCGTTGTCGGCCTGTCCGGCGCCGGCAGCCGCGGATGGGTTGTAATTCGCCAAGTTGGCGCCGGCAGCCTGCTCGGACAGCAGGTCGGCCGGCTGTACATTCGTTCCGTCGTCGGCCAGCCAGCGCGAGCGTCCGCCAAGGGCGATACGCGCCGATTCGGCCAGCAGATGAAGCCTTTCTCCCTCATCGGCCCTCGCATAGCGTTTGCCCTGAGCCAGCATCTGCCACATCTGGCCGGCCACCAGACCCGCGCCGGCCGGCGGCGGGGCAAAATAGGCCCGGTCGTTGCCATATCGCACACCTGTCACCGGTTGCCAGTTCGGGGCAAAATTCTGCAGGTCCTCGCGAACCAGGGAACCGCCTGCTTCCCTGACCGCCGCGACCAATCGTTCGGCCAGCGGCCCTTTATACATCGAGCCGGCGCCATTGAGTCTCAGGGTGGCCAGAACGTCGGCGAGATCGGGCTGCGGCACGGCCTCGCCCTCGGCAGGCAGACCGCCTCTCGATGCGAAAATCGCCTTTGCCCCGCTTTGCGCCAGCAGCGCGTCGCCACCGGCGGCATAGGCCGCGGCCGACGCCCTGGTCAGGGGCTCGCCGAACCGCGCGATCTTTTCGGCCGGCGCCAGCAAAGCACGCCAGTCCAGATAGCCATAGCGGGCATGCAGCGCCGCCATGCCACGCACGTTGGCGGGCACCGCCGTCGCCCGGTAGGCATCCGTCATCGACGATCTGGGAGCGACGAAATCCAGCGAGAACACTTGTCCCCGGTCCCAGTCGGCGACCATGCAGACGCCGCCGCCGCCAAGGCTGGCCGCCGAAGGATAAGTCACCGCGAGGGCGAAATAAGCCGCCACCGCGGCGTCCGCCGCCGACCCGCCCTTGGCCAGCATCTCCATGGCCGCGCGAGCCGCCAGCGGTTCGTCGGCGACGGCTGCCCCCTTGAAAATACCGCCCGGCAGCACCTCATCTATTTCACTGGATGCGCATCCAGCGAGCAGAAACGTCGCGGCGAGGAATAAGGCTGCACGATTGCGCCGGCGCATAGCGCGGGTTAGTCTGCAACCGTAACGGAGAAATAATTCGTTGAAACCCATACGCCTGATCGCTTCCTTTTATGTTGCCATGGCCATGGCGCTGCTCGTCGCGCCCAACGCTTCGGTTGCCCAAGGTTCCGGAAAGATATCGCTGATTCGCGATGCGGAAATCGAAAATACCATCCGTGTTTTCGCGAGGCCAGTGTTAGAAGCGGCCGGGCTGGAACCCGCCGCGCTTTCTGTTCATCTTGTCCTCGACGACAGGCTGAATGCCTTCGTCGCCGGCGGGCAGCGTATATTCATCAATACGGGCCTGTTGCGCAATGCCGAGAATGCGAACAGCGTCATCGGCGTGGTGGCGCATGAGACCGGCCATATCGCGGGCGGGCATCTGGCCCAGATGCAGGAAAACCTGCGCAACGCCAGCGCCCAGTCGATCGTCGCACTGGTGCTGGGCGCCGTCGCCGCCGGCGCCAGCGGCAATCCCGAAGCCCTGATTGCCGGCGCGACGATGGGCCAGTCTGCCGCAACCGGGTCCTTTCTGCATTACAACCGCGGCATGGAGAGCCAGGCCGACCAGGCGGCGCTGCGCTATCTCGAGGAAACCGGGCAGTCGGCGCGTGGCCTGATGGATGTGCTTAACCAACTGCAAAGCCAGGAACTGCTGGCGGTGGGCAGGCAGGATCCCTACCTGAGAACCCACCCGCTGAGCCAGGAGCGCATCACCACCGTACGCGGCCATGTGGCGCAATCGAAATTTTCCGATGTGCCGCCAACCGAATTGCTGGACTATCTGCATCGCCGCATGCGCGGCAAGCTGAACGGCTATATCGACCCGCCGGAGCGTACGCTGAACCGTTACAATGGCAAGGACGACGTCGAAGCCCGCTACGCCCGGGTCTATGCGCTGGAAAAGCTGCATCGGACGGACGAGGCGGTGGCGCTTGCCGACAGCCTGATCGCGGAAAAACCCGGCGATCCGTTTTTCCAGGAAACCAAGGGCTATGTCCTATGGAAGGCGGGGCGCATCCGCGAATCCATCGCGCCTTATCGCCGCTCGGTGGAGACGTCGCAGGGACAGTTGCCGCTGTTGCGGATGAGCCTGGCGCAGGCGCTGCTGGAGCTGGAGGGGCGCGAGGCCGCGCAAGAAGCCGTCGACCAGCTTAACCAGGCGATCCAGTTTGAACAGCAAACGCCTGGAATCTGGCGGTTGCTGGCCACCGGATACGGCCGGCTGGAGAATTTCGGCGCGGCCTCCTACGCACTTGCCGAAGAAGCCGTTCTGCTGCGCGATCGCGATGGCGCCGAGCGCAATGTGGCCAAGGCGCTGGAACTGCTGCCGCCGGGATCGCCCATGCATTCGCGCGCGCTGGATATCCAGTATCTGCTGGGGGGAATGCAGAAGAAGCAAGGTTGAACTGGCGGACGGCAGATAAAATTGTCGTGACACCAGGCCGAATTCCTTGCAACTCAAGTCGCGCTGACGTGTAACATCTGATAGTTTGTGCGGCTTCTGGGCCGACAAGGCAGATCACAAGGGAAGTTTTGGATGACGTATTTTATGAGTTTCGGACCGCGCATCGCGGCTGTGGGAATGCTGGTGATGCTGGCGGGTCTGCCGGCTTCGGCGCAGGAATTCGACGCCGCCCAGAAGGCGGAAATCGAGAAAATCATTGGCGAATACCTTACGGAGAACCCTGGTTTCATCCGCGACTATCTATTGGAAAATCCGGAAATCCTGCTCGAGGTGTCCGACAAGCTGCGCACCCAGCAGATCCAGCAGGAACGCGAGAGCGCGGCGCTGGCAATGGCGGCGCACAAGGAAAAACTGGAGCGCCATCCGATGACGCCGGTGACGGGCAACCCGGAAGGCGACGTCACGCTGATCGAGTTCTTCGATTACAACTGTCCCTACTGCAAGCGGGTTTTCTCCACCATGCAGGAAATTGAGGCGGCCGACCCGAATTTGCGGGTCGTCTGGAAGGAATATCCGATCCTGACCGGCCGCAGCCCGACCTCGCTGACCGCCGCGAAAGTCGCCATGGCCGCCGACCTGCAGGGAAAATACCTCGAAACCCATCAGGCGCTGATGACCGTGCGCGGGTCTCTTTCGTCCGACGCTCAGATATTACAGCTCGCCGAAGGCGTCGGCCTCGACATGGACAAGCTGAAAAAGGATATGGAATCGCCCGGAGTCAAAGAATATATAAGCGAGACCGTTAGCCTCGGCGAGGCCCTGCAGTTCCAGGGAACACCGACTTTCGTGGTCAACGGGGCGGTAATTGGCGGCGCGGTGCCGAAGGAAATTATCGTCGCCGTCATCGCGGCCGCGCGCGCCGGCACTCTCAAGCCCGGTGAATTGTCGGAACAGGATCTGGGACAAATCGTCCAGAAATACGGCTCGTAGCGAGCGGGCCGGAGAACGAAGGCAAACCCATGGGGGCGGCCACTGGCCGCCCCTTTCCTGTTCCGTGTCCGGTTACTTCCCCGGTGCGGCCTCGCGCCCGAACCCTCTCACCTCGCACGGCGCTTGACCAGCACATCGGCTTCGCGCTTATCTGCATGCTGTCAACGAACGAGGAAGACGATGCCGCCGAAAGCGAATCCGCTGAAACTGAACAAGCTGCAGCTCAAGACCCTGGCCATCCTGCAGGAACTGGCAGGCGATCCCGGTATCTCCGAACGCGACGAGGGTACCGGCGGCACGCGAATCACCGGCATCCCGGCGCCGCACGGCAATCATTTCCATGTCGGCGCGCGGGTCGTGATGAGCCGCGACGCGACCGGGCTGACCAACGAGGGCGTCTGGCTGGCGCTGGTGCGCAAGGGTGTGGCGGCGGCCGGCGTCTTTCCCTTCAGCATCGTCGTCACCCCCGCCGGGCTGGGCTACGAAACCGGGATTCGCGACCAGATCCTGCATGGCGCCGACCACTGACGACGATGAGCGGAGCCATGGATGCAAGACGATAACGCCAACGACCCGCATGACCAGCCGCGCCCACCCGCGAACGCTGCGCGGCGCGACGGCGGCTACAGCGCCTTCCACTTGGCCTATATGGCACTGATGGCACTGGTCGTGCTGGCCGTCCTTTCGGCGGGCGGCTGGGGCGCCTGGCGCTACATGACCCGCGGGTTCATGTCCTTCGAGTTGGAGAAACTGGTGGACAGCGTCGAAAGCGGCGACGCGGCGCAAGCCGCGGCCGCCGCGGATGAGATCGTCGAGCTGGGCTACGGAGCCGGTTCGGCCGTCCCCTTCCTCGCCGGAATGGTCGCCGATGCGGACGCGCCGAACAGGGTAGTCGCCGCGGAAATACTGGGCCGCCTCGAAGCATCGTCGGATGTGGCCATAAGCGCTCTCGCCGACGCTTCCGGCGACCCGGACGCGGCGATGCGCCATGCCGCACTGCGGGCATTGTCGCGGATCGGCACGGCGGCGGAGACGGCCACGGATGCCATCGCCCTTCAGCTGGCGGCGGAAGATCCCATAACCCGGCAACTGGCGGCGCGGGCACTGGGCAATATCGATTTCATGAACATCAGGGCGGAAGACGCGCTGGTCGCGGCGCTGGAGGATCCCGACGCCGGCGTGCGGGCGGCGGCGCTGTCGGCGCTGGTCCAGACCGGCGCGGAACTGCCGGAAGGCACGATCGGGATGCTGACCCGCTTCATGACCGACCCCGACACGGAAGTCCGCGGTGACGCAATTCTGGCGCTGGGGCGGCTGGGGCCGGAGGCGGCGGAGGCCATTTCGGCCATCGAGACCGCGCTATCCGACGAGTCCAGCGAAATCAGGCATAACGCCGCCTGGGCGCTGGGACGAATGGGCGAGGCGCAGGCGGCGCGGACCGTCCCCTTGCTCACCAGGGCGCTGGAAACCGACGGGGACGAGGATGTCCGCGCCCAGGCCGCCTGGGCGCTGGGGCAGATGGGTGCGGCGGCCGCGACGGCGGCGGATGCGCTTTACGCCGCGCTGGACGATCCGCAGGAGATGGTCGGGCTGGAAGCATACGAGGCGCTGAGAAAAATCACGAAGGCCGGCGGCGGCGGTTACGACGGGCTGGAAGAAGCGCTGGACGCCTACCGCCCGAAAGCGGGTTCCTGCGAGCCGGCTGGATAGTTCGGACGTCGGCCCCCACCCTCACAGATTCTCGATCTCGACCGGTTCGATCTCGTCGGCCGGATCGAAGCCGAAGACGCGGCCGTAGAAATACAGCTCGCCTTCCAGGGCGCGCTTGATGTTCTCTGCTTTGCCGAAGCCGTGGCCCTCGCCTTCGAAGGGAACGTAGGCGACGGGGATTCCCTTGGTGCGCAACGCCGCCACCATGGCTTCCGTCTGGTTCGGCGGCACCACCTTGTCATCGAGCCCCTGGAAGAAGATCACCGGACAATCCAGCCGGTCGGTATGGTTGATCGGCGAGCGGTCGCGCCAAACCGCCTCGGCCTCGGGCAGCGGGCCGACCAGCCGGTCGACGTAGCGGCTTTCGAACTTGTGGGTGTCGTCGGCCAGCGCCATCAGGTCGCCGATGCCGTAATGGCTGGCCCCGGCTTTGAAGACGTCATGGAAGGTCAGCGCCGCCAGCACGGTATAGCCCCCGGCACTGCCGCCCGATATCAGCAGCCGCTCGCCATCGACCCGGCCCTGTTCGGCGAGCCAGCGCGCGCCGGCTACGCAATCCTCGACATCGGCCACGCCCCACTGCCCGTCCAGCTTCCGGCGATAGTCGGTCCCGAAACCCGTCGATCCCCGGTAATTGACGTCCAGATACGCAAAACCACGGCTGGTCCAGTACTGGATTTTCAGGTTCAACCCGCGCCGCGCCTGCGAGGTGGGTCCGCCATGCCCCTTGACGATGAGCGGCGGCAGTTCCCCCGCCGGCGCCACGAAATCCCGGTTCGCCGGCATATAGAGAAACCCGTGCGCGGTTTCGCCGCCGCCCGTCGGAAAACTCACCGCCTCGGGCGCCGACAGGTAGCCGGGATCGATGTTGAGGGTCGAGGATTGCTTCAGCACCTGGTGCGTATCGGCAGCGGCGTCATAGAGCACGACCGACGAGGGCCCGCGGTCGCCGGCGGCGATAAAGGCGACCCTGTCCCCTTTCGTCCGAATGCCGTGATAGTCTGCGAAAGGCAGATCGACCGGCTGCAACTTGCCGGCTTCGGCGGGCAACCGGCGCAGCCGCCACTCGCCCTCCTCGGCGACAGCCATGACGATCTCGCCGTCACCGACAAATCCATAGGTCGCCATGCCGAACTGCCAGAAGCCCTGGCCGCACTCCGCCTCCATGGGGCAAAGCGCCTCGGCCTCCACTCCCTTGCCCATCCAGCGATAGAGATTCCACCAGCCGGTGCGGTCGGATACGAAATGCAGTTGCCCGTCCGGCGACCATTCTGGCTGGAAAATCGATTCCGTCGGCCCGCCGGCGACACGCCGCGCATTGCCAAGCCGGGAATCGCCGCCGAGATCGGCGACCCACAGTTCGGTCCCGTCCCAGGGCATGTTTGGATGATCCCAGCAGATCCAGGCCAGCCGGTTGCCGTCGGGTGACAGGCGCGGCGCGCCATAGAAATCGCGGCCGCGGTGCAGTTTTGCCATGCCGCCGTCGAAAGTGACCAGCAGCAGCAGGTTTTCCGGTTCGCCTTCGCGGCCATGGTCCTCGCAGACGCAGATCAGCCACCGGCGCTTTCCGTCCACTGTAATATCCGCATGGCGGGTCTCGCCTTCGGGCGTGAGCGGCCGGGCAGCGCTGCCCGGTTCGGCCATCCAGACCCGCTGATCGGCGGTGTTGGCAAAGAAGATCGCGCCGCCCTGCACGGCGAACGCCCCGCCGCCATATTCATGGACACGGCTGCGCGCGCCGAAATCTGTCGGGATAGCTTCAGTGGTTTCGCCGTCGGCAGTGCGCCGCAGGATGGCGACCCGGCCATCCTCCGCCGGGCGCTGCTCCAGCCAATAGGCATCTTCACCGTCCAGCTCCACCTGCGCAAAACCGATACTGCCGCCGGTAATCAGGTCGGCGGTAACGGGCGACTTCCAGGTGCCGTAGGGGGCGGTTTCGCGGCTCGTCAAGGGGCTCTCCACAACCGGTCAGGCCAGCGATTCGGCCCGGGCCGGACCTTATCATATATACGCAATACGCAAGCCGCTCCCAATGGCCGCCCTTCAAGCCATGAGCATGCCAGTGGCACCGGGCAATTCGGATGGGAGGTTTGCTGGACGGGAAGGTTATTGACAACGGGTTTCGCCGACGCGGCGCCGCCGGCCTGCTGGGACGGGATCAGTCTGGCGGTGTCTGGGCGAGGGTCGGGAAAGTCAGCCACGACAGGCTGAAGCCGAACCCGAAATACCAGGGTAAGCCGGGCTTAAGATCTGATGCCCGGCCCGGCGTCCTTCTACCTTCTTACGAGCGGCGCAAGCTACGCGCGAGCTTGCCGCCCAGGCGACAGGCACCCTGCACCGTCTCAAAAATGGCGATGGAAATGAATTCGCCGGGAACCGTGGCGATGGCGCCCACCGGGCCAATTACGCCCGGCCGGCTCTGAATATTCTTGTCAGTCATTTTCTATCTCCAAAAAATAACGTTGCCACAAATTTTTGGCCGCCTAATGCTCTATTGTCTGTATATACCCTTTCAGCGGAGCTGAAAAATGTAGTTTTTGCAGTGCAGCATGTCGTCAAGCGCATAGCTGCGGGCAAAGGCAGATTTGTGGTACATTCAACGCCGACTCGAACGGCAACGCATTGATCTGACATGTCCGAAGGCAATCTGATCGATCCACCGGAACCCGCGCCCCCGCCAATGACGGCGGGGCAAAAGAAATTCCTCGCCGTGCTGGGAGCAGCCCTGGCCGCCATGTTGTTGATCGGGGCCTGGTACCTTTACGATATCGGCGCCTTCAGCGAGCGGCCGCGCTATGACCAGACATGGGCCAGTTGCGACAGCGGCGACAGATGCGCCGCAATCCGCGCACCCTGCGATTCATGGGTTGCGATCAACGACAGGCATCTGGATGACGCCACGGCCTATTACGATCACATGATCGCGCTGGTCGAGGAATCGCCGCAGATGGAATGTGCCGGCAACCCGCAAAGCGATATCCCGCCCAAGGCCTACTGCCAGTCAGGCCTCTGCAAGTTGGCGCAATAGGCCGTAACGGCGCATGAAACGGGCCCTGACCGCCTTTCTGCTTTCCTTTCTGATCCATCTGCTGCCCGTAATCCACGCCCATGGCGGCACTCTTCTGGGACTGGCCCTGTGGGCGGAATTTATCGGCGGGTATAGCGATCGAGAGCCCCTGTGGATGGCCATGGATGCGGGGCTCGCGATCGTCCTGCAGGCCGCCGCCTTTACCCTGTTTCTCTGGATCCTCGCCGGGCGACGCAGGCGGTGGCTGCTGCTGGCGCCCGCGATCCCGGCGGGTCTCTGGTTGCTGAATATCGGCTACATGATCGAGATCCCGAAACGCTTCCTGATCGAGGCCGACACCAGGCCGGAAATCGGCGACTGGCCGGCCGAATGCGAAATCATGGATGCCTCGACGACCGGCCTGCCGACCGGCATCACCCTGGCGCTGGAGCGGGCCGGCGAAATCTGGCTCAGGATGGACGAGGGAAATGGCTACGGCCTGCTGAAGGGAGCGGCCTGCAGCGTGGCCTCGCGCAAGCTGTTCTTCCCCGGCGCGCGCGGCGGCATCGGCTATGTCACCGGCGGCGGAACCATGCATTACCGGCTCGACCGCGAAGGCGACGGCATATTCGACCACCGGTATTTCCGTGCCGACGCGCCGGGTGCCGTCGAGCTGGCGCCGCCGGACGGGGTCGATCACTGGCAGCCCGTGGTCGACGTCGATGGCGGAGCCGTGGCCTGGTTGGAAATCCGGCGCGGCGGCGACGGGCAAATCGCGGCGCATTTGCTGATCGCGAACGGCGGATCAAACTGCGGCTGGCGCCCTACGCCAACCCGCGGCTACTGGATTTCAGCCTGGCCGAGGGCGTGTTCCATATCCTGCGCAATTACCGCGAACTGCTGTGGGTGGGCATGGACGGCGCCGTCATGGGCGCGCCGTTGAGACCCGAAGGCTTCGACAGCTTCGGCAACAACATCCGGCTACTGGATGGCGGCTGGGTGGTCTGGGATGGCTATCGCGAGGCCGAGCGTTATCGCATCGCCTGGTCACTGCCCGCCGGCAAGGGGCTGTACGAAATACCCAAGGGCCGGTCGATCACGTCGCTATCGGCCGATCCGGGCGGCCGCTATATCGCCGTCAGCTTAACCCGCAACCTGTCGATCGGCGACGTCCCGGATGCGGTATTCGTTATTCGCGCGGCGGACGGAGCCGAAATCTACCGGCGCTACATGGCGCCCTACACCCGCAGCCATCTCGGCTTCCTGGGCCCGGACCGCCTGGCCATGACGATCGTCGAGGACGGACGCGCCCGCGTCCGGGTCCTCGCCGTGCCACGCCAATGATTTCCGCAGTCAGCCGCCGATGCGGCGGAAGATGATGTCGCCCAGATCCAGCGGCTGCTTCCAGTCCGGACCGGCGGTATCCCACGGGCCCAGCTTGTGCTCTTCCTTGAAGCCGGGACAGGAGGCGGTGACATAATAGCTCTGCGCCGCATCGCCCGGATAGACCTGGATATCGAAGCGGCCATCGACTTTCTGCCCCACCTTGCGCTGATCCGTGGCGGCGTCCCAAAGGTCCAGGCGGCATTCCTTCAGTTCACGCCCGTCGGATTCGACCATTGCGCCCTTGATGCGAATCCAGCCCTGCTCCGACATCGGCGTGCAGGCCGCCACCACAAGAACGCCGATCATCGCCATGCCACGTGCAATCGTCATCAACCTGTCCCCCACATTATGTCCCCGTTGCCGCAGCATAAACCCACGCCTGCAAATTTGCCAAGCCATTAGGGATTTTCGGTAATTTCAGCGAAAGTTTTATTCGTACTTTATACGATACAAATTGCTTTAATTTTCCGGTCCGGGTTAATATTTCATTAACGCCACTCGGGGGCGGCGACGTCCGCCCTACGGTATCGGACAGCGAGTGACGTGAGCGAAATTACTGAGTTACGACATTAAATCTCTCTCCTTTGGAAAAGATTCTCAAACTTCACATGCCGGGCGCTTCGCCCGGCTTTTTTTGTTTCCGGCATGCGGCTACGCAACGTAGCCTGCCATACCGTTGACAAGGGAAGCGTTGCCCCATGAAACCGCTCGATTTTCTTCTCGGCGTCACCGTCGCCGTCACCTGGGGCATGGGGTTCGCCCTGGCCAAGGCGGGCATGGACCAGTTTCCGCCGATCATGCTGATCGCGCTGCGCTTTACGGTAACGGCCCTGGCGCTGGTCTGGTTCGTCAAACCACCGGTCGGCCTGATGCGGCGGATCTTCCTGATTTCCGTGGTCATCGGCGCCGTTCAGTACAGCCTCACCTTCACCGGGCTGGACGGCCTCGACGCCTCGCTGGCGATCGTCGTTATCCAGATGGAAGTCCCCTTCGCAACGCTGCTGGCGGCGATTTTCCTGGGCGACCGCATGGGATGGTGGCGCATCGGCGGCATGGCCGTGGCCTTCGCCGGGATTATGCTGATCGCCGGCCAGCCGGGCGTGCAGGACGACCTGACGCCGTTCTTCCTGGTCATGGGCGGGGCGATGACCTGGGCCTGGGGAAACATACTGGTCAAGAAGCTGGGCAATTCGCTGGGCGGATTTCAGTTGATCGCCTGGGTCGCGGTCTTCACCGCACCGCAGTTATTCGTCGCGTCCCTGCTGCTGGAAGACGGCCACAGGGAGGCCCTGGCCAACGCCGACATGCTGGGCTGGGGAACGGTGATCTATCTCGGCCTGGTGATGACCGCCTTCGGTTATGGCCTGTGGTTTCGCCTGGTCGCCCGCCACCCGGTCAGCCATGTCATGCCCTTTCTGCTGCTGCTGCCGGTCGCCACCACCATTTCCGCGGTGCTGCTGCTGGACGAATCGCCGACCAACCGGACGCTGGGCGGGGCGGCGCTGGTACTGGCGGGCGTCGGCCTTATATTATACCGCCAGCTGCGCAAGAGCGGGGAGGCGCCAGCCGCCCCGCAGGCCGTACCACCAGACTGAGACAACCGATTGAGCGGACCATGGACGAATTCCTTCTAGCCAACGAACAGCCCATCAGGCTTTCGATCTTCCTGGGCGTCTTCGCCGCGATGGCAGCCTGGGAGGCGCTGGCGCCACGCCGCGCGCGCTCCTTCGGGCGGCTGCAACGCTGGCCCAGCAATATCGTCATGGTCGCGCTGAACACCGTTATCCTGCGTATTGCCTTTCCCGTCGCCGCTATCGAATTCGCGGCCACCGTCCATGGCGCCGAGCTGGGCCTGATGGGGCTTCTCGGCCTGCCGGGCTGGATCGAATTCCTGATCGCGGTGGCGGTCCTGGATCTCGCCATCTATCTCCAGCATATGCTGTTTCATGCGGCGCCGCTGCTGTGGCGGCTGCACCGCATGCATCACCAGGACCTGGATTTCGACGTCACCACCGGCTCTCGTTTCCATCCGGTCGAAATCCTGCTGTCGATGGGCATCAAGTTCATGGTGATCGCGGCGCTGGGCCCGTCGGCGGCCGCCGTGCTGGTGTTCGAGGCGCTATTGAACGGGATGGCGATGTTCAACCACGCCAACGCCAAGATCCCCCTGCCGGTCGACCGCGTGCTGCGGCTGTTCGTCGTCACCCCAGACATGCACCGGGTCCATCATTCGATTTCGCCGAACGAGACAAACAGCAATTTCGGCTTCAACCTGTCGGTCTGGGACCGGCTGTTCGGCACCTACCGCGACCAGCCCGCCGCCGGCCATGAAGCCATGACCATCGGCATCGAACAGTTCCGGGACGGGCGCGAGCTATGGCTCGACCGGCTGCTGCTGCAGCCGTTGCGCGGCAAGGCCGGTTCCTACGCCATAAACCGGCGGAAATCATAGGCTTTCGCATGGTTCCCGCCGGCCTCGGCAAGGAGACCGCGGTCGCATACGGATTTGTCTCTATTGCGCCGTCCAGCCGCCGTCGATGCCGAGTTCCTGGCCGGTGATCTGGTCGGCTGCCGGGGAGCAGAGGAAGGCCGCGAGGCCGCCGACCTGTTCGGTAGTGGCGAACTGTTTGGACGGCTGTTTTTCGGCCAGCAGGTCGGCCTTGGCCTCTTCCTGGGTCAGGCCCTTCTCGGTGGCGCGGAGATCGACCTGCGCCTGGATCAGCGGCGTCAGCACCCAGCCCGGGCAAATGGCGTTGCAGGTGACGCCGCGGCCCGCGGCCTCCAGCGCCACCACCTTGGTCAGCCCGACCAGCCCGTGCTTGGCCGCCACATAGGCCGCCTTGTTGACCGAGGCGACGCGGCCGTGGACCGAGGCGATATTGACGATCCGCCCCCAGCCCTTCTCGTACATGCCGGGCAGCGCGGCGCGGATGGTGTGGAAGGACTGCGACAGGTTGATGGCGATGATCGCTTCCCAGCGCTCGACGGGGAATTCCTCGATCGGCGCGGTATGCTGGATACCGGCATTGTTGACCAGGATATCGCAGTCGCCCAGTTCCGCCCGGGCCGCGCGGACCAGCCCGGCGCATTCCTCGCCGCTGCTCATGTCGGCGGCGTTGTAGGCCGCGCCGATTCCGAACTCGTCGGCGATGCCGGCCCGGATCGCCTCGATCTCGCCTTCATCGCCAAAGCCGTTTAGCATGATATCCGCGCCCTTGGCCGCCAGCGCCCGCGCCATGGCCAGCCCGATCCCGCTCGTGGAGCCCGTGACCAGGGCGACCTTCCCCTTCAGCATGTTTGATCATCCTTCGATATTGCAGCGCAACAGAGACCCAACGGGTAATCCCGAACGCCCCGTAACGCAAGGCCGATGGTTACACCGATGCGCTGCACAGGCTTTCCAGCATTCCCAGGCTTGACCATGCGCAGGCGATTGCGTGCCGGGACGGGCATGGTATAAGGGCGCGAGGGAAATTTCGGGGGATTCTTTCTTGGCCGGGCAAAAAAAGGTGCTGGTGCTCAACGGCCCCAATCTGAACATGCTGGGGATGCGGGAGCCGGCGATCTACGGCAGCGGGACGCTGGCCGATATCGAAGCCGCCTGCGCCAGGCATGGCGAGGCGCTGGGCCTGGCCGTGACCTGCCGGCAGTCGAACCACGAGGGCGAGCTGGTGACCTGGATTCAGGAGGCGCGCGGCTCACAGGCCGGGATCGTCCTGAATGCCGGCGCCTACACCCACACCTCCATCGCCATTCCCGACGCGCTGACAGCGGCGGAAGTGCCCTTCATCGAATTGCACCTTTCCAATGTTTTCGCGCGCGAGGAATTCCGCCATCATTCCTGGCTTTCGCCGCTGGCGAAGGGCATTATTTGCGGCTTCGGCGCGAAGGGCTATAGTCTGGCACTCGACGCCATGGCCGAAATCTTGGACTAATCAGCAGGACAATCATGCCAACAAAGAAGACAGCCGACTTCAACAGCACGCTGATCGGCGAAATTGCGCAGATCATGTCGGATACCGGCCTTACCGAGGTGGAACTGACGCAGGGCGGCAGCACGCTCAGGCTTTCCAAGCAGACCCATGTCGTGGCCGCGGCGGCCCCCGCAATGGCGCAGGCCGCGCCGGCTTCGGCGACCGCGGCGGCCGCGCCGGCAGCAGCAGCGGCGCCCGCGCCGGCGGCCGAGACTGCGGCGGAACATCCGGGAACCGTCAGCTCGCCCATGGTCGGCACCGTCTATCTTTCCCCCTCGCCGGGCGCCGACCATTTCGTTTCCGCCGGCGACCAGGTGAAGGAAGGCGATACGCTGATGATCATCGAGGCCATGAAGGTGATGAACCCGATCGCGGCGCCGCGCGGTGGCACCGTCAAAGCGATTATCGTGTCGGACGCCCAGCCGGTGGAATTCGGCGATCCTCTGATCATCATCGAATAGGCGGGGGCTGCCTTGTTCGAAAAAATTCTTATCGCCAACCGCGGCGAGATCGCACTGCGCATTCACCGCGCCTGCAAGGAAATGGGCATTCGCACCGTGGCGGTCCATTCGACGGCGGATCAGGATGCGATGCATGTGCGGCTGGCCGACGAATCCGTCTGC
This sequence comes from uncultured Alphaproteobacteria bacterium, assembly GCA_947259795.1. Lineage (GTDB taxonomy): Bacteria > Pseudomonadota > Alphaproteobacteria > UBA8366 > JADFVY01 > JADFVY01. Next base: position 16,232 of record CAMYNJ010000131.1, on the reverse strand, counting down.
ATCGGACCGCCCGCGTCCAGCGAGAGCTACCTGAACATCACGGCGATCCTTTCGGCAGCCACCATCACCGGCGTCGACGCGATCCATCCCGGCATCGGCTTCCTGTCGGAAAACGCCAAGTTCGCCGAGATGGTCGAGGAGCACGGCTTCGTCTTCATCGGCCCGACGCCCGAGCATATCAGCATGATGGGCGACAAGATCACGGCCCGCAACGAGGCCATGAAGCTGGGCATTCCCTGCGTACCGGGCTCCGACGGCGCCGTCGACAACGATGTCGAGGCGATCGATCTGGCCGCCGATATCGGCTATCCGGTGATCATCAAGGCGACCGCCGGCGGCGGCGGCAAGGGCATGCAGGTAGCCCATTCGGCCGAAGAGATGGCGGGCAAGCTGTCGCTCTGCCGCAGCGAGGCCAAGGCCGCCTTCGGCAACGACGCCGTCTATATCGAGAAATATCTGGGCCAGCCGCGCCATATCGAAGTGCAGGTGCTGGGCGACGGCCAGGGCAATGTGGTGCATCTGGGCGAGCGCGACTGCTCGCTGCAGCGCCGCCACCAGAAGGTGCTGGAGGAAGCGCCGTCGCCGGCCCTGAATGCCGAAGCACGCGCAAGGATCGGCAAAACCGTCACCGACGCCCTGTCGAAGATCAAATATCGCAGCGCCGGCACCATCGAGTTCCTGTACGAGAACGGCGAGTTCTATTTTATCGAAATGAACACCCGGCTGCAGGTGGAGCATCCGATCTCCGAGATGGTCTGCGATATCGATCTGGTGCGCGAGCAGTTGCGGGTCGCGACCGGTGCGCCGCTGGGCTATGGCCAGGACGCCATCCGCATGAACGGCCATTCCATCGAATGCCGCATCAATGCCGAACACCCGAAAACCTTCATCCCCTCGCCCGGCCGCATTACCGACTACCACGCGCCAGGCGGCTTGGGCGTGCGAGTCGATTCGGCGATCTATTCCGGCTATGCCGTGCCGCCCTATTACGACAGCCTGATCGCCAAGCTGATCGTTCACGGCTCGACCCGCAACGAATGCCTGATGCGGCTGCGGCGCGCGCTGGAGGAATTCGTGGTGGGCGGCGTCAACACCACGATCCCGCTGCATCAGAAGCTGATCTCGGAGCCCGATTTCCTGAACGGCGACTACGACATCCACTGGCTCGAAAAGTGGATGGGAGAAGAGTGACCTAGTGGAGTGAATCCAACGGATGGTGCCCATGGGTACCACCCGTTAGTTTTACTTCACTAGCACGGGCCGGTCTGCTCCTGTAGTATGGCCGCGTAACCGTTGGCCACGACCGGCCGGCGGCCGAACGATCGGGGTGTCGCCGCATGGAAATGCCGGAACTGACCCCGGACATGCTGCTCAGGGCATACGCCATCGGCGTGTTCCCCATGGCGGAAGACCGGGACGATCCGGACCTGTTCTGGGTGGACCCGCGCATGCGCGGGATTATTCCGCTGGACGGCTTCCATGTGCCCAAGCGCCTGCGCCGCACCGTGCGCGGCGGCCGGTTTCGCGTCACCATCGACACGGATTTCGAGGCCACCATCGTGGCCTGCGCCGAATCCACCGAGGCGCGGCCGCGGACCTGGATCAACGATCGCATCATCATGCTCTACAGCTCGCTGTTCCATCTCGGCTACGCCCACAGCGTGGAATGCTGGCGCGACGGCGAGCTGGCCGGCGGGCTATACGGCGTATCGATGGGCGGCGCCTTCTTCGGCGAGAGCATGTTCAGCCGCGAGACCGACGCCAGCAAGATTGCGCTGGTGCATCTGGTGGCGCGGCTGCAGGCCGGCGGCTTCACGCTGCTGGACAGCCAGTTCATCACCCGCCATCTGCGCCGCTTCGGCGCCACGGAAATTCCGCGCAGCGAATACCGCCAGCGCCTGGCCGAGGCGTTGAAGCTGACCGCTGACTTTTCTCGTACGCCCGCGCCCGAAGAGATCGAGGCCATCCTCAAGGCCGACTGAGCCGGGGAGCCAACGGTTTGGTCGAGTCCACATTGGTTATTTCGATAATACTAGTAATATCGTTTTTACTATGTTAGCATGCCGGGCATGGACATCGACGAACTGGCGCTATGCCTCGAAAAACTAGGCCATCCGAATCGGCTGGCGATCTTCCGGCTGCTGGTGCGCGCGGGGCCTGACGGGTTGGCCGTGGGCGACATCCAGCGCCATCTGGGCGTCCCCGCCTCGACGCTGACACACCATATCGCGCAGTTGGTATCGGCCGGCCTGGTGCAACAGGCCCGCGAGGGCCGGGTTCTGCGTTGCACCGCCGCCTACGCGCGGATGGATGATATCATGGGCGCGCTGACCGCCGAATGCTGCAGCGGCGTTCCCGGGATGAAGGCAGGAGCATTGAGCGATGGCTGAAGGCAGGATAGATCGGGTAGCGGCGCCGGCGCCGCTGTCGAATCGGATCGTGAATGGTTTGCGCCGGATGGACCGTGTGGTCCTGGCGACTGCCGCCATCCTGCTGTTGCTGGTGCCGCTGAACATGGCGCAGTTCCGCGAAAGCCTGTTTTTCACCCTTGAATCGCTGCTGTGGATCTCGCCCTTCCTGGCCGCCTCGATCATTGTCGGGGCCGGGGCCAAGGCGACCGGCGCCGACCGGCAGGTGGCCGTCATGCTGCAGGGGCGGCAGGCGACGGCGATTACCCTGGCGGCGGCCTTCGGGGCGCTGTCGCCCTTTTGTTCCTGCGGTGTGGTGCCGATCGTGGCGGCGCTGCTGGCAGCCGGCGTGCCGCTGGCCCCGGTGATGGCCTTCTGGATCGCCTCGCCGATCATGGACCCGGAAATGTTCATCCTGACCGCGGCCGTGCTGGGCCTACCGTTTGCCATCGCCAAGACCCTGGCCGCGATCGGTATGGGGCTGTTGGCGGGATTTGCCACCTGGTCGCTGTCGGGACGCGCGGCCTTCGCATCGCCCCTGCTGGCCGGCGCCGGCGGCTGCGGATCCTGCTGCGGCACGAAGAGCGCCCCCGCCGCGCCTGAGCCGATCGTCTGGACTTTCTGGCGCCGGCCGGAGCGGGTTACGCAGTTCGGCAGCGAGGCCCGCTCGGTCGGCTTTTTCCTGGGCAAATGGCTGACCCTGGCCTTCCTGATCGAGAGCCTGATGATCGCCTGGATCCCGGGCGAGACAGTGGCGACATGGCTGGGCGGGGATGCCTGGTGGGCCATCCCGGCGGCGGTGCTGGTCGGCGTGCCGGCCTATCTCAACGGCTTCGCGGCAATCCCGACGGTGGCCGCGCTGCTCGACATGGGCATGGCGCAGGGCGCGGCGATGGCCTTCATGGTGGCCGGCGCGGTCACCAGCCTGCCCGCATCGATGGCCGTCTTCGCCATCGCCCGCAAGCCGGTCTTCGCCTGGTATCTGCTGATGGGCCTTGGCGGCTCGCTGGCGGCCGGCGTCGCCTGGCAATTGGCGAGCTGACGGAGCATCGGCAAAATCACCTACGAAAATCGCTGCGCACGACCCGCCCCGTCCGCTATGATGCGGCAAGCATCACGGATGGGGCAAGGCGATGAGCGACGAATTCGAAAGACGCGATTGGGCGGAAGATTTGAATGAAGGCATCAGGAACCGTGACACCTGGTTCCGAGGCCTTAAAATTCTTGTGCTGCTGTTTTTCCTGGCCATCGCGCGTTTCGCGCTGGTCGTGGCGGTCGCCTACCAGTTCTGCTTCTGCCTGGTGCGCAACCGGCCCAGCGAGATCATGCTGCCCGCCGGGCGCTGGCTGGCGCGCTATGTGGAAAAGGCCGTCCTGTTCATGACCTGGAACAGCGACCACGCCCCCTTCCCGTTTACGCATTTCAACAGGGTGATGGCGCAGGAAACGGAATATCGGGACGAGGAACCGGAATATCGGGACGAGGACGAGGATTTCGCCGAAGAGGAAGAGCGACAGGATCGCGAACCGCCCGCGCCGACGCCCGCCGAAGACGAGATCGCGGACGAAGAGCCGGATTCCGAAGAACAGGCCGGCGGCGACGATCAGCAGCCGGACGAAGGCGATGATCGGTCCCCGCCACCGCCCCGGCCCGACGCGTGATTATTTTCCAACCGCCTCGGATACCCGCATCGAATAAACCCGCCCGTTCCTGATCTCGAAGGTGACCGGATAGGGGCTGTAGCCCCACATCACGCCGCCGATCTGCGGCACCGGCTGGCTGAAGCCGGCGGGGCCGAACAGTTTCAGGACTTTGGATTCGGGATCGCCGACGCGGATCGACGAAAAGGCATACTGTTCGACGCGCATATCGCCGGTAATCTGGATCGAGATCACCCGCTGGCCCTCGAAACCAATGACCCAATACGGCACGCGCTGGCCGGCCGGCACATTGAGGCTGATCGCATAGACTCGCTCCGTCACGGCGCCGCGATCGACGGTCTGGCGGGCCTTGCCGAATTTCATGGAAACGGCGCGCAGGGTCTCGCCGATCTGGACCGGACCGATGCGCAGGCATTCGAGATAGGGCGGTTCCTGCCCCGCCGCGCCGCTGCCGGTTATGCAGTTAAGCTCGCCGCCGGCATAACGGAACTCGCCGCCGGCCGCCTGCGCGGCGGAAAGCGGAGCGGCCACGGCCAGACACAGGGCGAGAAGGAAATATTGCGGATATCGGTTCGTTGGCATGGCCAATGCCCTCCTTATCGTCTTCCAAAGGGACAAACAGGGAAAGCTCAGGAAACCACGAACCGCATTAAAAGACGGTAAAAGCCCAGGTCAGGATCTGTTGGGCCGGTGTTTCGGTACCGGGAAATTGGGAGCGTTGATGATGGTCTTGTCGCCCAACAGGCATTCCAGCGCCCAGACGTCGTAGACCGGGTGTTCCAGCGCGTTCAGCGCCGGCGAGGAGGCGAACATCCAGCCATGGAAAAGGTCGGTCGGGGACTCGCCCTCCCTGGCCTCGTAGATATCCAGGAAGACCGCCGATTCGGGCGGCTCGGTCGGCGGTGTGCGGTCGCAGGCCTGCACGGTGATGACCAGCGTGCCGAACTTCACGGTCTCGCCGGTACCGGCCTGGAAGGTGCTGGTCCGTCCGGTGACTTTGTCCAGGCCCTGCAGTTCGACCGTCTGGCCGGGTTCGCCTGCCGCGATGCCGGCCGGCAACAGGACCATCGCCGCCAGCGCCACCGCAGCCAATCTGATTCTTTCACGCAACCGTATGATCCTCAGCGATTCCAAGGCTTGCTATGACTGTTTGACAGGGGCGCATGAATAAATCGTGAATGTGGCCGGTTTGCGGCGTTGGCCGAAAACCCTTTACCCGCCGTTTTCCAGTTCGTCGGTGACCAGGAAGATTACCTTGCCGAGCATCTCTTCCAGCGACACGATATCCCGTGTTTCGGCAAGTTCCGACCCGTTGGCCAAATGCGTCTTGCTGGCGCCCGGATCGATGCGGATATACTTGCCGCCCAGCAGGCCTTCCGAGGACACCGTGGCCACGCTGTCGACCGGCAGGCCGATATCGGGGCGGATGCTCATCACCACGACAGCCTGGTAGCTTTCCAGGTCGATGCTCTGCCCCACCACGCTGCCGATCTTCACACCGCCGACGCGCACGTCGCTGCCCACCGTCAGCCCGTCCACCGCGTTGAAGCGCGCGGTAATCTTATAACCGGCGACCGGCCGCAGATCCGAACTGTTGTACGCGAAAGCCAGAAAGACCCCGGCAACGATCAGCACCACCGCGCCGAGAACGGTTTCGATGACATTGCGCCTCATTGGCCGGCTCCTTCCTTGTCTGCGTTCTCTTTCGTTTCGCGACGGGCCAGTCGATTCCGTTCGACGGTGAGGATGATCTTGGCCAGCAGGTCCTCGAACATGATGGAACCCTGGGTATAATCCATCCGCTCTCCGTCTTTCAGCATCTCGAGTTCGCCGCCCGGCTCGATGCGGATGAAGCGGCCGCCGATCATGCTCTCGCTGGTGACGATCGCGATGCTGTCCAGGGGCAATTCGACCTCCGGCACGATCTCCATGGTGACGATCGCCGTCTGGCGCCGCGAATCGAACTCCATGCCGGATACCCGACCGATCTCCACCCCGGCAAGCCTCACCGGCGAGTCGAGAAAGACGCCCTCGGCCGTCGTAAAATGGGCGACCACGCGGTAACTGCCCAGAGTACCGCCGTCGCTGCCGGCCGAAAGGGCGAACAGGGCCGCCAGACCGAGGAATACCACCGCGCCGACCAGGATATGGCGGGTTTCTTCGGCCATGCGCCGGCGACGCGTCGGCACGGGTGCGGGGTCGGCGGCCGTCAGTTCGGCTTCCATGGCTCGTAATCGCCCGTCGCCTTGTCACGGCGGCCGCCTGCCAGCAGGTGGCCCGGCGGGCGGTAGGCCTCATCGGTGCCGGTAAGATTTGGCTGATGCGGCTTCTGCCAATCCTTGTGAGGCACACCGCCTTCCAGCGGCGGCTCGTCGATCGTGTAATGCAGCCAGGCATGCCATTCCGGCGGCGCCTTGCTGGCCTCCGCCTCGCCCTTGTAGAGCACCCAGCGGCGGCGGCGGCGCCCGGCCGGTGCCCGGCGCGACTGGTAGTAACGGTTGCCGAAGCTGTCGGCGGCGACGAACCGGCCGAACCAGCTCGTATGGATATGTGTCCAGAAATTGGCCATGGCCCGGAGACTCCGTAAGCAGGGACCTGTCGAATTCGCGCCGGACTATGCCACTGCGCGGCCCGTCCGTCCAGCCCGGCGAGCCCATTGCAGGGCATGCGGATCCGGAACAGGCCGGGAGGGGTAGCGGCCTTGCCCGGATCGTCCGATCAGGAGCGCAGCGCAAGTTTGCCGGATTCAGTCCGCTCTGTTAAGAACAAGGGGCCAGTTGGGGAGTTATCTGGGAAGTGCCCGTCTATCTCATGCCTCTGCTGTTGGCGGCAGCTTATTATTGTGCATCCCTTTTGGGGTTGCTTCTGCTGTCGGAGACCAACAACATTGCTTTGATTTGGCCAGCGACTGCCATCCTCCTGGCATATCTCCTTCTGAACGATCTATCGAAATGGCCGCTTGCCGTCGCGCTATGCTGGGGCGCCGGCATTCTGGCGAACTATACTATGGCGACCAATCTTCCTTTGGTTGTCATATTGCTGTTAACTTTTGCCGATGTATTTGTTGACGCACTCCTTGCAGCCATTCTTCTTCGCCGGTTTGCCAGCCGTGCTGAGTTATTCAATTCGGCGCGCGGCGTATCGCTGTTCATATTGCTGGCCTGCATGGCCACGCCCCTTGTCGGGGGACTTTTGGGCGGTGGCACTATTTCCGTCGCCTTCGGTGCGCCGCTACTGAACGAATGGTTCAAATGGTGGGCCTCGACAGCCGTCAGCGTTTCGCTGGTTGCGCCGCTGCTCATTGTATTTTCGATCCAGAACGTCCAATCGAGCCTTGCCAGGAAGCGTCTTCCTGAAACATCCGGGATATTGTTNNAGCGTTATCGCGACACTGGTCGCCGCCACCACAATATCGCTTGCCTTGACCGACCATGGCACGGTCAGCGTTTTTTCCAATGGCACCATTGAGAAGGTCCAGTTTCTACAAATGTTTCTGATGGCGACCTACATCCCGGCGCTTTTTTGCGCCATCGTTTTCCAAGAGCGTTCGGTGACTGAAAGAACGCTCAGGCAGGCCCAGAAAATGGATGCCGTTGGCCAACTCAGCGGAGGCATCGCTCACGACTTCAATAACATTCTCGGTGTGATTCAGGGGAACCTGGAACTCGCAGAGAGCTCAACAGCGAATGAGGACGAGGTGCAAAAGCGTATCAATATCGCCCACGATTACGTCCTTCGCGGATCGGCGCTATCCAGAAAGCTTTTGAGCTTTTCCAGAAGCAGTTCGGAAGACACCGACATAATAAATGTCAATGAACCGCTACGGGACTTGACTTCGCTGATCATGAAATCCCTGACCGCGTCGGTGGATGTCAAAATGGAACTCGAAAACACTGTCTGGCCGGTTGAGGTCGACCCCAACGAGTTCGAGAACGCGGTATTGAATCTGGCGTTGAACGCCCGCGACGCCATGCCCAATGGCGGGCTGTTGATGATTGAAACCGCAAATAAGGTTCTTGGTGATGATTACGTCATTCTGAATCCCGGATCCCACGCCGGCGAGTTCGTGTTGGTGTCGTTCAGTGACACTGGAACCGGCATGACTGACGATGTCCAGGAAAAGGCTTTCGAGCCATTTTTTTCGACAAAGGAGACAGGTAGCGGAACAGGGCTCGGTTTGAGCATGGTCTACGGCTTTGCCCAGCGTTCCGGTGGCCACGTCAAAATCTATTCGGAGCAGGGCGTCGGTACGACGGTTCACCTCTATTTGCCAAGAGTGATTCCCGCCGAGAGCGCTGCGGCTCAAAGCGCCGCTGGTCGCGCGGAAATTCCGCGAGGTTCCGAAACGATCTTGGTCGTGGACGATGAGGTGGCCCTGGTCGATGTCGCCGTCGCGAATCTCGAGGCACTTGGATATAGAACATTTCAGGCGAACAACGGTCGGGAAGCCCTGGCGCTCATCGATGCGCAGGCCGACATCGACCTTCTGTTCTGTGACGTGATTATGCCGGGCGGCATGGATGGCTATGAACTGGCGCTTGCGGCCCGGCGGGCCCGACCTACAATAAAGATATTACTGACAAGCGGTTTCACGCGGAACCGCGAGCAGTATGTGAATGGAGATGAAGCTTTCGTGGCGCTTCTCGCTTCCAGGCTGCTGGCGAAACCGTGTAACAGATCCGAGTTGGCGAAAGCTGTTCGCCGCACGCTTGATGGCGAAGGCCGATGAAAGGACCGCCGGTTCTAATGGTTGTGGACGACGATCCGGGTGTGGCCGAAATTGTCGAATCCATTGGAACAGACCTCGGTTTCGACACTCAGGTTTTCTCGAATGCCAAGGACTTTATTTCTGCATGCGGACAGTCCGAACCGCGCGTCATCGTACTGGATATTTTCATGCCGGACATGGACGGGATCGAATTGCTGAAGTGGATTTCCACCAAAAAAGTCGCTTCGGCCATTATTGTGATGAGCGGTTACGGCGAGCACTATATTCACGCCGCCAATCTACTCGGTAAGGCAAAAGGCGTAATGATACACGAAACGCTCAAGAAGCCGTTCAGCATTGCCAAACTGCAGGAGGTTCTGCGGCAGTTCCTGGATGGGCACTGATTTTGCAGACAGATGTTGAACCTGCCGCAGGCGTCGGGCCATGGCCAACATCCGCGCCGCGGTTTTCTTTCCGGGCAACCGGTCGAGCGCAATGCTGTTCAATGGAACCAGCTTCGTTCTGACTGCCGTAGCCGTCATACAATTTCCCGATTGCCGCGCGGCCGCCAAGGGAAAGCCGGCCGATAATTAGCGAAACTCCCCCTGAACGCTACGTTTCGGGCGTGAATTACAACATTTTGTAAAAATTCTATATCGGCCCACAATATATATTGAGAGCCGCAACATTTTGTATTATCCTGTCAAAATAATCCCAAATGTTGGGTAATTTCGAAGTTCACCGAGGGTTTTTGCTCGTAGAGGGTTAATTTCCGTCGACTGAAAGGTTCTGAACGCCGGCGCGATTCTGCCGCCGGAGTGCTTTGCAAGGGAGAGTAAAGCGGCATGCGTATCGAACGCCGATTCACTGTTGAGGGACAATCGCCCTATTCCAATATCGACTTTCGCAATACCGTCAGCGAGATTCGCAACCCCGACGGATCGCTGGTGTTCCGCCTGGACGACATCAAGGTGCCCGCGGCGTGGAGCCAGGTGGCGGCCGACGTGCTGGCGCAGAAATATTTCCGCAAGGCCGGCATCCCGGCGGCGCTGAAGCCGGTCGCCGAGAAGGACGTGCCGGAATGGCTGTGGCGCAACGAAGCCGACGCCGAGGCGCTGGACAGGCTGCCGGAAGGCGAGCGCAGCACCCCGGAGACCGATTCCCGGCAGGTCTTTGACCGGCTGGCCGGCACCTGGACCTACTGGGGCTGGAAAGGCGGCTATTTCGATTCGGAAGCCGACGCGAGCGCCTACCACGACGAGATGCGCTACATGCTGGCGACCCAGATGGGCGCGCCGAACTCCCCGCAATGGTTCAATACCGGCCTGCACTGGGCCTACGGCATCGACGGGCCGGGCCAGGGCCATCACTATGTCGATCACGAGACCGGCGAGGTGGAGCGCTCGACCTCCGCCTACGAGCGGCCGCAGCCCCATGCCTGCTTCATTCAGTCGGTCGGCGACGATCTGGTCAATGAGGGCGGTATCATGGATCTGTGGGTGCGCGAGGCGCGCCTGTTCAAATACGGCTCCGGCACCGGCAGCAATTTCTCCCAGCTTCGGGGCGAAGGCGAGAGCCTGTCGGGCGGCGGCAAGTCGTCCGGCCTGATGAGCTTCCTGAAGATCGGCGACCGCGCCGCCGGCGCCATCAAGTCCGGCGGCACGACCCGCCGCGCCGCCAAGATGGTGACGGTGGATATCGACCATCCGGACATCGCGGAATATATCAACTGGAAAGTCGTCGAAGAGCAGAAGGTCGCCGCCCTGGTGGCGGGATCGAAGCTCTGCGGCGAGCATCTGAACGAGGTGATGGCGGCCTGCCATGGCAAGAACGCCGCGGCGCTGGCCGGGGACGACCGCTACAACCCGCGCGAAAACCGCGCCCTGAAGAAGGCGGTGATCCAGGCGCGCAAGGGATCGGTGCCGGAATCCTATATTCAGAAGGTCATCGAATATGCCCGCCAAGGCTATACCGCGATCGATTTCCCGACCTTCAATACCGACTGGGATTCGGAAGCCTACCTGACGGTTTCCGGCCAGAACTCCAACAATTCCGTGCGCGTGACCAACGAATTCATCAAGGCGGTGCAGACCGCCGGCGACTGGAGCCTGGTCAACCGCATTGACGGATCGGTCGCCAAGACCGTCAAGGCGCGCGACCTGTGGGACGATATCGCCTACGCGGCCTGGGCCTGCGCCGATCCGGGCATGCAGTTCGACAGCACGATCAATGAATGGCACACCTGCCCGGAGTCGGGGCGGATCAACGCGTCGAACCCCTGCTCGGAATATATGTTCCTGGACGACACGGCCTGCAATCTGGCCTCGCTGAACCTGATGACCTTCCGCAAGGAAGACGGTTCCTTCGACATCGAGACGTTCGAGCATGCGGTTCGCCTGTGGACAGTCACCCTGGAAATCGCCGTGCTGATGGCGCAGTTCCCGTCGCGCGAGATCGCCGAACTGAGCTATCGCTACCGCACGCTGGGGCTGGGCTACGCCAATATCGGCGCGCTGCTGATGGCCCGCGGCCTGGGATATGACAGCGAGGACGGCCGCGCGCTGTGCGGTGCCATCACGGCGCTGATGACCGGCACCGCCTATGCGACATCGGCGGAAATGGCCGAGGAACTGGGCGCCTTCCCCGGTTACGAGGCCAATGCGGAACCTATGCTGCGTGTCATCCGCAACCATCGCCGCGCGGCGAAGGGCGAGCGCAAGGGCTATGAGGGCCTCTCCGTCCCGCCGGTGCCGCTCGATGCCAAGGCCTGCCCGCAGGAAGACCTGCCGGCCGCGGCGGTCGCCGCCTGGGACCGGGCGCTGAAGATGGGCGAGGCCCACGGCTACCGCAATGCGCAGTCTACGGTGATCGCGCCGACCGGCACCATTGGCCTGGTCATGGATTGCGACACCACCGGAATCGAGCCGGATTTCGCCCTGGTCAAGTTCAAGAAGCTGGCAGGCGGCGGCTATTTCCGGATCATCAACCGCACGGTGCCGCTGGCATTGCGCACGCTCGGCTACGAGGAGTCGGAAATCGCCGATATCGTGGCCTATGCGGTCGGGCATGGCACGCTGCGCGACGCGCCGGGCATCAACCATGCCATTCTGGCGGAAAAAGGCTTTACCTCGGCGCAGTTCAGCACGTTGCAGGATTCACTGGCCAACGCCTTCGATATCCGCTTCGCCTTCAACAAATGGACCCTGGGCGAGGAATTCTGCCGCGATGTCCTCGGTTTCACCGACGCGCAGCTGGACGATGTCGGCTTCGACATGCTGGAGGCGCTCGGCTTCAGCAGAAAGGAAATCGACGCGGCCAACAACTACTGCGGCGGCGCGATGACGCTGGAAGGCGCCCCGCATCTCAAGGACGAGCATCTGGCGGTCTTCGACTGCGCCAATCCCTGCGGCCGCACCGGCAAGCGCAGCCTTTCGGTGGAAAGCCATATCAAGATCATGGCGGCGGCCCAATCCTTCATCTCGGGGGCAATCTCCAAGACCATCAACATGCCGCACAACGCGACCATCGAGGCCTGCAAGGACGCCTACATGCTGTCCTGGAGTCTCGGCATCAAGGCCAATGCGCTCTATCGCGACGGATCGAAGCTCAGCCAGCCGCTGTCCTCCAGCCTGCTGTCGGAGGACGATCTGGAAGCCGCCGAGATGGCCGAGCGGATCGCCGAGGCGCCGGCCGCCGCGGCGCCGATGGTGGCCGAACGCATCGTCGAGCGCATCATCGAACGGCGCACCGATCGGCGGCGCCTGCCGGGCCGCCGCAAGGGCTATACCCAGAAGGCGACGGTCGGCGGGCACAAGGTCTATCTGCGCACCGGCGAGTACGAGGACGGGTCGGTCGGCGAAATCTTCGTCGACATGCACAAGGAGGGCGCGGCCTTCCGCTCGCTGATGAATAATTTCGCCATCGCGATCTCCATCGGCCTGCAATATGGCGTGCCGCTGGACGAATTTGTCGAGGCTTTCACCTTCACCCGGTTCGAACCTTCGGGCCTGGTCGAGGGCAACGACACCATCAAGATGGCGACCTCGGTGCTGGACTACATCTTCCGCGAGATGGCGATTTCCTATCTGGGCCGCAACGATCTGGCCCATGCGGAACCGGCCGACATGCTGCCCGACGCGCTGGGCAAGGGCGCCGACGAAGGCGACCTGCCGGATGCGGAAGACCAGACCATGGCGGCGATCCAGAAGGTGGCGAGCAGCGGCTTCATGCGCTCTTCGCGGCTGCTGGTGTTCCAGGGCGGCGCTGACGCGACCGTGGCCCAGGCGGCCGGGGGCGGCATGGCGACAGTAACCGCCAGCGCGGAAATGGCGTCGGTCGAAGTGGAGACCCGGGTCGCGGCAGCCACGGACGGGCGGGTAAGCCAGATGCGCGAGGCCCGCGCCAAGGGTTACGAGGGCGACGCCTGCGGCGAATGCGGCAATTTCACGCTGGTGCGCAATGGCACATGCATGAAATGCGTGACCTGCGGGTCTACGAGCGGTTGCTCATAATGGACATGGAGGGGAACGGCGGCTCCGGGCAGTAAAGCCGCCGCGACGGAGTTTGACTCCCTGTAAACTCGGAGGGTAAGGGCCTGCCCTCCGAATTTTTTTGTCCGGAATTGGATCAGCTTCGTTCATTCCGCAGGAATGTAGTGCTAGAGCCTTTTCCGACCATTTGGAATCGCTCTGACGCGGCGGCCAGCCGCTGCGTTATCGCGCTTGCCCGATGCGCCGGCATCGCGCCGCACGGGATGCCTGACGGACTGGCCGCTGGAGGGCAACAGAGCGGTTCCAAATGATCGGGAAAGGCTCTAAGCTGCGCCACAAGTACCGCGCTGGGAAGAACGGGATATGACAGGCCGCATCGACAAGATACTCCAGGAAAAAGGCATCGAGCTTCCGGAACCGGGGGACCCGCTGGGCACCTATCTGCCGGCCGTGATCGCCAGCAATTTCCTGCTCGTGTCGGGCCAGGGACCAAGACATCATGGCAAGGTGATGTTCAGGGGTAAGGTCGGCGCATCGCTGTTCGTGCCTGAGGCCCAGATGGCGGCGCGCCAATGCGCGCTTAACGTCATCGCCGTCGCCAGGCAGGCGCTGGAGGGCGATCTGGACCGGATACTGCGCATCGTCAAGCTGGGCGGTTTCGTCAATGCCACGAACGATTTCAATGAGCATCCCAAGGTCGTGAACGGCGCGTCGGACCTGATGGCCGACGTTTTCGGCGACGAAGGCAGGCACGCCCGAATTGCCATCGGCTGCAACTCGCTGCCGGGCGACATCTCGGTAGAAGTGGATGCCATTTTCGAGATTACCTGACATGCCGCGGCCGGCGGCGAAGTTCAATAGAGTCAAAGCATCGAGAGGTTGGCGTAATGGCCGGTGAGATTGAAAGAGCGATGAAGGATCTGGGGATCGAGTTGCCGAAACCGGCCCTCCCGGTCGCCAATTACGTGCCCTGCGTCATTGCGGGAAGCCTGCTCTTCGTATCGGGCCAGCTGCCGATACATAACGGCAAGCTGATGTTCGCCGGCCAGGTCGGCGCCGACATCTTCGTGCCCGAGGCCCAGATGGCGGCGCGGCAATGCGCCCTGAATATCCTGGCCCAAGCCAAAACGGCGCTGGACGGCAACCTGGACCGAGTCGTCGGCATCGCCAAGCTTGGCGGTTTCGTCAACAGCACCCCCGATTTCACCGACCACCCGGAGGTCGTCAACGGCGCGTCCAATCTGATGGTCGAACTGTTCGGCGACAAGGGCAAGCATGCGCGCTTCGCCGTCGGGGTGCCGTCCCTGCCGCTGAACGCCTCGGTCGAGATCGACGCGATTATCGAGATTCTATAGGGCGGCCTGCGCGCCCCGGTACTATACGGAAGACCCTTTTTTCCTGGCCGCGCCGCGGGCGCCCGGGTGGATGTGCAGGACTCCGCCAATGTCGGCCGACATCGTATTGCGGTTTTCCATCCATTGATGGAACTCTTCGATGCGCAGCGGCCGGCCGATGTGGAATCCCTGCCCGACATCGCAACCGAGGCCGCGCAGGGACTGCAGATGCAGGTCGCTCTCGACGCCTTCGGCAACAACGCTGAGCCCCAGATTATGCGCTAGATCGATCGTCGAGCGCACGATCACCATGTCCTTGTTGTCGTCTCCCATATGCATGACGAACGACTTGTCGATCTTGAGTTCGTCGACCGGGAGCGACTTCAGATAGGTCAGGGACGAGTAGCCGGTCCCGAAATCGTCGATCGCGAGCCGCACGCCGCATGCCTTCAGTTGCCGGATCGCCGCCAGGGCGCGTTCCGGATCCGTCATGATCGCGTCTTCGGTAATCTCCAGCGTAATCAGGTCGGGTTGCAGGCCCTTCTTATCCATCAGATCCCTGATCGACTGGGCAAATCCCTCTTCGTGGAGGTTGCGCGGCGAAAGGTTCAGCGACAGGCCGATATCCAGCCCTCTCTCTTGCCAGTTGGCGAGCTGCTTCAGGGCCTTTGCGAGCACCCATCGGGTCAGCTGACGGATCAGCCCCGTCTGCTCTGCGAGCGAGACGAATTCGTTGGGCGATACCAAGCCATAGCGAGGGTGATCCCAGCGAAGCAGGGCTTCGGCGCCGACCAGCTTGCCGCTCGAAACGTCGATCTGCGGCTGGAAGAACAGGGCAAGGTCATCCGCATCCATCGCCTGGCGCAATTCGCTGCTCATGGACAGGTTGCGGACGCTGTGATGATCCCTGTCCTCTTCATATATCGCCACCGTCATGTGGTCGCGCTTGGCCAGATACATCGCAACATCGGCGCTTCGCATGAGTTCGCTGGCATCGGTACCGTGATCGGGAAAAAGCGCCACGCCGATGCTGACCCCGACCTCGACGGTAATTTGCTCTACAGCGAACGGGCGGGTCAGCACGGCGGCAAGCCGTTCGGCGATATCGCGCGCCTGGGCCATGCCCGAAACCGAGGGCAGCAGAACAGCAAACTCGTCTCCACCCAGCCGCGCGATCGTATCGGATGCGCGCAACGGCCCCGCCAGTATCTGCCCGACCTCGGCCAGAAGCGAATCGCCGACGGCATGACCCAGCGTATCATTGATTTCCTTGAACCGGTCCAGATCGAGAAGAAGCAGCGCCAGCGGTTCGTCGTCCCGCCTGGATGCGGTTATCGCGTGATCCAGCCTGTCCATCAGCAAGGTGCGGTTCGGCAGTCCGGTCAGGGTGTCGTGCAGGGCGAGATATTCCATCAGTTTTTGCTGGGCGTGGCGCTCGGTGACATCGCGGGCGATCACTACATAATGGCTCGCCCCCTCGACCGTCATGGCGTCGAGAGTGGCTTCCAGCGGAAATCCGGAACCGTCAAGACGGCGTCCCTGCATCTCCACGGTCCGACGATCATGGCTCAGATAGCGCTCCAGGCTCCCGGTCTCCTGAAAGTACGGGAACAGCTGTTCCAGCGGACAGC
>CAMYNJ010000130.1 GCA_947259795.1 uncultured Alphaproteobacteria bacterium | reverse complement strand
GAGCCTACGTTGCCCGAGTAGTCCTGTGCTTCGGCCGTGATCTGAATATGCACCGGGTCTCCATTGACCTTCCGAAACAGCATGGTCCTGGACGCACCGGCGCTATCTAGCGCGATCGTTGCCGTCTCGCCGACAAGCTTGCGATAGCTGGTAATATTCTTGTCCACCAGGTCGCTTATCTGCACGACGAGCGCGGCGTTCTCGCCAACGAAGGTTTCGCCGTTCAGCGGCGACAGGATCGTCACCAACGGTGGTGTCGTATCCGAGACGCAGACGTCCAGCGAACTGCTCGCTTGCTCCTCGCTTGCCGGGTCGGTAATCGTCAGCGTTACGGTGGTGGCCTGGTCCACGCCAAGCAGCAGCGAAAAATCGGTTCCGAAACCCTGTTCGCCGGAAGTCGTGGTCCAGTGGTAATCGACCGGAATGTCAGCAGAGGACGATCCCGTCAGCGATACCGTCGCCCCGTCGGGAGCGGTCGCTTCGACGCAACCCTCGTCGTTCAAGGCGTTCACCAGGGCGATCGCGGGCGGAATCAGAACCGGCAACGGCACGTCGGAATTATATCGGATCGAGCCGTATAGTGGCGGCATGAACTCTTCGCAGTTTTGCACGAAATCGGCTGCGAAGCTGACGATAGCACCAGTGTCCGGATCGTAAATCGCCTCCAGCACATTGAATGATCCCGTCAGTTGATTGCACCCCCGGCCATCGCCGTAGAAACTAAGCCCCGGGACGCCAGGGTCCTGGAAGGGGTACCGCGTGGCGTCGTAATAAGCGCCTTCGATCAGTTCCATTCCGTAGGGCGCCGCGAAAGTGAGATTCCACCAAATGTAATTGGGCCAACTGTCGCGGCCAAAATTGTGCATCCAGAACCTGACGGAACGACCGTCATAGCTTCGTGACGGAAAGAAATCGATCTCTTCAGTCGTCAGAACGACCTCCTTCCCTTGGCCGATATAGTCGCCAGGCTCGCTCTTGAAGTACAGGACCGTTTGCGCGGCGAACGCGGGCACGGCCAACAGGACCCAGAATGCAAGGGTCACTGGAATGAATCTCATTTTCATCAGTACAACCTTTCATATTATTGGGAGATGTTTTTGCACGTTGAAAATATCGTCATTTAATGACAATTGCAATCTATAATAGAAAAATGCCCGTTATAAGAAAGGTTTGCGGTGATCCGTCAATCGCGGGCATACGCCATTGTGGTATTGGGAATGCGGCTGGTTATCCTCGCCTCCCCCGCCTTACACCCGCCCCGCATTTCATATACTGTTGTCCGTTCATTGCCCCTGCTTGGGCTCATCGCAACACCAAGCTGTATTCATGGACGTCCATCAATTCCTCCAGGTGCTGCTGATCATCCTCGTCACGGCGCGCATCTTCGCCGAGTTGGCAGTGCGGGTGGGGTCGCTGTCGGTGATGGGGGAGTTGGCCGCGGGCGTGGTGCTGGGGCCAAGCCTGCTGGGCTGGATCGAGCCCTTCGATGCGATCCGCATGCTGGCCGAGATCGGCATTATCCTGCTGCTGTTCGAGGTCGGTCTGGAAACCGACCTGACGCGGCTCAGGCGCAGCGGGAGCAAATCGCTGATCGTGGCGCTGGGCGGGCTGGTCTTCCCCTTCACGCTGGGCTTCGCGCTGGGCCGTTATGCCTTCGGCCTGTCACCACTGGTCTCTATGTTCATCGGCGGCACGCTGACCGCCACCAGCATCGGCATCACGGTGCGCGTCATGACCGACCTGGGCGTGCGCAACCGGCATGAGGGCCAGGTGGTGCTGGGCGCGGCGGTGCTGGACGACATCCTCGGCGTGGTGCTGCTGGCGCTGTTGTACGAGTTCGCCACCGGCGGCGGGGTGAACCTGGTCAGTGCCGGCAAGGTGCTGGTATTCATCACCGTGTTTTTCGCACTGGCGCCAATCGCGGCCAAGCTGATGGCTGTCGCCATCCGGCGGCTCGACGGCGAAACCCCGATCCCGGGCCTGATCCCCACCATGATCGTCGCCCTGGTGCTGTTCTTCGCCTGGGCCGCGCACGAGGTCGGCGCACCGGAGCTTCTGGGCGGGTTCGCGGCGGGCCTCGCGCTGTCGCGGCGCTTCTTCCTGCCGTTCGGCGTCGCCATCCGCGAGGACCGCATATTCGCCCAGCGCATTTCGGCGCAGATGCATCCCATCATCCGCCTGTTCACCCCGATCTTCTTCGTGATGGTGGGGCTGTCGCTCAACCTGCGCGAGATCGACTGGGGTTCGGGCTATATCTGGCTGTTTTCGGGCGCCATATTCGTCGTCGCGGTGGCGGGCAAGTTCGCCGGCGCCCTGTTCCTGCGCGAGAGCTGGCATTCGCGCATCGCCATCGGGGTGGCGATGGCACCGCGCGGCGAGGTCGGGCTGGTGTTCGCCGAACTGGGCCGCGAGGCCGGCGTATTCTCCAACGAAATCCATGCCGGCATGGTTATCGTCATCGTGCTGACCACCCTGCTGCCGCCCCTCCTGCTGAAATGGCTGCATGGCCGCTACCCCCACAGGATGCGCCAGCCGAAGGCGGGGCAGGGATGACGCGCGGGCAACGTATAGCGCTTCTGTGGGGCCTCACCGCGCTGGCGGCGGCGGGGGTGTTCCTGTTCGCGCAGCCGATCCCGCAAAACCAGGCCTATCACCTGCTCGCCGACGGGCGCGGCTGGCTGGGCATTGCCAATTTCGGCAATGTCATGTCGAACCTGGCCTTCCCCCTAGTCGGAATCGCGGGGCTGGGGGCGCTGTGGCGTGGCTGGTTCGGCGTGCCGTCGATGGGCGACGGGGACCCGCTGCCCTTCGTCTATTTCTTTGTCGGGGTCGCCCTGGTCGGGCCGGGTTCGGCCTGGTACCACCTCGATCCCAACAATGCGACCCTGTTCTGGGACCGCCTGCCGATGACGATCGCCTTTATGGCGCTGGTCGCCGCCGTGCTGTCCGACCGGATTTCACGGACGTGGATCGCCTGCAGGGGGCTCAATCTGCTGGTCGCCGCCGGGATTGTCAGCGTGGTCTTGTGGGACTATGGCGAGACGCGGGGTGCCGGCGATTTGCGCGCCTATGCGCTGGTGCAGTTCTGGCCGGTCGTCCTGATCCCGCTGGTCCTGTACCTGTTTCCTGGCGGCCGTTACGTGCGGGCGCGCTATCTGGTGGCCGCGCTGGCCTTCTATGCGCTGGCCAAGCTGTTCGAGCATTACGACCATGGCGTCTTCGCGCTGACCGGCGGCGCGGTCAGCGGCCACAGCATCAAGCATCTCCTTGCCGCCCTCGCACCGGCGTCCATCCTCGCCATGATGCGCCAATGGCCGCGGGACGGGGAGGGGTGACCAGCCCCCTCCGGCGTCACATCATCGGGGCCGGCGCACTATCGTCGCTCAGCAGGGGCCAGTCGGCGCCGGGCAGTTGATAGTGCCACCACTCGCTTTCGATATGGTTCCAGCCGGCGGCGGTCATCAGCCCCAGCAGCAGGAACCGGTTGGCCTGCGCCTCGGCCGACACCGCGGTCGAGGCATGATAGGACTCCTTGCAGAAGGCGTCGAAGCCGGTGCCCATGTCGAGCGGCCGGCCGGTTGCTGCATCCACCAGTGTCAGGTCGACCGCAATGCCGCGCGTGTGGTTCGACCCCGTGGCCGGGTCGGCGACCTGCGCCGGGTCGGGGTTGAACGCCCACAGGATTTCCTGCGCCTTCTGCGGCCGGAAGGCGTCGAAGATCAAGATGCCGTAGCCGATCGGCCGGGCCAGCGCCGCCGCGCGCAACAGGGCGTCACACGCCTCGGGCCGCAGGCAGCACACCGCGTTTCGGTAGATCGCCCGGCCGGTGACATTGTTCGCGGTCGCATAGGCCGGCTCGATCAGGATGCCATCGTGCGCGGGGTCGATCTCGACCAGGGAAAGTCTGGTGAATCGCTCGGCGTCCATGAATACCTCCACTGCTATTCGAAATCGACGAAACGGTCGACCGCGGCGCGGTCGTAACCCTTGCTGGCGACCAGCAGTTGTCGGCTGTAGGGCGACAGCGACGCCGTATCGCCCAGCGCCCCGGTGGCGACCGTCTCGACCACCCGTCCGCGATTCATGATCGCCACCGTCTCGCACATATGGGCGACGATCGCCAGATCGTGGCTGACCACGACATAGGTCAGGCCCAGCCGTTGCTGCAAGTCCTGCAGAAGGTTCAGGATCTCGGCCTGGATCGACACGTCCAGCGCCGAGGTCGGCTCGTCCAGAAGCACCAGTTGCGGCTCCAGGATCAAGGCCCGGGCGATCGCGACACGCTGCCGCTGGCCGCCGGAAAGCTGGTGCGGATAGCGAAAACGGAAGGTCGCGTCCAGCCCGACCTGCGCCAGCGCCGCGGCGACCCGCGCCTCGGTGTCGCCCAGCCGGTGCACCTTGACCGGCTCGGACAGGATGCGGTGGATCGTGTGGCGCGGGTGCAGCGACCCGTAAGGGTCCTGGAACACCATCTGGGTGGTTCGGTAGAAGGCGAGATCGCGCTTGGCGCCGAGCTTGCGGTCGGCGACCGAGATGGTCCCATCCCAGTCATCCACCAACCCGCAGACGGTGCGCAGCACCGTGGATTTGCCCGAGCCGGATTCGCCGACCAACCCGAATGAGGCGTTGCGGGGCACGGCGAGGCCGACATCCTTCAATACCGGCGTATCGCTGAAACGGACGTTCAGATATTCGATTTCCAGCATCGGCATTAACCGATTTCCCAGGCCGGGTCGCGCCGCAGCACGCGAAGCGGCGCCTTCGGCCCGTCGAGGCTGGGCAGGCAGTCCAGCAGGCCTCTTGTATAGGGATGCTTTGCCCGATGCAGTTCGCTGGCCTTCAGCTCTTCCATGATGCGGCCCTTGTACATGACCAGGATTCGGTCGCAGAACGACGAGACCAGCGACAGATCGTGGCTGATGAAGATCAGGCCCATGCCGCGTTCGCGCACCAGGTCGTCGAGGATGGCCAGCACCTGAAGCTGCACCGTCACGTCCAGCGCCGAGGTCGGCTCGTCGGCGATGATCAGGTCCGGGTCGGGGATCAGCATCATGGCGATCATGATGCGCTGGCCCATGCCGCCGGACACCTCGTGCGGGTAGCGGCCGAATACTGATTCCGGATCGCGGATCTTCACCGCCGCCAGCATCTCGAGGGTTTTTTCCTTCGCCTCGCGCGGCGAAACCCGATGGTGGGTGGTATAGGCCTCGACGATCTGCCGGCCGACGGTCATCACCGGATTCAGCGAATAGATCGGGTCCTGCATGACCATTGAAATCCGCTTGCCGCGAATGGCCCGCCATTCCCGTTGGCCGAACCCCATCAGGTCCTGGCCATGGAAGCGCAGCCGGTCGGCACGGATTTCCCCGTTGCCGGCGGTCAGCCCCAGGATGGCGCGCCCGGTCTGCGATTTGCCCGAGCCGGATTCGCCGACGATGCCCAGGCGCTCGCGCCCCAGCGTGAAGCCGATGCCGCGCACTGCTTCCACGGTCCCATGGCTGGTGCGGAAGGTGACCCGCAGGTTTTCGATGTCGAGCAGCGGGGTTTCGGCCATGGCGCCAGTGGTCTCCATCCACTATTGCCCCCGCTTGGGGTCGAGCACGTCGCGCAGCCCGTCCCCGAAAAGGTTGAAGCCCAGGCTGACGATGAAGATCGCGATGCCCGGCATGGTCGCCACCCACCACTGGTCCAGCAGGAACTGGCGGCCGTTGGCGATCATCGCACCCCATTCCGGCAGCGGCGGCTGCGCCCCCAGGCCGAGGAAACCCAACCCGGCGGCGGTCAGGATGATGCCGGCCATGTCCAGCGTGACCCGAACGATCAGCGAGGGAATGCACATCGGCGCGATATGCCCGAGGACCTGCCTTGTGCGCGAAATGCCCTGCAGCCGCGCCGCCGCCATGTAGTCGGCGCCGCGCACGGTCAGCGTTTCGGCCCGCGCGACGCGGGCATAGGGCGGCCAGCTGGTCAGCGCGATGGCCAGGATGGCATTCTCGATTCCCGGTCCCAGCGCCGAGACGAAGGCGAGCGCCAGGATCAGCTTCGGGAAGGCCAGGAAGATGTCGGTGATGCGCATCAGCACCGTGTCGACCCAGCCGCCGAGGAACCCGGCTGCCGTGCCGACGATCAGTCCGACCGGGGCGGCGGTTATCGCGACCAGGGCGACGATCATCAGGGTATAGCGCGAGCCGTGGATGATGCGGCTCAGGATATCGCGGCCCAGGCCGTCGCTGCCCAGCAGGAAGCCGTCGCCGGGCGCCCTCAGGCGTTGGGTCAGGTCGCTTGCCAGGGGGTCGTATGGCGCCAGAATGTCGGCCAGGGCGGCGACCAGAACCAACAGCAGGATGATGGCAAGGCCGATCACGGCCAGCCGGTTCTGCCGGAAGGACTGCCAGCCGACATAGGCGCGGCCCAGGCGGGCCTGCATCTGCGAGGCGGGCGACGCGGACAAGAGCCACTGTCTGGTCGTCATTGTTTCTTTGCCGCCGTTCAGTTCGCGCGCGGGTCCAGCACGGTATAGAGCAGGTCGGACAGCATGTTGACGCCGATGAACACGGCGCCGATGACGATGGTGCCGCCCAGCACCGCGTTCATATCGGCGTTCAGCAGCGAGTTGGTGATGTAGAGGCCGATGCCCGGCCAGGCAAAGATGGTTTCGGTCAGCACCGACCCTTCCAGAAGACTGGCGTAGGATAGCGCGATCACGGTGACCAGCGGGACCGACACATTGCCCAGCGCGTGGCGCCAGATCACCGACCGCTCGGGCAGGCCCTTGACCCGGGCGGTGACGATATATTCCTGCTGCAGTTGCTCCAGCATGAGCGAGCGCGTCATTCGCGCGATATAGGCGAGAGAGAAATAGGCCAGCAGGCAGGCGGGCAGGGCGATGTGCGCCAGCGCGTTCCAGAAAATTTCGATTTCGCCCTGCAACAGCGTGTCGACCAGCATCAGGCCGGTGATCGGGTCGAAATAGCCGTCATAGATGAAATCGATGCGCCCGGGACCGGCAACCCAGCCCAGTTGTGCGTAGAACACCAGCAGGCCGACCAGGCCGAGCCAGAAGATCGGCACCGAATAGCCGATCAGGCCGATGAAGCGGACCAGATGGTCGATCCATTTGCCTTCATGGACCGCCGCCATCACGCCGGCGGGTACGCCGAGCAGGACGCCGATCACGGTGGCCACGGACGCCAGTTCCAGGGTCGCGGGGAAAACCCGCCTGATATCGTCGAGGACCGGACGGGCGGTCAGCACCGACTGCCCGAAATCGCCTTGCAGGACCTTGCCCAGATAGATCGCGAATTGATGCCACAGGGGCAGGTTGAGGCCCATTTCCTCGCGCACGCGCTCGTAAATGTCGGCCGGCGCGCGATCGCCGACCGCGGCCAGCACCGGGTCGATCGGCACGACGCGGCCGATCAGGAAGGTGACCAGCAGCAGCCCGAGGAACGTCGTCGCGACGCTGAGGACGGTACCGGCCAGCCGCTTCAGGCGCGCGAAATGGCGGCGGTAGTCCATACCGCCGCCGGATTTCGCCAGATCGGTCATGCTTTGCGCAGGCCTACTTCTTTGTCACCTTGGCGTAGAAGTTGCTGTCGAATGACGGGCCGAGGACGAAGCCGTCGACATTCTTGCGCAGCGCCGAGACCTCGATGTCCTGGAACATGATGACGAAAGGCGAGACCTGCTGATGCTCGCGCTGGATATCCAGATACATCTGGGCCCGTTTGTCGGCGTCGCGTTCCATGATCGCGGCGTCCGCCTTCTTGGTCATCGCCGGGATGTCCCAGGCATTGCGCCAGGCCAGCGGCTTGGACTTGGCGTCGTCCGCATTGTCCGGGTTGCGCGCGAAGGTATCGGCGTTGGTGTGCGGATCCTGATAGTCGGGTCCCCAGCGGCCGATATAGATGTCGTGGTTGCGCGCCCGGTACTTGGTCAGTGTCTGCTTGCCGTCGCCGGGAATGATCTCCAGCTCGATCCCGGCCTGTGCGAAGGTTGGCTGGATTGCTTGCGCCATGGCCGTGGTTACGGTGTTGTTGCGGGTGTCCATGGTCACCTTGAAGCCATTCGGCAGGCCGGCCTCGGCCAGCAGCGCCTTGGCCTTGGCGACGTCCAGCTTGAACGGCTTGTCGGTCAGTGTGCCCAGGAAGCCCTTGGGCAGGAAGGCCTGGTGCACGGTGCCGCGGCCCTTGAGGATGGTGTTGGCGATGCCGTCGTAATCGACCAGGTATTTCAGCGCCTGGCGTACCTGCGGCCGCTTCAGATATTCGTTCTTCTGCGACAGTCCCAGATACCAGACCGCGCCTTTCTCGGCGACCAGGGTCTTCACGTCGCCGTTGCCGGCGATCGAGGCAAGCTGGTCGGCCTCGAGGTTCCGCGCGATGTCGATATCGCCCTTCTCCAGCAGCAGCTGCTGGGATGCCGCTTCCTTGACGTGGCGGATCAGCACCCGCTTCATCGCCGGGGCTTCGCCCCAGTAGGTGTCGTTACGCTCGAGAACCAGAGATTCGTTGGCGGTCCATTTCCTGAGCTTGAACGGGCCGACGCCGGCATAGTTGGTGCGCAGCCAGGCATGACCCAGATCGCCGTCTTTCTCGTGCGACATCACCACCTTCTTGTCTACGACCGCCCCGACGCCCGCGGTCAGGCAATAGAGCAGGAAGGTCGGCGCATAGGCCTGGTCGGTCTCCAGGACCAGCGTGTACTTGTCGGTCGCGCGAATTTTCTGGGCGACGTTGTCGGCGGTGAAGCCGAACTGCGAAAGAATAAAGGCCGGCGACTTGTCCAGCTTGATCACGCGTTGCAGCGAGAACGCGGCGTCTTCCGCCGTCAGGTCGTTGCCCGACGTGAACTTGACGCCTTCGCGAATCTTGAAGGTGTAGGTCTTGCCGTCGTCGGAGATGGTCCAGCTCTCGGCAATGACGCCGTAAATCCTGGAGACATCCTTGACGTCGTAGGCAATCAGCCGGTCATAGGTGTTAGCCGAATATTCGGCGCCGGAGAATTCGAAAATCTCGGCCGGGTCCAGCGTGATGATATCGTCGATGGAATAGGCCATCACCAAGGCGTCCTTGGGCGTGGCGGCTGTCGCAGGAGTCTGCGCGAGCACGACCGAAACACCCAATACCGCCGATACCACAAACTTCTTAAACATCGCTTCAAGCTCCCTGTTGTTTGTTCTTGAACATACAACCTTAGGCAATTGTCCGCAGTTTGGCTAGAGGTGAGAAACTGGCATCCAATACCAACGGGACGAGCTGGCAAGGCCGCCCGGCCAAGCCTGGCGCTGCGCCCCGCAGCCCTTTGGTCAGGACCTGAATTCCTCAGCTTCCCACAGTCCGTCAGCTTGTCGCAGTGTCCCTTGCCGGGCAAGGGAAAAAACGCCAAAGCGGGCTATTGTCAGCCGCCGAACGCGCTGGCGATGCGGTAGGTGACGAAGGCGGCGATGTAGGCCAGCGTGAACATGTAGACGAACTGCACCACCGGCCAGCGCCAGGAATTGGTCTCGCGCCGGACCACCG
>CAMYNJ010000129.1 GCA_947259795.1 uncultured Alphaproteobacteria bacterium | reverse complement strand
CCCGCCGCCGGGAAGTCGGGCCGAACACCCTGGAAGCGCCCCGCAAGCTGTGGTGGCTGAAAACCCTGCTGCGGCAATTCACCAATTTTTTTACCATCTTGCTGGATATCGCCGCCGGGATCTGTTTTGTCGCCCACTTCATTCAGCCGGGCGAGCAGATGGACATTCTGGGGTGGGCCTTGTTGGGTGTTTCCCTGCTCAACGCGCTGTTCAGCTTCATCCAGGAATACCGCGCCGAGCGCGCCATGGAAGAGTTGAAAAAATTCCTCCCGCAAAAGGTTTCGGTGGTCCGCGATGGCGAAGAAACCGAGGCCCAGGCCGACGACCTGGTGCCGGGGGATGTCATTCTGTTGCGCGAAGGCGACCGGATTCCGGCCGATGCCCGCTTGGTCGAAGGCCACGACCTGATCGTCAACAACGCGCCGTTGACGGGCGAGGCCGAACCGCTGTCTTTGGCGCCTGAGGCGACGGACGCCAGCCTGACGGAGGCCCGCAATCTGGCGTTCGCGGGCTGCGCGGTTATCCGAGGGACGGGGAGGGCCATCGTTTTCGCCACCGGGTTCCGCAGCCAGTTCGGGCGCATCGCCATGCTGTCCCATGAAATCCGCCGCTCGGCCGCGCCGCTGGAACGCGAAACCAGCCATATGGTCCGGGTGCTGACGACGATCGCGGTGATCATGGGCTTCACGTTCTTTCTCTACGGCGTGTTCACCGGGCGCTCGCTGTGGGTCAATTTGGTGTTCATGATGGGCATCATCGTCGCCAACGTGCCCGAGGGCCTGTTGCCGACCTTCACCCTGTCGCTGGCCATGGGCAGCCTGCGCATGGCCAAGCGCAATGTGCTGGTCAAAAGCCTCAACGCGGTCGAGGCCCTGGGGGCGGTGCATGTGATCTGTACCGATAAGACCGGCACCCTGACGCAGAACCGTTTGACGGTCACCGCGATCGTCGACCCGTCGGGCGGGCCGGCCGAGGCGCCGGATGGCGGAAGCGGTCTTCTCGGGGCCGCCGTGGCCGCCTCGGACCTGGGCCATACCGAAACGGGGTTCAGCGGCGATCCTTTGGACGTCGCGATCGCCCAACGCTTGGAAAGTGACGGCGGCGACGCCCAGGCCATCACCGACAACGTTCAAAGGTCGTTCGCCTTCGACGTCGGCAAACGCCGGTCGGCCGGAATCGTGATGACGCCGGATGGGCCCGAGTTCATCGTCAAGGGGGCCTGGGAAGCGCTCAAGCCGCTGTTGGCATCGGTCCGCAGTGTGACGGGAGAAGCCCTGCCGGCCACGACGGAAGCCCTGGCGCAGGCCGAGGCCGCAGTCGAACAGTTGGCGCGGCAGGGCAAACGGGTGATTGCCGTGGCCGGCCGAAAGCTTGCGGCTGATATTCCCGAGGACGCGCCGCAGGAGGACTTGGAGCGCGACCTGACGCTGCTGGGGTTTCTGGGTCTCGAAGACCCGTTACGCCCCGAGGTGCCGCCGGCGGTCGAGCAATGCCGCCAAGCTGGCCTCGGCACGATCATGATCACCGGCGACCACCCCGATACCGCCGAGGCCATCGCCCGACAGGCCGGGATGATTCCCGACGACGCCGAACCGGGCAGCCTGACCCTGACCGGGGACGAATTGGCGGTGATGCGGGAAGCCCAGATCGTCGAGCGCCTGGAAGCCGGCGCGGCCGTGTTCGCCCGGACCACGCCGGAACAGAAAATGAAGATCGTCACGGCCTTGCACCATATGCAAAAGGTCGTCGCCGTCACCGGCGACGGGGTCAACGACGCCCCGGCGCTGAAGGCCGCCGATGTCGGGATCGCCATGGGGGCGGGCGGCACCGACGTGGCCCGCGAGGCGGCGCAGGTGATTTTGCTGGACGACAATTTTGCTTCGATCGTCGCCGGCATCGAGGAAGGCCGGACCATCTTCGCCAACATCCGCAAGTTCACCAATTACGTCCTGGTGTCGAACGGGCCGGAAATCATGCCCTATCTGATTTACATGCTGTTTCCGGTGCCGCTGGCGATGACGGTGATCCAGATTCTGTCGATCGACCTGGGCACCGACATCATCCCGTCCAT
>CAMYNJ010000128.1 GCA_947259795.1 uncultured Alphaproteobacteria bacterium | reverse complement strand
AGCGATCACCCATCTTGTGACGACATCCCGCTTCGGCCGCGGCCTCTCCGCCATCCGCGAAGACGAGACGGCGGCGCAGACGGTCGGCGTCCCGGTCATCCGTTTCAAAGTCGCGGCCTATGTCCTGTCGGCGCTGATCCCCGGCATGGTCGGCGGCATGATGGCGCTGCGCTCGACCTATTTCGAAGTGCTTCAGGTCTTCAATCCGACCATCTCTTTCACCATCGTCACCATGGCCATCATCGGCGGCAGTGGCGACGCGCGAGGCCCCATTCTGGGTGCCCTGTTCCTGGTGGCCCTGTCGGAACTGTTGCGGAGTTCGCCGCCGCAGCTTTATCTCATTCTATTGGGCTTGTTCCTGATCGGATTCGTGCTCTTCGCGCCCGACGGGCTGACCGGGCTTCTGAAGAAACGGGCCTACGGTGGGCGGACATGACCCTGCTGTCGGTCCAATCGGTGAGTAAGAACTTCGGCGGCCTCTGGGCTTTGCGGGACGTCAGCGTCGAGGTAGAGGCCGGGACGATCCATGGCCTGATGGGGGCCAACGGTGCCGGCAAGACCACGCTGTTCAGCATTATCGCCGGCAACCAGCGCGCAACATCGGGCAGCGTTCTGTTCGACGGGCAGCCTGTCGGCGGGCTGAGCCCGGATCGCATCTGCCGCCGGGGTATCGCTCGGACCTTTCAGATCGTGCGTCCCTTTCCGGCCATGACCCTGCTTGAAAATGTCGAGGTCGCGATTCTCTTCGGACGGCGCAACCCGCCCTCCACGACCGAGGCGGCGGCAATGGCGCGGGCCTTCTTGCGGGATGTCGAGTTGGACCAGCAAGCCGACCTGCCGGCGCAGTCGCTCACCCTGTCGGGGCGCAAACGGCTGGAAGTCGCGCGGGCCTTGGGCACCGGACCGCGGCTTCTGCTGCTCGACGAGGTCATGGCCGGCCTCACGCCCGCGGAAGTCGGGGAAATGATCGAGGCTTTGCGCCGGGTGAAGAACAGCTATGGCCTCACCATCGTGATCGTGGAACACGTGGTGCAGGCGCTGACGGCACTGTCGGACCGCATCACGGTGCTGCATCACGGCGAGACGATCGCCGAAGGCTTGCCGGCGGAAATCGCCGCGCATCCCGACGTGATCGCCGCCTATTTCGGGCAGGACGACACATGAGCCTCGCCCTGCGAACCGAGGGCCTGACCGCCCGCTACGGCGAGGCGGCGGTTCTGCACGGCATCGATATCGACATCCGGCCCTGCCGCATTACCGCGGTTGTCGGCGCCAACGGGGCGGGTAAGACCAGCCTGATGAAGGCCTTGGCCGGTGTCCTGCCGGTGAGCGACGGACGCATCCTGTGCGATGGTCGGGACATCGCCGCCGTCCCGCCGCACGAGCGTGTTGCAGGGGGCATCGTTCTCGTGCCCGAGGGCCGGCTGATCTTCCCCGACATGACGGTCCGCGAGAACCTGGCTGTCGGCGCCATCTCGCCTCCCGCCCGTCCTTTGCGCGACCGGACGATGGCCGACGTCTTCGACCTGTTCCCCCGTTTGCGGGAACGCAGCGGGCAACTCGGCGGAACCCTGTCCGGCGGCGAGCAGCAAATGCTGGCACTGGGTCGCGGTTTGATGGCACGCCCGAAACTGCTGCTGCTGGACGAACCGACGCTTGGCCTGGCACCGGCAGTCGCCAAACAGATCTTCCAGGTCATCCCGGGCCTCGTCGACCGTGGCCTGACCGTGGTCCTGGCCGAACAGGACGTGTCACGGACCCTGCGGATCGCGGACCGTGCCATTGTTCTGCAGCATGGCCTTGTGACCGCCGAAGGCACGGGTGAGGAAATACTTGCAGATCCGGAACTGCGCCACGCCTTTCTGGGGCGCGCCACGTCAGCCTAGTGTCCTGATTCTGAAATTCATCTGATTGAATTTCAGGATCGAAAGGACACTAAACATATGAATCACACTAGCCCGGCGGGAGTCCTGGCTAAGCCTGACCAGGTCCGGGTTCCGTTTCCGCCGTCGGCGGACGGCCATGTAGAGCCTGGGCGCGCAGTTCGAAGGCGTGGACCATGCGTTTCACGGCTTCATGGAACAGGGCTTCC